>NZ_JAENSV010000001.1:0-397146 GCF_016613265.1 Pseudomonas sp. MF6751
CAACTCAAGCCCTGGTCATCATCGCCCGCAAGTTAGCGCGTATCGCCTTTTCGCTCATGAAAAACCAGAGCGAGTACCAATCAAAAGCGGGTTTAGGGGCTTCCCCCCAACCATAGAATCTCCCACATTGGATCGCAGGGCATCAGTTATATCTGTGTCGGCTGCCAGGCCGTCACGGGAGCAAGCTCCCTCGCCACAGATTTAGCGTCGTGCCGAAGTTGTGTAGATACCTATGCTCATCGCAGGCAAGCCAGCTCCCACATTTGAATGCGTTCACACATCAAAATGTGGGCTTGCCTGCGATAGCAATCTCAAGGGCGACGCCAATCACAACTTGGCAATCGACACCTCAGTGGATTTCACGAAGGCAATCACTTCACTGCCGATCACCAGCTCCAACTCCTTGACCGAACGGGTGGTGATTACCGAGGTGACAATGCCGGACGCGGTCTGCACGTCAATTTCCGACAGCACGTCGCCGACCACGATTTCCTTGATGGTGCCTTTGAACTGGTTACGCACGTTGATGGCTTTAATAGTCATGGTGTTTTTCCTGTGTGAGTTATTGAGCCCAACGCAATTGCGTCGGCAGCGGTGAAACAGGTTCGGGTTCCGGTGGGGAACCGGGTAGCGACAGCACGCGGTTGAGCACTTCGGCTTCCAGCGCGGCCAGGCGGTGTGAGCCACGGGCCCGTGGGCGTGGCAGGTCGATGTTCAGGTCGAGGCCGATTTCGCCGTTTTCAATCAGAATCACGC
The DNA here is from genome assembly GCF_016613265.1 of Pseudomonas sp. MF6751. Taxonomy (NCBI): domain Bacteria; kingdom Pseudomonadati; phylum Pseudomonadota; class Gammaproteobacteria; order Pseudomonadales; family Pseudomonadaceae; genus Pseudomonas; species Pseudomonas sp. MF6751. The sequence continues at coordinate 757 of NZ_JAENSV010000001.1, forward strand.
GGTCGGCAATCGCCACGGCTTCGCTGACGTCGTGGGTCACCAGCAACACCGTGAAACCGTGCTTGCGCCACAGGTTTTCGATCAGTTGCTGCATCTCGATGCGGGTCAGGGCATCCAGTGCGCCCAGCGGCTCATCAAGCAGCAACAGGCGCGGCTGATGGATCAACGCCCGTGCGAGTGCCACGCGCTGTTTCTGGCCACCGGACAACGCCGCCGGCCATTCATTGGCGCGCTCGGCCAGGCCAACCGCTTCCAGCGCATCCAGCGCTTTGGGCCGCCAGTCGCCCTTGAGGCCCAGGCCGACGTTATCGATGATCTTCTTCCATGGCAGCAAGCGCGCTTCTTGGAACATCAACCGCGTATCTTCAATCGCTTCGTGCAGTGGCGCGGAGCCGGCCAGCAGCTCGCCGCCACTGGCTTTGTCCAGCCCCGCCAACAGGCGCAGCAAGGTACTTTTGCCGCAACCACTGCGACCGACCACGGCCACGAACTGCCCCGCGGGAATATGCAGGTCAATCTCTTTGAGCACTTGGCGGGTACCAAAGGCCTTGCGCAATTTGCGCACCGCCAGCGGGATACCCTTCAACAGACGCGGAGGTTGTTGAGCCGTCATGCTGCACCTCCTTTGACTTGATACGCCGGGTGCCAGCGCAGCCACACACGCTCCAGCCCGCGGGCTGCCAGGTCGGCCAGTTTGCCGAGGATGGCGTACATGACGATGGCCAGCACCACCACGTCGGTTTGCAGGAATTCACGGGCATTCATCGCCAGGTAACCGATGCCGGAGCTGGCCGAGATGGTTTCCGCCACAATCAGCGTCAGCCACATGAAGCCCAGGGCAAAGCGCACCCCCACCAGGATCGACGGCAGCGCGCCCGGCAGGATCACTTGCCAGAACAGGCTGAAACCGGACAAGCCATAGCTGCGCGACATTTCCACCAGTGCCGGGTCGACATTGCGGATGCCGTGGTAAGTGTTCAGGTAGATCGGGAACAAGGTACCCAGGGCCACCAGGAAAATTTTCGCGGTCTCATCAATGCCGAACCACAGGATCACCAGCGGAATCAGCGCCAGGTGCGGCACGTTGCGGATCATCTGCACCGAGCTGTCGAGCAAGCGTTCGCCCCACTTCGACAAGCCGGTGATAAAGCCCAGGGCCAGACCGATGCTGCCACCGATCACAAAGCCCAGACCGGCGCGCCAGCCGCTGATGGCCAGGTGCGTCCAGATTTCGCCGCTGACCACCAGGTTCACCCCGGCTTCGATCACCGCACTCGGCGCTGGCAGAATGCGCGTCGACAACCAACCCGCCGACACCGACAACTGCCACACCGCCAGCAATAAGATCGGCAGCACCCAAGGCGCCACGCGATGGCTGATTTTTTCTAAGTCCATAACGGCGCCTCAGCTCTGCGACGCAGCTTTGGGAAGGATGTCGTTGGCCACCATCTCGCCAAACGGGCTGACGTAGCCGGCGCTTTTTGGCAGCTCGGGACGTTCGATATCCAGGTGCGGGAACAACAGCTCGGCGACCCGATACGACTCTTCCAGGTGTGGATAACCGGAGAAGATAAAGGTATCGATACCCAGGTCCGCGTACTCCTTGACCCGCGCCGCAACCGTTGGGCCATCGCCCACCAGCGCCGTCCCTGCGCCGCCACGTACCAGGCCGACGCCAGCCCACAGGTTGGGGCTGACTTCCAGGTTGTCACGGCTACCGCCGTGCAAGGCTGCCATGCGTTGCTGGCCCACCGAATCGAAGCGCGCCAAGGACGCCTGGGCGCGGGCGATGGTCTCGTCGTCCAGGTGGGAGATCAGTTTGTCGGCGGCTTTCCAGGCTTCGTCGTTGGTCTCGCGCACGATCACATGCAAACGAATACCAAAGCGCACCGTGCGCCCCAGTTTTGCGGCCTTGGCGCGTACCTGCGCGATCTTTTCCGCCACGGCTGCCGGCGGCTCGCCCCAGGTCAGCACCATCTCGACCTGTTCGGCCGCCAGGTCCTGGGCGGCTTCGGAGGAACCCCCGAAATACAGCGGCGGGCGTGGCTGTTGAATCGGTGGGTAGAGCAATTTTGCGCCTTTGACGCTGATGTGCTCGCCGTCGTAGTCCACGGTCTCGCCTTCCAGCACACGGCGCCAGATGCGGGTGAATTCCACCGACGCCTGGTAGCGCTCTTCATGGCTTAAGAACAATCCGTCGCCAGCCAGTTCTTCCGGATCGCCACCGGTGACCAGGTTGAACAGCGCACGGCCACCAGACAGGCGATCCAGGGTCGCGGCCTGACGCGCGGCCACGGTCGGGGAGATGATCCCAGGGCGCAGGGCAACCAGGAATTTCAAGCGCTGGGTCACGGGGATCAGCGAGGCGGCCACCAACCACGAGTCTTCGCAAGAGCGACCTGTAGGGATCAACACCCCGCCGAAACCCAGGCGGTCGGCAGCCTGGGCCACCTGTTGCAGGTAACCGTGGTCGACAGCGCGGGCGCCTTCGGCGGTACCAAGGTAATGACCGTCGCCGTGGGTGGGCAGGAACCAGAAAATATTGAGGCTCATGGAGTTGTCTCCTGAATGAAGTCGGATTACGGCGCTTTGGCAACCGCGGCGGGTGGCGTCCAGATCACGTCCTTGATGCTCAAGGGCTTGGGGATCAATTTGAGTTGGTAGAAGGTGTCTGCGATTTTCTGCTGGGCGGCGACCACTTCCGGGGTCAGGAACAGCGCGCCGTAGCCCTGGCGTTTCACCGACGTGAGGGTGATATCTGCTGGCAGGCCGAGCAGTGGGGCGACCTGCTCAGTCACTTCCTGCGGGTTGGCCTTGGACCATTCGCCTACCGCACGCACCTCTTCCACCAACGCCTTGATCACTTGCGGGTGCTGTTCGGCGTAGGGTTTGGTGGCCAGGTAAAACTGATGGTTGTCGGCAATCCCGGTGCCGTCTCGCAGGGTGCGCGCTTGTAGTTGCTTCTCGGCGGCGGCCTGGTACGGGTCCCAGATCACCCAGGCGTCCACGCTGCCACGCTCGAACGCAGCACGGGCATCGGCGGGCGGCAGGAACACGGTCTTCACGTCGGTGTAGTTGAGGCCGGCGTCTTCCAAGGCACGCACCAGCAGGTAGTGCACGTTGGAGCCTTTGTTGAGCACGACCTTTTTACCCTTGAGCTCGGCCACCGATTTGATCGGCGAATCCTTGGGCACCAGGATCGCTTCGCTGGCAGGCGCGGGTGGTTCGTAGGCGACGTAGAGCAGATCGGCGCCAGCCGCCTGGGCAAACACCGGTGGGGTTTCGCCAGTAACGCCGAAGTCGATGGAGCCGACGTTCAGGCCCTCGAGCAATTGCGGGCCACCGGGAAACTCGGTCCACTGCACCTGCACGCCTTGGTCGGCCAAGCGCTTTTCCAGGGTGCCCTTGGCCTTGAGCAGCACCAGGGTGCCGTACTTCTGATAACCGATCCGCAAGGTCTCGGCGGCTTGGGCTTGAACGATGGCGCCGAAGGACACAGCCGCAGCAAAGAGTGCGACCAGACCACGACGCAAGATGACAGTGCGCATGGCGCTCTCTCCAACTGTGCGATTAAGGTTTTGGCTGCACCTGCTTGGCCGTTGTCGGCTGAGTAAGGTGAGTGTTTCCAGGTTTCTGGGGTGAGGCTCAAATGCTCCAGCGAGCACTCAACAAACGTTCATTCAATACGTCAGGGTCCAGCGGTTTTGGCCGGCGCGCCATGGCGCTGTAGAGCTGCTCCAGGGCTTCGTGCAGACGCTGTTCGAGTACCGGCACCAACTGCGCCTGGACACTGCCCTCGCCATAGGCGATCTGGCTGTCTTCGGCAAAAATACCGTGGAGCAATTCCTGGGCCTTGAGGGCCGACAGCACCGGCTTCAGGGCGTAGTCCACCGCCAGCATGTGGGCGATGCTGCCGCCGGTCGCCATCGGCAACACCACCTTATGGGCCAGCGCACGCTCCGGCAGCAGGTCCAGTACGGTTTTCAACGCCCCGGAAAACGACGCCTTGTACACCGGCGTGGCGATCACCAGGCCGTCGGCATTGGCGACTTGTTGCAGCAGGTCAATGACCTTGGGGCTGTCGAAGCGTGCGTGCAGCAAGTCTTCAGCCGGGAAGTCCCGTACCTGGTAACTCACTACTTCCACGCCCTGCTGTTGCAGCCACTGACGGGTTTTATCCAGCAAGACCCCGGAGCGGGAACGCTGGCTGGGACTGCCTCCAAGTGTTACGACCAGCATGCAGGAGATTCCTTGAGCAAGTGTCGGCGGTTCGCTGTACGGCGATGGCGCCAAGATGGGATAGACCTTATCAGCAGATTTATATATCTATAAATCTTATTTATTCATTTGTTTATTCCATAAATACATAAGCGTTTAACCAATCGCCAGGCGAAAAAAAAGGCCGTCGAAACGGCCTGAAAACCCCTGCTGTGTGAGACGGTTTGCAACTTGAAGCCTGTGCTGTTCATGAGGCCGCCATCGCGGGCAAGCCCCGCTCCCACAGGGGAATGCGGTCAACTGTGGGAGCCGGGCTTGCCCGCGATGGCGATATAAGCCTTAACGATTGGGTTGTGGGGTAAGACGCAGGTACGGCTTCACCGCGCGATAGCCCTTGGGAAAGCGTTTCTTGATCTCTTCCTCGTCCTTGAGTGACGGCACGATGACCACCTCATCCCCATCCTGCCAGTTGGCCGGTGTTGCCACCTTGTGGTTGTCGGTCAGCTGCAGCGAGTCGATCACCCGCAGGATTTCATGGAAATTACGCCCGGTGCTGGCCGGGTAGGTGATGGTCAGGCGGATCTTCTTGTTCGGGTCGATCACGAACAAGGAGCGCACGGTGAGAGTATCGCTGGCATTCGGGTGGATCAGGTCGTAGAGGTCCGAGACCTTGCGGTCTGCATCGGCCAGGATCGGGAAGTTGACCACGGTGTTCTGGGTCTCGTTGATGTCGTCGATCCACTTGTGATGCGAGTCCACCGGATCTACCGACAGGGCGATGGCCTTGACGCCACGTTTGGCGAATTCATCCTTGAGCTTGGCGGTAAAACCCAGCTCGGTGGTGCACACCGGGGTGAAGTCCGCAGGGTGGGAAAACAGCACACCCCAGCTGTCGCCCAGCCATTCGTGGAAGCGAATCTTGCCGGCGCTGGAATCCTGTTCGAAGTCGGGGGCGATGTCGCCCAGTCTTAGGCTCATGGTGTGGCTCCTGTTGAGTGCTTATGGAGCCCACTGTGCATGGATTTTTTGTGATTTAAAAAGAATAAATATCGATTTATCTAGACGATAAAGGAATATTAAAAATCAGTTCATTGGACTTGGGAACGGCCTGAGGCCAACATCGCCTTCAAGGTTCGAGAAGGCCTTGAGACGCTGCAAAAAAGAGGGATTCAGGAAGGGCTTGCAGGGGTTGAGCCCGACTTGAACAGCAAGACACCTTGCCCGGCATTGCGCCGGGCAAGGTTTTACAGTCTTACAACAGCGGGATCGAGTAGCTGACGATCAAGCGGTTTTCGTCCTGGTTACGCGCGTTGGCGATGTCGCTGCGCCACATAGCGTTTTTCCACGCCACGCCGACGTTCTTCAGCGGACCTTCCGGTACGACGTAGGCGACAGTGATGTCACGCTCCCACTCGGACTGGCCGGTGAACTCGGTACGGTTGCTGGAGACGGTGTCGATATGATCACCTTTCAGGTAAACCACACCGGCGGTCAGGCCAGGTACGCCGACTTTGGCGAAGTCATAGGAGTAGCGAGCTTGCCAGGTACGCTCGCCGGCACGGGCGAACTTCTGGATTTGCATGTCGGTTGTGATGTAAGCCGACGAGCCGTCACCCTGGTTCAGCCAAGGGAAATCGCTGCTACCGTTACTGACCTGATAACCGCCACCAAAGGTGTGACCGGCGACCGAGTACAGGAACAGGCCGCTGTACAGGTTGTTGTCGACTTTGCCACGACCGGAGTTCACGCCGCCGTAGTTGCCCGTCGAGAAGTAAGCGGACTGGTTACCGTTGTTGCCATCGTCGGAGCTGTTGAAGTAGCGCAGGTCAGACTTCAACACGCCAGGGCCGATAGCCCAGTTGTGGGTCAGGCCCAGGAAGTGTTGCTTGTAGAAATCTTCCAGGTTGCCGTAGTAGTACTGGGCGGTCAGATCCTTGGTGATCTTGTAGTCGCCACCGGCGTAGTAGAACTTGTTGCTCGAACGCCAGTTCACACCGCGGCTGTTGGCGCCGGAAATGGACAGGCTTTCGTTGTTGCTGGAGTTACGGCCCTTGGCCTTTTCGATCTGGCCAGCAACCAGGGTCAGGTCCTTGATGTCGCTAGAGGTGATCTGGCCACCTTGGAAGGTTTGCGGCAGCATACGACCATCGTTGGTGACGATGACCGGCAGCTTGGGCTGCAAGGTACCCAACTTCAGTTCGGTTTGAGAGATCTTGGCTTTGGCAGTGAGGCCCAGGCTGGAGTAGTTATCAACGGCTTCGCCATTGGACTTGCTCGGGAAGATCGTGCCGCCGTAGGAGCTGGCAGTCGCGCCGTTGGTGCCACCGCCGGAATCCAGGCGAACACCCAGCAGGCCGATAGCGTCCAGACCGAAGCCGACGGTGCCTTGGGTGTAACCGGAGATGAAACGCAGATCGAAGCCTTGGCCCCACTCTTCGTTCTTGTTCGCACCAGCGCCTTCGCGGTTATCGGTGTTGATGTAGAAGTTACGCAGGCCCAGTGTGGCCTTGCTGTCTTCGATGAAACCGGCAGCGCCTGCTTGCTGGGCGATTGCGCCCAACGTTACAGCCACAGCCAAGGTGGACTTCTTCATGTACCGCTCCTCTCATTTCTAATTTTTGTATTTCTTTGGTCTCGGGTCTGACGCCCTAGATCCACAGATGCGCGATTAGCGCCAGATAGTGACCACCAAGTCAATCGTAACCTTGTGTGTCTACTACCTTCGTCTAATCGCAGTTGATTTGGTCCCTGCAGGGTAATGAGTTTTTCATACACCCAAAAAGAATTATTTCATTCTTTTTCATACGATCCAGGAATAAGGCTTTCCGTGAAGCTGGCCGGTCAGGATAGACGCGCCGCTCCATAAGCTAATTCCTAAAGGGTATTTACTGGTGCTTTTTTAGATCGATTAGTGTGGCCGTACGGTTGCATACGTCACTCACGATCAAAAAGGCGACGCCATCATGGCCAAACGCACATCCTCCCGTCAATTTGTTACAGTTTTTGTATCGCTATTACTTTCTTTTGGTGTCAATGCCGCCGACCTGACGGTGGGCTACCAGACCGGCATTGATCCCAGCAAGGTTCCCCAGGCCGACGGCCTCTACGAAAAAGCCATTGGCGAGAAAATCGCCTGGCGCCGCTTCAACAGCGGGCCGGAGGTGGTCACGGCCATCGCTTCGGGTGATGTACAAATCGGCAACCTCGGCTCCAGCCCGCTCGCGGCGGCGGCCTCGCGCAACCTGCCGATTGTGGCGTTTATCGTATCGGCACAGATCAACGCTTCTGAAGCCCTGGTGGTGCGCAACGGTAGTGGCATCGATAACCCCCAGGACTTGATCGGCAAAACCATCGCCACTCCGTTCGTCTCGACCTCCCATTACAGCCTGCTCGGCGCGCTGAAACACTGGGGTCTGAACACCCAGCAAGTCAAAGTGGTGAACCTGCAACCGGCCGAAATCGCCGCTGCGTGGAAACGCGGCGATATTGATGGGGCTTTTGTGTGGTCCCCGGCCTTGGGCGAAATCCGCAAGAGCGGCAAGACTCTGACAGACGCGGCGCAGGTGGGCCAATGGGGTGCACCCACATTTGAGGTGTGGGTGGCGCGCAAGGATTTTGCGCAAAAACATCCTGACGTAGTGGCCAAGTTCGCCAAAGTTACCCTGGATGCCTTTGCCGACTATGCCGCCCACAAAGACAGCTGGACGGTGGATTCCGAGCCAGTGCAAAAAATCGCCAAACTGACAGGTTCAAATGCCGACGACATTCCGCAGCTCTTGGCCGGTACGACGTTTCCGGATGCGCAGGCACAGCAAACCGCTGCGCTGCTCAAGGGTGGCACGGCGAAGGCGATTGAGGAGACGGCGAAGTTCTTGAAGGAACAGGGGAAGGTGGAGACGGTGCTGCCGGATTATTCGGCCTATGTGACCGACAAATTCATCACACAATAAATACAGTCTTTGGTGGGAGCTGGCTTGCCTGCGATGCCAGCAACTCGGTCCTTCAGATAAACCGAGGCGCCGCTATCGCAGGCAAGCCAGCTCCCACACAGAGCAGTACTCTTTTACAGGGCCTTCTCGAAAATCTTCGAATTGCGCTGATAGTTGTACAGCGACGCGCGCGCCGACGGCAGGCGGTCCACGCTGCTGGGTACAAAGCCGCGTTCGCGGAACCAATGGGCCGTACGCGTGGTGAGTACAAAGAGGGTTTTCAAGCCCTGGGCGCGTGCCCGGGTCTGGATGCGTTCGAGCAACACATCGCCTCGCGCGCCGTGGCGGTACTCCGGGTTCACTGCCAGGCACGCCAACTCCCCCGCATCCGAATCCGCGATCTGATACAGCGCCGCGCAGGCGATGATCATGCCTTCGCGCTCGACCACGCTGAACTGCTCGATCTCACGCTCCAGCACTTCCCGCGAACGGCGCACCAGAATGCCCTGCTCTTCCAGCGGGCTGATCAGGTCCAGCAAGCCGCCGACGTCTTCAATCGCCGCTTCGCGCACCAGTTCGAATTGCTCCTGGGCCACCAGCGTACCGCCACCATCGCGGGTGAACAGTTCGGTAAGCAAAGCACCATCTTCGGCGTAGCTGACGATATGGCTGCGCCCTACTCCACCCCGGCAGGCTTCGGCAGCGGCATCGAGCAGTTCGGCTTGATAGTTGCTGCCCAGGCGTTGCAGGTGCGCGGGTACTTGTTGTGGGCGCAATTCACGCACCAGGCGGCCGTTCTCATCGATCAGACCGGGATCGGCGCCGAACAGCAGCAACTTGTCGGCGCCCAGGTCGATGGCGGCGCGGGTGGCGACGTCTTCGCAGGCCAGGTTGAAGATCTCGCCGGTGGGCGAATACCCCAACGGCGACAGCAGCACGATAGAGCGCTCATCCAACAGACGGTTGATGCCCTTGCGGTCGACCCGGCGCACTTCGCCGGTGTGGTGGTAGTCCACGCCTTCAAGCACGCCGATTGGCCGTGCGGTGACCAGGTTGCCGCTGGCCACACGCAGGCGCGAACCCTGCATCGGCGAGGACGCCATGTCCATGGACAAGCGCGCCTCGATGGCAATGCGCAAATGACCCACCGCGTCGATCACACACTCCAGCGTCGCAGCATCGGTGATGCGCAGGCCTTCGTGGTAAGCCGGGGTAAGGCCGCGTGCTTCAAGGCGGGTTTCGATTTGCGGGCGCGAGCCGTGCACCAGCACCAGGCGAACTCCCAGGCTGTGAAGCAGCACCAGGTCGTGGACGATATTGCCGAAGTTGGGGTGGTCCACACCATCGCCGGGCAGCATGACCACAAAAGTGCAGTCGCGGTGGGCGTTGATGTAGGGCGAAGCGTGACGAAGCCAGTTGACGTATTCGGGCATAACACCTGGGCCTGTAATAAAAAGCAGCCAAATAAAGGATCAATCGTGAAAGCGCACAGCGGCTGATGGTTATCGTCGGAACAGGCTTGGCGACACGCTCACTCTCCTTATGTACGAATGGGCAGGGGTTAATTTATGCAGGTTTCAGGCAGTAGTGTTCGATCAGTTCCCGCAATAGACGCACTGTAGGCGTCAAGCGTGACATTTCAAGGTACTCGCCAGGCTGGTGGGCGCAGGCAATGTCGCCAGGGCCGAGCACCAGGGTTTCGCAACCAAGGCGCTGAAGATAAGGCGCTTCGGTGCCGAACGCTACTGCTTCGGCACGATGACCGGTCAAACGCTCCGCCACCCGCACCAACTCGGCGTCTTCGGGCTGCTCAAAGGGTGGCACTTCGGGGAACAACGGCGCGTAGTCGATCTTGACCTTATGCCGCTCGGCCAGGGGTTCGAGCTTCTGGCGGATCGCGGCGCGCAGCACCTCGGGGTCCATGCCCGGAAGGGGGCGCAGGTCGAACTCCAGGGAGCACTGGCCGCAGATGCGGTTGGGGTTGTCGCCGCCGTGAATGCAGCCGAAGTTCATCGTCGGCTGCGGCACGCTGAATTGCGCGTTGCGGTACTCGCGCTGCCAGGCCAGGCGCAGGCCGCGCAATTCGCCGATGGCGTCATGCATGGCTTCCAGGGCGCTGTGGCCCAGGCTGGGGTCCGACGAGTGGCCACTGCGCCCGAGGATCTCGATGCGTTCCATCATCACGCCCTTGTGCAGGCGGATCGGCTTGAGCCCGGTCGGCTCGCCGATCACAGCTGCACGACCTAATGGGCGCCCCGCCTCGGCCAGCGCACGGGCACCGGACATAGAGCTTTCCTCGTCACAGGTGGCAAGGATCAACAGCGGTTGCTTGAAGGGTTGGTCCAGCAGCGGCAACACCGCGTCGATAACCAGTGCGAAGAACCCCTTCATGTCACAACTGCCCAGCCCTACCCAGCGGCCGTCGACTTCCGTCAGCTTGAGCGGGTCGGTGTTCCACAGCGCCGCGTCATACGGCACGGTATCGCTATGCCCCGCCAACACCAAGCCACCGGGGCCGCTGCCGAAACTGGCCAACAGGTTGAACTTGCCGGGGCTGACTTGTTGGATATCGATGGCAAAGCCCAGGTCGCCCAGCCAAGCGGCGAGCAGGTCAATCACCGGGCGGTTGCTCTGGTCGAGAGACGCCTGGGTGCAGCTCACCGACGGCGCGGCGATCAAGGCGGCGAACTGCTCTTTCATGGACGGTAACGGCATGCGCGGTCTCCCAACTTCCCGGATGAACCTCACTATAGAGGCATCTGCGCAACACAATAAACCGTTGCGGCACGTTGCCGGGCTCACTCCTGTACACTGCACGACCTTGGCAGCCACACTTTTCCCCGGCTGCGCTCCCGATCCTGGATTTTCCGGCCATGCAGAAAGAAACCGAAATCAAGCTACGCGTCAGCCGCGAAACACTCGCCGCGCTGCGTGAGCACCCGTTACTGAAAAAACGCAACAAAAGTGGCTGGGAACGCCGTGAGTTGATGAACCAGTACTTCGACACCCCCGAGCGAGACCTGGCCCAGGCCAAGGTTGCCCTGCGCCTGCGCAAGGACGGTGACGACATCATCCAGACCCTCAAGACCCGCGGCCAAAGCGTCGCCGGCTTGTCGGAACGCAACGAATACAACTGGGACCTGCCCAAAGCCAAGCTCGATGTGAAGAAACTCGATGGCGAGTGCTGGCCCGAGCAACTGGCCGAGCTGGACAAAAAGACCCTCAAGCCGATCTTCACCACCGACTTCGTGCGTGAACGCGCCGAGATCGCCTGGGGCCGTGGCAAGGCCAAGGTGGTGATCGAAGCCGCCCTGGACCTGGGCCACGTGGTAGTCGGCAAGCAGAAAGAAGAAATCTGCGAGCTGGAGCTGGAACTGCGCGAAGGCGAACCGGCGGCCCTGCTGGAGCTGGCCGCCGAGCTGGCCGCAACCCTGGCCCTGATGCCGTGCGACATCAGCAAGGCCGAACGCGGCTATCGCCTGTATGACGCCAGCAGCTACTCCCTGAGCCTGCCGGCGCCACAGATCCACGCCGAAATGCCATTGGACGACGCCTTCGCCGCGATCCTGTGGCACCTGCTGGGCAGCAGCCAGCGCCTGGCCGAGCAATACCGCTTCAATGGCCACTGGCGCCTGCTGCAAGACTGGGTCGAGAACCTCGGTGAATTGCGCGCCCTGATCGGCAGCCTCGGCCAGGCCGCGCCACGCCAATCCACCAGCGAACTGCGCAGCGCCCTGGATGCGTTGCTGGAAGACTGGCGCCCGCTGGTCCAGGCCGGTGACGACGATGAAGACATTCGCAAAGCCGCGCCGGAACAGTTCATCGAAGAGCTGCAAGACGTGCGCTGGGGCCTATTCTCACTCAACCTCTCGCGCTGGCTGCTGGCCCGCGCCTGGACGGCCGAACGTAACGTGCGTGGCAACCGTCAGGGCGCTGCACAAATTACCAACTGGCTGCCACGCCTGCTGGCCGACGACGCCGTCGCCTTGCAATTGCAGCGCTACCAGCAACAGCCGGAAGACCTGGCCGAGCAACTGCCGCGCATCGAACGCATCCAGGCCTGGCTGCACCATGCGCGCCATGTGGTGGACATTCCTGAACTGGACCGTTTGTACGGCGAGCTGAACAAGCTGGCGCACTTGGCAAACCAGCCGATTACCGATGAATCGCTGGATGCGCGTATGCACCAGGCGATTGCGGTTTATCAGAATCGTGCCTGGAAGACCCTTCTGCGCCTGTAATCGCTATCGCGGGCAAGCCCGCTCCCACATTTGCTGTGGGAGCGGGCTTGCCCGCGATGAGGCCCTCCCTGTCAGCGCAATACTGGCAGGCTGGTGGTGGACTTGATCTCCGACAGCGCCACAATCGAGTTGACCTCCTGAATCCCCGGCACCATCGACAACTTCTCAAAGAAAAACCGCTCGTACGCCTCGATATCCGAGGTGACGATACGCAGCAGAAAATCCACCGCCCCCATCAGCACATAGCACTCCAACACTTCCGGGAACCCGCGAATCGCCTCGGTGAACTCGGTGAAATTGGAACGACCGTGGGCGTTGAGTTTGACTTCGGCGAAAATCTGCGTGTTGAGCCCGATTTTCTTGCGGTCCAGCAGGGTGACCTGGCCGCGGATCACGCCCTCCTCCTTGAGCCGCTGAATACGCCGCCAGCATGGCGACTGCGACAGGCCGACCTGTTCGGCAATCTGTGCACTGGAGAGCGAGGCATCCTCTTGCAGCAAGGCCAGGATGCGGCGGTCGTAGGCGTCCAACTCATTGTGCATAAAAGTACCCATGAATAGGCTTATCTTGAATCGTTTTGGTCTATTTATCGCCAAAAAGGCTTATTTTAGATAAGAAATCTCCCGAGGCGAATGTAAAAATTTCTCCAGTCGAAACTGGAGAGTCAGCATGCATGCCGTCGAAACCGCCTACCCCGCCACCCGCGTCGATGCGTGGGCCGCCAATAGCAGCCACTGCCAGGCGCACTATCGCATCGTCGCCGAGGCTGAACCGGACGTGCTGTGCCGGGTACTGAACTACTTCGCGCTGCAATTGCTCACGCCCACCCAGGTCAGCATGAACCGGGAAGCCGACCTGCTGAGCATTGATATCGTGATGACCGGCCTGAGCTGGCACCGCGCCCAGGTGATCGGTGAAAAGATTCGAAACCTGATCAGCGTCTGCACCCTGGAGCTGTGGTCGGCTGATTCCGAGCGGCCTCAAGCGTTGGCAGCGATGGCCCAGTAAAAACCGGCAATACACGCGCCAGCAGGATCTTCAGCAACTGGCTAGCCTGGGATTACCCCCCAAGCCCCAGGAAAACCTGCATGTCCGTCGCCGCTCACGATCACCCCTTGAAACTGCAGCAATTGTTGCCGGCGTTGGTCGAGCAAGGGCTGATCACGGCGCAGGCGGCGCAAAAGGTAGCGCCAGCATCCGGCAGCCAGCATCCCTTGGAATGCATCGCAGCCCAGGGCCCTTGCCTGGAGACCTTGACCCAATGGCTGGCCCGGCAGGTAGGCCAACCTTACCTGCGCATCGACCCGTTGAAGATTGATGTGGCAGCCGTGGTGCCGTTGATGTCCTACGCCTTTGCCCAGCGCCACGGCATTCTTGCAGTCGCCGTCGATACCCACAGCGTGACGATCGCCAGTGCCCAACCCCATGTCACCACCTGGGAAGCCGGACTGTCCCAGGTGCTCAGACGCACGATCAAGCGCGTGGTTGCCAACCCCAGCGATATCCAGCGCTGTATCAACGAGTTTTACCGTTTAGCCAAGTCCGTCAGCGGTGCGGATGAAAAGATGACGACGCCTGGCAATCTCGACTTGCTCAGCCTCGGCGCCAGCGACAAGGAGCCGGATGCCAACGACGCGCATATCGTCAACATCGTCGACTGGCTGCTGCAATACGCCTTTGGCCAACGAGCCAGCGATATCCATATCGAGCCCTGCCGCGACCAGGGCCGGGTGCGCTTTCGCATTGACGGGCTGCTGCATGACGTCTATCAATTTCCCCCACAGGTCACCATGGCCGTGGTCAGCCGCCTGAAAAGCCTGGGGCGAATGAACGTGGCCGAAAAACGCAAACCCCAGGATGGCCGCGTCAAAACCAGGAACCCTGCGGGTGTCGAAGTGGAATTGCGGCTTTCGACCCTGCCCACGGCATTCGGCGAAAAACTGGTGATGCGAATTTTCGACCCACAGGTGCTGCTCAAGGATTTTGACCAGTTGGGTTTGTCCAACGCCGACCAGCAGCGCTGGCACGCCATGACGCGACGCAGCCACGGCATCATCCTCGTCACCGGCCCCACCGGCTCGGGCAAGACAAGCACCCTCTACACCACCCTCAGGCAACTGGCGACCCGGGAGGTCAACCTGTGCACGGTGGAAGACCCGATTGAAATGGTCGAGCCGGCCTTCAACCAGATGCAGGTCCAGCACAACATCGACCTCACGTTCGCCAGCGGCATCCGCGCCCTGCTGCGCCAGGACCCGGACATCATCATGATCGGCGAAATTCGCGACCAGGAGACCGCAGAGATGGCTATCCAGGCCGCGCTGACCGGTCACCTGGTTTTCTCGACCTTGCACACCAACGATGCACCCAGCGCCATCAGCCGCCTGCAGGAATTGGGCGTTGCTCACTATTTGATCAAAGCCACGCTCATAGGTGTGATGGCGCAGCGCCTGGTGCGGCTGCTGTGCAGCCACTGCAAGCGCCCGCTGGGCCAGGCGGACGTTGACGGCTGCGAAGCCGTCGGCTGTGCGCAATGCCGTGACAGCGGTTATCGAGGCAGGGCCGGGCTGTATGAAATCATGCTCATGGACCCGGCACTCCAAGCGCTGGTCACCCCGGGTGCGGACGTACAAGCGCTGCGCCGTGAGGCACTGGCGCAGGGCATGAGCAGCCTGCGCATGGCCGGCGTCGAGAAAGTGAAGGCCGGCCTGACCACGATGACGGAGGTATTGCGGGTCACGCCAGGGGATTCAGAAACAAATCCTTTGTTTGTTGGGCCATGAAACCGTCTTTATCCGTGTCCAGACCGTTACAATCGGCCTAATGTCATTCACTGACACCTTCAGATAGGGAATCGCTATGCAGATCGGAACCGTACTGCTTCTTTTTGTGGGCTTGGCCATCGCCATCCTGTTCATGGGGTTCAAAGTGGTGCCCCAGGGCTACCAATGGACCGTCGAGCGTTTCGGCCGCTACACCAATACTTTAAAACCCGGCCTGAATATCATCATCCCGGTCATGGACCGCATCGGTCGCAAGATCAACGTGATGGAAAGCGTGCTGGATATCCCGCCTCAAGAAGTCATCACCGCCGACAATGCCACCGTGCAGATCGATGCCGTGTGCTTCTTCCAGGTGGTCAACACCGCCCAGGCCGCCTATGAGGTCAACAACCTCGAACATGCTATCCGCAACCTGCTGCAGACCAATATCCGCACCGTGCTCGGCTCCATGGAACTGGACGCCATGCTGAGCCAGCGTGACGGCATCAATGAAAAACTGCTGCGCACCGTGGATGAAGCCACCGCGCCATGGGGCATCAAGATCACTCGTATCGAGATCAAGGACATCAGCCCGCCCGCCGACCTGATGGCCGCCATGTCCGGCCAAATGAAAGCCGAGCGGATCAAACGTGCGCAAATCCTCGAAGCCGAAGGCCTGCGGGCGTCGGCGATCCTGACAGCCGAAGGCAAGAAGCAGGCGCAGATCCTTGAGGCCGAAGGTAGCCGCCAGGCCGCGTTCCTGGAGTCCGAGGCACGCGAGCGTCAGGCCGAAGCCGAAGCACGGGCGACACAAGTGGTGTCCGAAGCCATTGCGTCGGGCAACGTGCAGGCGGTGAACTACTTCGTCGCGCAAAAATACATCGACGCCCTGGGCAAGCTTGCATCGGCCAACAACAGCAAGGTCATCCTGATGCCGCTGGAAGCCAGCCAGGTGATTGGCGCCGTAGGCGGTATCGGCGAAATCGTCAAGGCAACCTTCGGCAACCAGAAAGGCTGAGGCCAACACCATGTGGGACTTTTTGCTGCATTTGTCGTTCTGGGACTGGCTGGCGCTGGGCACCGTGCTGTTGATTCTCGAGGTGTTCGGTGCCGGAGGCTACCTGCTCTGGATGGGCATCGCCGCCGCCGCCGTGGGCGTGATCAAGTTCCTGTTCCCACCGCTGGGGCTGGAATGGCAACTGCTGCTGTTTGCAGTGTTGTCGATACTGACCGCCGTGTACTGGTGGAAACGCCAACGCAGCAGTGCCAAGGCCAGCGATCAACCGGGGTTGAACGAGCGCGGTTCGGAGTTGGTGGGGCGCACTTTCGTGGTGCATCAAGCCATTGTGGATGGCCGCGGCAAAGTCAAAGTCGGCGATGGCGTGTGGATGGTCACCGGTGCAGACGCGCCCGTGGGCGCTCAAGTCCGCGTGGTTGGGCAGGATGGGGTGATTTTAAAGGTTGAAACTGTTTAGTCAGTGATGGAACTGGATCGGGTTAACTACAATCAAAACGTACAGATAACCCACCGGAGTCACCCATCATGCGTCTCAAATATGCTGTCGCAACCCTCGCTGTGCTTTCCCTACCTGTCGGCTCAGCCATGGCCGATAGCTTCTGGCGTAATGTCATCTCGTCGGGCGCCACCACTGGTTCGACTTACCTGACGTTCAAGGACCACAAGCTGGTAGTCGCCGCCCAGGACGACGCGGGCAGCTTCGTCGCCAGCGACGGCGGCATTCGCGGCCCGTATCTGGAAGCGGCCATGCAGAAGGTCCGCGCCGATAACCCTGGCCTCCAAGCCACGGACATGGAACTGGCTAACGCCATCCTGGCGAAGAATGCTGTGACCGAGTAACAACTGCCTTCATAAAAAATGCCGCTTTCTCAAGCGGCATTTTTTTGCCTGCTGCATGACGAATCGTTCATGGATGACAGGCTATATTCAGTCTCGGCGTGCAACCATGCCCTACTGACACGTCTATTTTTCATTGCCTACCTGAAACGGATGCCTTCTTCGTCATGAGCCAACAGCCCTTCCTGCCGTTTTCCAAACCGACCATTGATGAAGCCACCATTTCGGCGGTCGGCGATGTTCTGCGTTCCGGCTGGATCACCAGCGGGCCACAGGTGCAGGCGTTCGAAGCACAGCTGTCGGACTATTTTGGCGGCCGTCCGGTGCGCACCTTCAACTCGGGCACCTGCACCATGGAGATCGCCTTGCGCATCGCCGGGATCGGGCCTGGGGATGAAGTCATCACCACCCCAATTTCCTGGGTTGCCACGGCTAACGTGATTCTCGAAGTCGGCGCCACTCCCGTCTTTGCCGACATCGACCCGGTGACACGCAATATCGACCTGGCCCAGGTAGAAGCTGCCATTACCCCGCGCACCAAGGCGATCATCCCGGTCTACCTGGCCGGCTTGCCCCTGGATATGCCGATGCTCTACGCGCTGGCCAACAAGTACAACCTGCGTATTGTCGAAGATGCTGCCCAGGCCCTGGGGTCCAGCTGGGATGGAGAACGCATCGGCGCAACCGGCGACTTCGTGTCCTTCAGCTTCCAGGCGAACAAGAACATCACGTCGTCCGAAGGCGGCTGCCTGGTGTTGAATAATGCCGAGGAGGCCCGTCTGGCAGAGAAGTACCGCCTGCAAGGCGTCACCCGCAGCGGCTTCGATGGCCTGGATGTGGATGTGCTGGGTGGCAAGTTCAACATGACCGACATTGCCGCCGCCATCGGCCTGGGGCAATTTGCGCACATCGAGAAGATCACCGCCCATCGTCAGAACCTGGCACGGCACTACTTCAAATGCTTTGGCAGCGATTTCGAAGCCCAATACGGTGCGCAACTGCCGCCGGCCGACTTCGAAAACAGCAACTGGCACCTGTTCCAACTGGTATTGCCGGAGCGCCAGGATGGCCTGCCAGCCCGCGCCACGTTCATGGAACAGATGCAGGCCCACGGCGTGGGTATCGGCTATCACTACCCGCCGATCCACCTGCTGAGCCTGTATCGGGCACAGGGTTTCAAGGAAGGCATGTTCCCGGTGGCGGAGCGTGTTGGGCGTTTGATCGTGTCGTTGCCGATGTTCACGGCGATGACAGAGGCGGATGTGGAGCGGGCTGTAGCGGCGGTTAAAGCCGTATTGAAAAGAGCCTGATCACAACCAGCAGACACCCCCCAATCAACTGTGGGAGCTGGCTTGCCTGCGATGCTGGCACCTCGGTGTATCGGTGATACCCGGGTGACCCAATCGCAGGCAAGCCAGCTCCCACATTGATTTGTGTCGTTGTAACTATGGGGTTTATTCGCCGATGGCGGCTTTGTAGCCGGCGGCATCCAGCAGATTGTCCAGCTCGGCCTTGTCGCTTGGCTTGAGCTTGAAGATCCAGGCGCCGTAAGGGTCAGAGTTCAACAGTTCAGGATTGCCACCCAACTCGTCGTTGACAGCAATCACTTCGCCCGCAATCGGCGAGTAGATGTCCGAGGCGGCCTTGACCGACTCCACCACCCCCGCCTGGTCTTCAGCGGCAAACACCTTGCCCACTTCGGTCAGTTCAACAAACACCACATCACCCAAAGCTTCCTGTGCATGGTCGGAGATCCCGACGGTCACGGTGCCGTCAGCTTCCAGACGGGCCCATTCGTGACTTTCGGCAAAACGCAGGTCGGCAGGGATATTGCTCATAGTCTGTGTCCTCAAGATGAAATGTCAGCGGCCATTGGCCTGCCGGAATTGGTTAGATCAGGGTTTTGCCATGACGCACGAAGGTCGGCTTGACCACTCGAACCGGATACCACTTGCCGCGGATTTCCACTTCGGCCCGGTCGGCAGTCGCCGTCGGCACACGCGCCAGCGCAATGGATTTGCTTAGCGTAGGCGAGAAACTACCACTGGTGATCTCTCCTTCGCCAACATTGGCGATACGAACCACCTGATGAGCACGTAGCACGCCACGCTCTTCGAGGACGAGCCCCACCAGTTTGAACTGCACGCCGGCCGCTTTTTCTGCTTCCAGCGCAGCGCGGCCAATGAAATGACGCTCGAGAGGTTCCCAGGCGATGCTCCAGGACATGTTGGCCGCCAGGGGCGAGACGGCCTGGTGAATATCCTGGCCATACAGGTTCATGCCGGCCTCAAGGCGCAAGGTGTCGCGCGCACCGAGGCCGATGGGGGAAATGCCCGCGCCCACCAGATCGTTGAAAAAGCCCGGTGCCTGATCGGCCGGCAACACGATTTCGAGGCCGTCTTCGCCGGTATAGCCGGTGCGGGCGATGAACCAGTCGCCGTCGGCCCGGCCTTCGAACGGTTTGAGCTGATGGATCAGGGTGCCACGGGACTGGGTCACCAGTTCGGCGATTTTCTGCCGGGCGTGTGGGCCTTGGATGGCGAGCATGGCCAACTCTGACCGTTCATGCAGTTGCACTGAGTAGGTGCCCAGTTGCTCCTGCATCCAGGCCATGTCCTGGTCGCGGGTGGCGGCGTTGACCACCAGGCGGTAACCGGCTTCGGTGCGGTAGACGATCATGTCGTCCACTACCCCGCCCTGCTCGTTGAGCATGGCGCTGTATAACGCACGGCCACAGCCGTGCAGTCGGTCGACATCATTGGCCAGCAGGTACTGGAGCCATTCCTTGGCCTGGGGGCCGGTGACATCGATTACGGTCATATGAGATACATCGAAGACCCCGCAGTCGCGCCGCACCTGGTGGTGTTCTTCAACTTGCGAGCCGTAATGCAAAGGCATATCCCAACCGCCAAAATCGACCATTTTCGCGCCGAGGGCGAGATGCAGGTCATACAGAGGCGTACGCTGTCCCATGGGTTTCTCCTTCCGGGCTTGGCGAAGGCGCGCAGAGCTGCCACTTGCGCCGAACACCTTGTACTACAAGGCCCGCAGCCACATACAGCAGGTCGATCCGAAAGACGGAGCGCACCGAATGCCGCGCATTGTAGCCTCAAGCCGTAGGACTGGCACCTAACCGATTTGCCGAGCCGAGCGACGAATCAGCCCGATGACCGGCAACAAGCCAACCAGCACAAGGGTCAGCGCCGGCAAAGACGCCCGCGCCCATTCGCCTTCACTGGTCATTTCAAAGATGCGGACCGCCAGGGTGTCCCAACCAAACGGGCGCATCAGCAAGGTGGCGGGCATTTCCTTGAGCACATCCACAAACACCAGCAGCGCTGCGCTCAACGTGCCCGGCAGCAATAACGGCAGATACACTTTGCAAAACAGTCGTGGGCCGCTCACGCCAAGGCTGCGTGCCGCTTCGGGCAGTGACGGACGGATTCGCGCCAGGCTGTTTTCCAGCGGCCCGTAGGCCACCGCCAGGAACCGCACCAGGTACGCCAGCACCAGTGCCGACAGGCTGCCCAGCAGCAAAGGCTTGCCCGCCCCGCCCAGCCATCCGGAGAGCGGCACCACCAACTCGCGGTCCAGGTAACTGAACGCCAGCATGATCGACACCGCCAGCACCGAGCCTGGCAAGGCATAGCCGACATTGGCCAGGCTGATACCGGAGCGAATCGCCCGGGTGGGCGCCAGACGGTTGGCAAAGGCCAGTATCAGCGCCACGCTGACCGTGATCAGCGCTGCGATACCGCCCAGGTAAAGGGTATGCACGATCAGCCCGGTGTAACGTTCATCCAGGTCGAAGCGGCCACGCTGCCAGAACCACGCCACCAGTTGCAGCATCGGAATCACGAACGCACAGGCGAAGACCAGGCTGCACCAAGCGCTGGCCGCCACGGCTTTGAACCCGCGCAGGTGGTACAACGCCTTGCCCCGTGGGCGCTCATTGCTCGGTCGGCTGGCCCCGCGCGCACGTCGCTCGCCATACAGCACCAGCATCACTACCAGCAGCAGCAGGCTGGCCAGTTGCGCGGCACTGGACAGGCTGAAAAAGCCGTACCAGGTTTTATAGATTGCGGTGGTAAAGGTGTCGAAATTGAACACCGAGACCGCGCCAAAATCCGCGAGCGTCTCCATCAGCGCCAAGGCCACACCGGCACCAATTGCTGGTCGCGCCATTGGCAATGCCACGCGCCAGAACGCTTGCCATGGCGATTGCCCCAGCACCCGCGCCGCTTCCATCAAGCCTTTGCCCTGGGCCAGGAACGCGCTGCGCGCCAGCAGGTAGACATAGGGATAGAACACCAGCACCAACACAATGACCACGCCGCTGGTAGAGCGTACCCGCGGCAAACGCAGCCCGGTGCCGAACCACTCGCGCAGCAGGGTTTGCACCGGGCCGGCGAAATCCAGCAGGCCCACAAACACGAAGGCCAGCACATAGGCAGGGATTGCAAAGGGCAACATCAGTGCCCAATCGAGCCAGCGCCGCCCGGGGAACTCGCACAGGCTGGTCAGCCAGGCCAGGCTGACGCCGAGCAGCGTCACGCCCAGGCCGACACCGAGCACCAGGGTCAAGGTGTTGCCCAGCAAGCGGGGCATCTGAGTGTCCCAAAGGTGCGACCAGATCTGTGGGTCAATGCTTTGCCAGGACAGCAGCAGCACGCTCAGCGGCAACAGCACCAGGGCGGCGACGCTGAAAACCGGTAGGTACCAGCGACGTTGGGCGGGGTGGGCCAAGGAAAAGCTCTCAGAAAAATAAAGATGTTGAAGCGGCCACTAACCAATGTGGGAGCTGGCTTGCCTGCGATACAAGCACCTCGGTGTATCAGTGATACCGAAGTGATGCAATCGCGGGCAAGCCAGCTCCCACAGTTAAGCGGCGCAGCTTCAGTTCCAGCCAGCGCGATCCATCAGGCGAATCGCTTCGGCCTGGCGCTTGCCTGCCACTTCCACTGGCAAGGTATCGGCCACGAACTTGCCCCAGGTCGCCACTTCCGCCGATGGCGGTACCGCTGGGTTGGCAGGGAACTCCTGGTTGACGTCGGCGAAGATCTTCTGTGCCTCAGGCGTGGTCATCCACTCCACCAGCGCCTTGGCCGCTTCCGGGTGCGGTGCGTGCTGGGTCAGGCCGATGCCGGAGAGATTCACATGCACGCCGCGGTCGCCCTGGTTCGGCCAGAACAACTTCACCGCCAGCTCTGGCTTCTGCTTGTGCAGGCGACCGTAGTAATAGGTATTGACGATACCCACGTCGCATTGCCCGGCGTTGATGGCCTCCAGCACGGCGATGTCATCGGAGAACACGTCAGTGGAGAGGTTATTCACCCAACCCTTGATGATTTCTTCGGTCTTGGCCGCGCCATGGGTTTCGATCAACGTGGCGGTCAGCGACTGGTTGTAGACTTTTTTCGCCGTGCGCAGGCACAGGCGGCCTTCCCACTGCTTGTCGGCCAGGGCTTCGTAGGTGGTCAGGTCGCCCGGTTTTACCCGGTCGGTGGAATAGGCGATCGTTCGCGCACGCAGGCTCAAACCGGTCCAGGCGTGGGCCGATGAGCGATATTGCAGAGGAATGTTCTTGTCGATGACAGGAGAGGTGAACGGTTGCAGGATGCCCATCTGCTCGGCCTGCCAGAGGTTACCGGCGTCAACGGTGAGCAGCAGGTCGGCGGTGGCGTTCTCGCCCTCTGCCTTGATGCGCTGCATCAACGGGGCTTCCTTGTCGGTGATGAACTTGACCTGTACGCCGGTCTTTTTGGTATAGGCGTCGAAGACGGGCTTGATCAGTTCGTCGATACGCGAGGAGTAGACCACGACTTCGTCGGCCGCCTGCACGGTGGTGCTGCCGATCAGGGTGAGTGCCAGGGCAGTCAGGAGGCGCTTGGGTGCCAACATGGGTGCGGTCTCTCATTTGCAAATGGAGGGCAAATGATAAGGACTCACATTTGGTAACGCTTGGTTGAGGCGTTACCAGATGTTGCAGGTGCTTTTATTCACCTTTGTGGGAGCGGGCTTGCTCGCGAAAACGGAGTGTCAGTTATAGAAATATCAACTGAACCACTGCATTCGCGAGCAAGCCCGCTCCCACACAAGCCCGAACGGACGCATTTCAGTTCAGGGTTTGGCGAGTTCGGGGAGATCGCCAGTCAATCCCAGTGCCTGGCGCACAAACACGGCTTTGGCTTCGGGCATCTGGTCGACGATTTTCAAACCCGCGTTGCGCAACCAGCGCAGCGGCAGTTGATCGGCCTGGAACAAGCGCTCAAAGCCTTCCATCGCCGCCATCAGCGCCAGGTTATGGGGCATGCGGCGCCGCTCGTAACGGCTCAGCACTTTCACATCGGCCAAGCGCTCGCCGCGCTCGGTCGCCGCCAACAGCACTTCGGCCAGCACGGCTGCATCGAGGAAACCCAGGTTGACGCCCTGCCCCGCCAACGGGTGAATGACGTGGGCGGCGTCGCCGATCAACGCCAGGCCTTCGGCCACATAACGTTTGGCATGGCGCTGGCGCAACGGTACGCACACACGCGGGTCGGCACTGACCACAGTGCCCAAGCGCCCCTCGAAGGCACGTTCCAGTTCCCGACAGAAGCGTTCATCATCCAGCGCCATCAAGCGCTCGGACTCCGCGGGCGTGGTCGACCAGACAATCGAGCACCAGTCTTCCTGCCCATCGCGCACCAGCGGCAGGAACGCCAGCGGGCCGGTGTCGGTGAAACGTTGCCACGCGGTGCGCTGGTGCGGCTGGCTGCTGCGCACGCTGGTGACGATGGCGTTGTGCAGGTAATCCCATTCGCGGGTAGGTGTACCGGTCAGGCGGCGTACAGCGGAGTTGGCACCGTCGGCTGCCACCACCAGCGGCGCGCGCAGCTTGCGGCCGTCGGCCAGGGTCAACAACCAGTCATCGCCGGATCGGCGCATCTGTTCCAGGCGCGCATTGGCCAGCAGGCCGAGGTCGCAGTCATGCAGGCGATCAAGCAAGGCATCCTGCACCACGCGGTTCTCGACGATATGCCCAAGCACCTCCGCATGCACACTGGCCGCCGAGAAGTGGATCTGCCCGGTACCGCTGCCGTCCCATACCTGCATTTCGCCATAGGGGCTGGCACGCCGCTCTACGATGCCGTCCCACACGCCCAGGCGCTCAAGAATGCGCTGGCTGGCCGCCGACAACGCACTCACCCGTGGTTCAAACGCCGCCGCCGGCTCAAACGGCTTGACGCTCAACGGGCTGCCGTCGAGCAGCAGCACCTGCAGGCCACTGCCCTGCAACGCCAGCGCCAGGGCGCTTCCGACCATTCCGGCCCCGACAATCAGCACATCTGCGCGCATGTCCATATTCAAGCCTGTCTCGCTGGCGACTTGCGCCGCACATAAAGGGTTTTGTCGACCCGCGCCACCAGAGTGCCGGAGCCGTCATGAATCTCGACCTTGAGGTGGGGCAGATATTTCTCGCCACCTGCGGTCTGGCGCCGGATTTCATCGAGCAAAGCGTCGTCGATGGAGAATTCGGCATACACCGGGCCTTTGCCCGGCGAGATGAAGTCGATACTCGCGGCCTTGTCCCACACGATGTAGTCGCGCCCCAGGTTCTCCATCAACAGCAACATATAGAACGGATCGACCATCGAATACAGGCTGCCGCCAAATTGCGTACCGACGTAATTGCGGTTGTACCAACCCAGGCCCATGCGCACCTTGGCATGCCGAAAATCGGCACTCAATGCTTGCACCCGCACCCCGGCGCCGAGATACGGCGGGTACAGGGTGAGGAACCAGCGCAACAGGCGCGCCTTGCCCACGCGTTGGGTTAGCCACTTACGCATCGGAACGCGTACCCAGGCCCATGGCCTGGCGGGCGAACCAGCGTTTGGCCGGTGGCAACAGGTCGAGGCCGAGCAAGCCCATATTGCGGCCCAGCGCCACCAACGGTTGGGCACTGCCAAACAGGCGCGTGACCTGGTCGGAGAAGCCTACGGTGAGTTGCTGGTCCAGGCGCTGGCGCTCGCGATAGCCTTGCAAAGTCGCCAGGTCACCCGGCACAGCAGGCCCGGCCAGCAGCGCTTCGGCCAAGGCATTGGCATCGCGCAGAGACAGGTTGAACCCCTGCCCGGCAATCGGGTGCAGGCTATGGGCAGCATTGCCGAGGACCGCCAGGTGCGAGCGCACTTGCTCTTCGGCTTCCACCAGGGTCAACGGGTATAGGTGGCGGGCGCCCACTTGCTTGAGGGTGCCCAGGCGATACCCGAACACACCCTGCAGTTCGCTCAGGAAGCTACGCTCGTCAAGGCTGGCCAGGCGCTGGGCGTCCATGCCGATGCGGGTCCAGACCAGCGCGCAACGGTTGTCCGGCAGCGGCAGCAAGGCCATGGGGCCGTCATCGGTAAAACGCTCGAACGCCTCGCCATTGTGGGCTTCGCTCGGGGTGATGTTGGCGATCAGGGCGCTCTGGTTGTAGGGCCGGGTTTTCACGCCAATGCCCAGTTGCTCACGCAAGCCGGAACGGCCGCCATCGGCCAGTACCGCAAGGTCGCATTCCAGCACGGTTTCATCGTTGAGGGTCAGGCGATAGCCATCGGGCAGCGGCTCCATGCGCGTGACTTCCGCCGGGCAGCGCCAGCTCACCACGTCCTTGTCCAAGCCTTGCCACAGGCATTGGCCGAGCCAGGCGTTTTCTACCACATAACCCAGGGCCGGCACGCCCTCCTCCATCGCAGACAGACGCGCGGTGGAGAAACGCCCACGGTCCGACACGTGGATCTGCTTGATCGGCTCTGCACGTCGGGAAATGGCTTGCCACAGGCCCAGCCGCTGGTAAATCTGGCGCGCGCCAAACGACAGCGCGGAAGAGCGCGCATCGTAGCTCGGTTGGTAGCTGTCGCCCGGTGCAAAGGGCTCGATCAGCACGATCTTCCAACCCCGCGCCTTGGCCCCCGCTTGCAACGCCAGGGCCAGGCTGGCGCCCACCAGGCCACCGCCGATAATCGCCAGGTTGACCCGGCTCATCGGGCAGCCGCCATCAACGCTTCGATCTCGGCAACGGTCTTGGGCACGCCGCCAGTCAGGATTTCACAGCCTTGCTTGGTCACTACCACGTCGTCCTCGATGCGCACGCCAATGCCACGCCATTTTTTTGCCACGTTCTGGTTGTCCGGGGAAATATAGATGCCCGGCTCCACGGTCAAGGCCATGCCCACTTCCAACACGCGCCATTCACCGCCCACTTTGTACTCGCCCACATCATGCACATCCATGCCCAGCCAGTGGCCGGCACGGTGCATGTAGAAGGCGCGGTAGGCTTCGCTGGCGATCAACTCGTCAACGTCACCTTGCAACAACCCCAGCTTCACCAGGCCGGCGGTGATGACCTGCACGGTCGCCTCATGGGCCTGGTTCCAATGCTTGTTCGGTGCGATCTGCTTGAAGGCGGCTTCCTGGGAGGCCAGCACAATCTCGTAGATCGCCTTCTGCTCCGGCGAAAACTTGCCGTTGACCGGCCAGGTACGGGTGATATCGCTGGCGTAGCAATCGATCTCACACCCGGCGTCGATCAGCACCAGATCGCCGTCCTTGAGCACCGCATCATTCTGCTGGTAATGCAGGATGCAGCTGTTGCGCCCAGCAGCGACGATGGAGCCATAGGCCGGCATCTTCGCGCCGCCTTTGCGAAACTCGTAATCCAGCTCGGCTTCCAGGCTGAACTCATGCAGGCCGGCACGGCTGGCCTGCATCGCCCGCACATGGGCCGCACAGGAAATTCGCGCTGCCTCGCGCATCACCTTCACTTCTGCCGCCGATTTATACAGGCGCATATCGTGGAGCAAATGATCCAGGGCAACGAATTCGTTCGGCGGCTGGGCGCCCAGGTGCGCTTTGGAACGGATCACGTTGATCCACTCCATCACGTGCCGGTCGAACTCGGCATTGCTGCCCATGGCCGAGTACACGCGGTCGCGACCTTCGATCAGGCCGGGCAGGATGTCGTCGATATCGGTAATGGGGAAGGCGTCATCCGCGCCAAAGTCGCGAATCGCGCCCTCGGTGCCCGCACGCAGGCCGTCCCACAATTCGCGCTCGGCATTGCGCTCGCGGCAGAACAGCACGTACTCGCCGTGTTGGCGACCGGGCATCAGCACGATCACCGCTTCGGGCTCGGGGAAACCGCTCAGGTACTGGAAATCGCTGTCCTGGCGGTAAACATGCTCGACATCGCGGTTGCGGATGGCCACGGCGGCGGCCGGCAGGATCGCGATGCTGTTGGGTTCCATCTGCGCCATGAGCGCCTTGCGGCGACGGGTGTATTCCGCTTTGGGGATATGAATCATGGGCAGATGGGCTTCCTTTCTCAGTGCAACGACGGCTTGGGAGCAGCGGGCTCAGCGGACTTGCGGGTCTCGGTGAACAGCAGCAACGGCGCGACGCGCAGGTATTCCATGACTTCCATGTAGTCGCCTTCGCCATCTTCGGACTCTTCCAGGGCATCTTGCACCTGTGAGATGGCCGCCAGGTCCTGCAGCACTTCCTTGGCGTCGGTGCTCAGCTCCAGGCCGCCGGCATTCACGCCGAAACCGTGGAGGAAACCCTGGCACCACTGGCCCAGGGCAGCAGCGCGCTCGGTGAGCGGCGCGTCATCGGTCGGCAGCAGCAGGACCACGGTGACGTCGTCACCGGTCAACTCGCCCTTGACCATCTCTTGCAGGCCGATCAACGCATTGCGCACGTTCTCGGTGGGTTCGGTTTCCAGCAGCTCGGCCACATCGGCCAGCCAGTTGTCGGCATCAAAGCCGACACCGGTGCAACTGCGGCCCAACAGCACGCCGTGCAGTTCAGCAGGCGAGCATGGATGGCCGCTGGTGCTCAGCAGTTTGGAAAAAGCATCGTACGGGGAGTTCTGAATGGGCATGGTGAGCTAGGCGCCAGACGGCGCAATGTCTAGAATGGAGCGCTGTATCCTAGCACCGGCAGACGTACCAAGACTATCGAGGGCGTCAGATCGTTTATCCTGCAGTTGCCATTCATCAGACAAATCCAGTGGAACCCAATGGAAGACACCGACCTGCAAGCGCTGATGGCCAGACTCGAACTGCTAATTGATCGGGTCGAGCAACTTAAGAGTCAAAACGGACTCCTATTAGCTCAGGAAAAGACCTGGCGCGAGGAACGCGCTCACCTCATTGAAAAAAACGAAATCGCCCGGCGTAAGGTCGAATCTATGATTTCGCGCCTGAAGGCCCTGGAGCAAGACTCATGAGTTCAAGCAATAGCGTTACCGTGCAGATCCTCGACAAAGAATATTCGATCATCTGCCCCCAGGAAGAACGCAGCAACCTGGTGAGCGCTGCCCGCTACCTGGACGGCAAGATGCGCGAAATCCGCAGCAGCGGCAAAGTGATCGGCGCCGACCGCATCGCTGTGATGGCCGCGCTGAATATCACCCACGACCTGCTGCATAAGCAGGAGCGCCCTGACGTACAGGCAAGTGGCTCGACGCGCGAGCAGGTGCGTGACCTGCTCGATCGCGTGGATCTGGCGCTTTCCACCGATTCAGACACACCCAAGGGCTGATTGCCGAGCGGGTTTAAGGTATACTCGCCCCACTCCCTGGCGTGTTTGCCAGTCGGCGATGTCCCTGAGCCGATTCGCACTACCCTGGAAGTTGCACGTTGGGCTGGTGTGCATGTCCGCTAGACGGAAAGCCTTAAAGCCTACTGCTTCTTCCACCTTGAACTTTCGGGTTCAAGGGCTAAGTCGACAGCGGCTCTGTCGGGGAGCCTGAATTCCCAAACTCAATGCCAGTCCCCGGACTGGCATTGTTTTATGAGCCGAAAATCATGACCGAACCTGCGCCGCTATCTCGTCCGCAACTTCGACGCATGTTGCGCAAGGCCCGCCGCGCCCTCACGCCAAGCGAGCAGCGCCAGGCCGCTCAGGGTCTGTACCGACAACTGGCACAGCACCCGCTGTTTCGCCGGGCCAAACATATCTCTTTATATCTGCCCACGGACGGTGAAATCGATCCGCGCCTGCTGCTGCGTGCGGCCCAGCGCCGCGGCAAAGCCACTTACCTGCCGGTGCTCAGCGCCTGGCCGCGCACCAAGATGGTGTTCCAGCGCGTACGTCCTGGGGATAAGTTGTTGCCCAACCGCTTTCGCATTCTTGAGCCACGGGTCAATGCCCATCACCAGCGCCAGGTCTGGGCGCTGGACCTGGTGTTGTTGCCGTTGGTGGGGTTCGATGATGTGGGCGGGCGCCTGGGCATGGGCGGCGGGTTCTACGATCGCAGCCTGGCTTATCTTGCCCGCCGCCAGAGCTGGCGCAAGCCAACGCTGCTGGGGCTGGCCCATGAATGCCAGAAAGTCGAACGCCTGGCGCAGGCAAGCTGGGATGTGCCGTTGGCGGGTACGGTGACTGATAAGCAGTGGTATGTCGCGCAAACGCCACTGGAAACAGCGGCGCCTTAGTGAATGCTTGAGTTAACGCTTGAACGGTTGTGGCTGCTGCTGAGCCAGTTCAACCGGTGCATCGGTCTTGTTCGACCACAGGCTCTGGGCATAACCGGTGGTCACGACGCCCAGACCAAACAAAATAACCAAAATCCATAGTAAATCCGGCTTACGTTGCATCGATTGCCCCCCTTTCAGGCACCTCGTACACGATGACAACAACGTTCCAAAGTAGTCCGTTGCAGCTGCGTCAAGCTTAAAAGCGCGCATTCTGCGGTAACGTGAACCAACACGCAAACCTTGACGCCAACCGACTGTCGGTTTGTCATGCAATTGCCCGACAACTTGCCCAATGCCTTTTTCAGGAGCCCAACAATGGCCTACTGGCTGATGAAATCCGAGCCCGACGAACTCTCCATCAACGGCCTGGAAAAGCTCGGCGAAGCGCGCTGGGACGGGGTACGCAACTATCAGGCCCGCAACTTTTTGCGTGCCATGGCCGTGGGCGACGAGTTTTTCTTCTATCACTCCAGTTGCCCGGAGCCTGGGATTGCCGGCACCGGCAAAATTATCCGCGCCGCCTACCCGGACCCCACCGCACTGGAACCAGAAAGCCACTATTTCGACGCCAAGGCCACCCCGGAGAAAAACCCGTGGAGCGCGATCGATGTCGCCCATGCGCAGACCTTCCCCAAGGTGCTAAGCCTTGGCTATCTGAAGCAGCAAACTGCACTGGCTGAAATGCCGCTGGTGCAAAAGGGCAGCCGGCTTTCTGTCATGGCAGTCACGCCTGAACAATGGGCGGCCATCCTTTCTCTGCTTTAACTGACCGATATCAACCCCCCCATGGGCTAAACCCATCACACTGGGACGCTAACGCCGCAGGATGCAGCCATGTCTACGAACCACCATACGTCCCGTCTGTTCGCCATCGCCCTGATCGTCCTGTTGCTGGGGGCCGGGGCCTTTGGTTACTGGCGTTCGACCCAGGACCGCCTGCCCGAAGGCTTGAGCATGGGCAATGGGCGCCTGGAATCCACCGAAGTGCAGATCGCCGCCAAGATTCCCGGGCGCCTGGCCGAAGTGCACGTGGATGAAGGCGACAAAGTGCTCAAGGGCCAGTTGCTGGCGCGCATGGACACCCGCACCCTGCAAGCCCAACGCGCCCAGGCCGAAGCAGAGGTGTTGCGCGCCAAGGAAAACTTCGCCGCCGCCCAAGCCAACGTGCAATTGCGCCAAAGCGAGCAACTGCTGGCCAGCCAGGAACTCAAGCGTACCCAAGAGCTGTACCGGCGCGGCTTCGCCAGCAGCCAATTGATCGACCAGCAGCAAGCGCGCCAGAACACCGGCAACGCGGCAGTGATCGCCGCCCAAGCCCAGGTCAACGCGGTGAAGGCCGCCATCGGCGCGGCCCAGGCCCAAGTGGCCCAGCTCACCAGTGAAATCGACGACAGCAGCCTGCGAGCGCCCATCGACGGTATCATCCAATTGCGCCTGGCCGAGCCGGGCGAAGTGCTCGGCGCGGGCGGGCGCGTGTTGCTGCTGATTGACCCCAATGACCAGTACATGAATCTCTACCTGCCCGCCTCCGTTACCGGCCGTCTGACCGTCGGCAGTGAAGCGCGTATCCTGCTCGACGCCCTGCCCCAGCAAGCGCTGCCGGCCAGAATCAGTTTTGTCGCGGCCAAATCCCAGTTCACTCCCAAGGAAGTCGAAACCCGCGATGAGCGGCAGAAACTGGTGTTCCGCGTCAAATTGCGCCTGACTCAGCCAAGCGCCGTGCCACAAGCCAAACCGGGCATGCCCGGCGCGGGCTATGTACGCACGGCCGATGTCGACTGGCCGGCCAACCTGCAATGAGCGGCTTGGCGCTGCACGCCACGGGGATCAACCACCGCTACGGCAAGCAACATGCACTGCTCGACATTGCCTTCAGCCTGCCGGCCGGTACCCGCTGCGGGTTGATCGGCCCGGACGGCGCCGGCAAGTCGAGCCTGCTGGGTTTGATCGCGGGGGTTAAAAAACTGCAGGACGGCCAGTTGCAGGTGCTCGGCGGTTCCATCCAAGACCGTCGCCACCGCAACAGCCTGTACCCGCGCATCGCCTTTATGCCTCAGGGCCTGGGCGGCAACCTATACCCCGAGCTGTCCATCAGCGAGAACATCCGTTTCTTCGCTACTTTGTTCGGCCTGTCGAAAGCCGATTGCGACCAGCGCATGCACAACCTGCTGCTCGCCACCGACCTTGCACGCTTTGCCGAGCGCCCGGCAGGCAAGCTCTCCGGCGGCATGAAACAGAAGCTCGGCCTGTGCTGCGCACTGATCCATGATCCGGACCTGTTGATCCTCGACGAGCCCACCACCGGCGTCGACCCACTGTCACGCAGGCGTTTCTGGGAGCTGGTAGACAGCGTACGCAGTGAGCGCCCGCAACTGACACTGCTGGTGGCCACCGCCTACATGGAAGAGGCCGAGCAATTTGAGCATTGCCTGATGCTCGACCGTGGCAGGTTAATCGCCGATGGGCTGAGCCGCGAACTGGCGACGATCACGCCCAGCGGCAAACTGGATGAAGCCTTCACCCACTTCCAGGGCGACAGTGCCCACAACAACCAACCACTGGTCATTCCACCGCGTACAGGCGGCAACGCCGATATCGCCATCCAAGCCCACAACCTGACCCTGCGCTTTGGCGATTTCACTGCGGTGAACAACGTCAGCTTTGCCATTGGCCGCGGCGAGATCTTCGGCTTCCTCGGTTCCAACGGCTGCGGCAAGACCACCACCATGAAAGTCCTGACCGGGCTGATGCCGGCCACCGAGGGCAATGCAATCCTGCTGGGCAAACCGGTGGACGCCAAGGACCTGGCGACCCGCAAACGCGTAGGCTTCATGTCGCAGAGCTTCTCGCTGTATGGCGAGCTGAGCGTGCGCCAGAACTTGGTGCTGCATGCGCAACTGTTCGACTTGCCCAAGGCCGACAGCGGCCCGCGCATTGATGAACTGATCCAACGTTTCGACCTTGGTGAAGTGGCCGAACAGCCCTCCGGCGAGTTACCCCTTGGCCTGCGCCAGCGTTTGTCCTTGGCGGTTGCGGTGCTGCATCGCCCGGAAGTGCTGATCCTCGATGAACCCACCTCGGGCGTCGACCCTGCGGCGCGGGATGATTTCTGGCGATTGCTGATCGAGTTGTCACGGGAACAGGGCGTGACCATCTTCCTGTCCACCCACTTTATGAACGAAGCCCAGCGCTGCGACCGCATCTCCTTGATGCATGCCGGCAAGGTGTTGGCCTGCGACACGCCCGAGGCGCTGCAACAGCAGTTCCACGGTGACACCCTGGAAGCCGCGTTCGTCACCTGCCTGGAACAGGCACAGGGCGAACCGGAACCCACCACTCCCCCTGCAACCGTCAACGAAACCCACGCGCCGCCCGCGAGCAAACGCGGCTTCAGCCTGGCGCGGTGGTTGGCGGTGGCCAGCCGCGAAGGCAAGGAACTGCTGCGCGATAAGGTACGTATGGCCTTTGCTTTGCTCGGGGCGCTGTTCATGATGGTGATCTTCGGCTACGGCATATCCCTGGACGTGGAAAACCTCGCCTTCGCCGTCTACGACCAGGACCAGACCCCGCAAAGCCGTAGCTACCTGGAAGCGTTTCGCAGTTCGCGCTATTTCGCTGAACGAGCCCCCATCAGCGACGCCAACGAACTGCATCGGCGCCTGCAGCGCTCGGAAATCAAACTGGCCCTGGAGATCCCGCCCGGCTTTGGTCGCGACCTCTACGCCGGCCGCCAGCCCACTGTCGCGGCCTGGCTCGACGGGGGCATGCCGTTTCGCGCTGAAACCAGCCGCAACTACGTGGAGGCCGTGCACCAGAGCAACCTTGCGCAACTGGCTGAACTCAGTAGCCTGCCCTTGAATAACCAGGCGGCCGCCAAACTGGAAACCCGCTTTCGCTACAACCAGGACGTGGTCAGCGTGAACGCTATCGGCCCTGGCGTGATGGCGCTGATCCTGGCGTTCATTCCGGCCATGCTCACCGCCCTCGGCATCGTGCGCGAGAAGGAGCTGGGGTCGATTACCAACTTCTATGCCACGCCGCTGACACGCCTGGAGTTCCTGTTGGGCAAACAGGCGCCCTACCTCGCCGTCAGCCTGATCAACCTGGCGCTGCTGGTGGCGATGAACCGCTGGTTGTTCAGTGTACCGTTCAAAGGCAGCGGCCTGACCCTGGCCTTCGGCGGCCTGTTGTATGTGCTGGCGACGACGAGCATGGGCCTGCTGATCTCGGCGTTCACCCGCACCCAGATCGCAGCGATCCTCGGCACCATGATCATCACCAGCCTGCCGACCATCCAGTTTTCCGGGCTGATCGTGCCACGTTCGTCCCTGGAGGGGGCGGCGGGGCTGATGGGCATGCTGTTTCCGGCCGGGCACTTTCTGGATATTGCGGTGGGCACCTTCACCAAGGCCCTGGACCTGCGTCAGTTGTGGCCTCAATGCCTGGCGTTGTTCGGGTTTTTCGTCGGTTTTACCGGGCTGAGCCTGGTGATGCTCAAGAAGCAGGAGGCTTGATGCACAAGCTCACTCACATCCTGCGCCTGGGGCTCAAGGAACTCACCAGCCTGCGCCACGACAGCGTGTTGCTGCTGTTTCTGTTCTACGCCTTTACCGTGGCGATTTATATGCCCGCAGCCGGCTCGGTAATTGGCGTGCACAACGCCAGCGTGGCCTTTGTCGATGAAGACCACAGCGCGCTCTCGCGGCAAATGGCCCAGGCCCTGCAACCTCCAGAGTTCCAGGCGCCAGCGCCACTGCCTTACGACCAGATGGACAAGGTCATGGACAGCGGCCAATACACCTTCGTGATCAATGTACCGGCGAATTTCCAGGCCGACCTGCTAGCGGGGCGCCAGCCGGGTGTGCAAGTGAACGTCGATGCCACGGCGATGAGCCAGGCATTCATGGGGGCGGGTTACATCGGGCGAATTTTTCAACGCGAGCTGCTGACCTACAGCGGTCAGGCCGACGCTGCTAGCAAAGCCCCGGCCCTGCTGACCACCCGGGCACTGTTCAATACCAACCTGGAAGGCGGCTGGTTCCTGGCGGTGATCCAGATCGTCAACAACATCACCATCCTCGCCATCGTGTTGACCGGCACCGCCCTGTTGCGCGAACGCGAGCACGGCACTCTCGATCACCTGCTGGTGCTGCCTCTGACCGCGCTGGAGATTATGCTGGCGAAAATCTGGAGCAACATGCTGGTGGTGGTGTTGTGTACGTGGCTGTCCCTGGAACTGGTGGTCAAAGGTTTGCTCGGCGTGCCGTTAGCCGGTTCGTTGAGCCTGTTCCTGCTGGTGACGGCGCTGTATCTGTTTGCGAGTACCGCGCTGGGGATCTTCCTCGCCACCCTCGCCCGCTCGACGCCGCAGTTCGGCCTGCTGGCGATCCCGGTGATCATCCCGATGCTGTTGCTCTCTGGCGGCAGCACGCCGCTGGACAGCATGCCCGAATGGTTGCAGTGGGTGATGCAGGGCTCACCATCGACGCATTTTGTGAGCTTGAGTGCAGCGATTCTATTCAGGGATGCAGGGCTGAGCGTAGTGTGGCCAGACTTGCTGGCACTGGCGGGGATTGGCCTGGTATTTTTTGCGGTGGCGTTGGCGCGGTTTCGCAAAAGCCTGGCTTCCTGAGGAAGCCTGGCAGGACCTCGCGAATGGCGCGAAGCGCCGGCTTTACTGGATGATCAGATTGTTGAAGAGCAGGTCTTCGACCATCGGCTTGCCGGTCTCGTCATTCATCACTTGCTGGGTTTGTTTCAGGGCTTCCTGACGCAGCTTTTCCTTGCCTTCGACCGTACTCATGGCCTCGCTGGTCTGCTGGGTAAACAGCGCCACCAGCTGGTTGCGGATCAACGGATCGTTGGCCTTGACCGCCGCGGCTGCTTCGGTGCCGGTCACACGCAGGGCGATGTCGGCCTTGTACACCTTGAGTTTGGCCGTGCCATCCAGGCCGTAATTGCCCACGAACGGCGGGCTCAGGCTGATATAGCTGACCTTCGGCGCCTCGCCCTCTTTGGCCTCTTCGGCCTGGGCTGCCATCGGCAAGGTCAGGGCCAGCATCAACAGGATCCACGCTTTCACAGTTCATTCCTCGAATTCGGTTGCCGGGTAGCATAACGCTAGCAAGGCTGAGCACAAGCTTATGGGGGCTTATCAGGCGCGGGCATGCTCGTTGACCCACGGGCGTACCCTCCTACACTTATCGGCCACGACGCCAAAAGGAATAGTCCGATGAAAGCTGTGCTGTGCAAAGCCTTCGGCCCCGCCGAAACCCTGGTGCTGGAAGAGATCGCCAGCCCGGCGATCAAGAAGAATGAAATCCTGTTGGACGTGCATGCGGCCGGGGTGAATTTCCCGGATACGCTGATCATCGAAGGCAAATACCAGTTCAAGCCGCCCTTTCCGTTCTCACCCGGTGGTGAAGCGGCAGGCGTGGTCTGCGAGGTGGGTGAGAAAGTCAGCCACCTGCAAGTCGGCGACCGTGTGATGGCGTTGACCGGCTGGGGCAGCTTTGCCGAGCAGGTCGCAGTGCCCGGCTATAACGTGCTGCCGATCCCGCCGAGCATGGACTTCAACACCGCCGCCGCCTTCAGCATGACCTACGGCACCTCCATGCACGCGCTGAAACAACGCGCCAACCTGCAACCCGGCGAGACCTTGCTGGTGCTTGGTGCGTCCGGCGGCGTGGGCCTGGCCGCCGTGGAGATCGGCAAGGCCATGGGCGCCCGGGTGATTGCCGCCGCCAGCAGCGCCGACAAGCTCGCAGTAGCCAAGGCGGCCGGCGCCGATGAGTTGATCAACTACAGCGAAGCCAGCCTCAAGGATGAGGTCAAGCGCCTGACCGATGGCAAAGGCGCCGATGTTATCTACGACCCGGTGGGTGGCGACCTGTTTGACCAGGCCATTCGTTCGATCGCCTGGAATGGTCGGCTGCTGGTGGTGGGGTTCGCCAGCGGGCGTATTCCTGAACTGCCGGTGAATCTGGCGCTGCTCAAGGGCGCAGCGGTGGTCGGGGTGTTCTGGGGCTCGTTTGCCCAGCGCCAGCCGCAGGATAACGCGGCGAATTTTCAGCAGTTGTTCACCTGGTATGGCGAGGGCAAGTTGAAGCCGTTGGTGTCACAGGTGTATCCGCTGGAACAGGCAGCACAGGCGATCAATGATCTGGGGCAGCGCAAGGCAGTGGGTAAAATAGTTGTCCAAACCCGATAACACACCTGAAATGCAATCCATGTGGGAGCTGGCTTGCCTGCGACAGCGGTGAGTCAGCTGCTACAGATGAAGCTGAAAGACCGTCATCGCAGGCCAGCCAGCTCCCACAGTAGTTACTTCGCGGTCTTAGGACCTAACCACGACCATCACTTATCTATAGGCGACATGTTCGTAAAAGAACATGCAATTGCTCTCGTTTCCTGTGTTTGCAGATAAGAGGCGATGCTATTTTCGGTAACGAAACTGTAACATTCGCATCCGCAGTCAAAACAAGAAATTTGGAGCTCTTGAATGTTTGCTTTCTTTCGTCCTGCCGCACACCAGGCGCCCCTGCCTGAAGAAAAAATAGACAGTACCTACCGACGGCTGCGCTGGCAGATCTTCGCGGGTATTTTCTTTGGTTACGCCGGTTACTACCTGCTGCGTAAAAACTTCTCCCTGGCCATGCCCTACCTGATCGACGAGGGTTACACCCGCGGTGAACTGGGCCTGGCGATGTCGGCGATCGCGATTGCCTACGGCTTGTCCAAATTCCTGATGGGCCTGGTGTCAGACCGCTCTAACCCACGCTACTTCCTGCCCTTCGGCCTGCTGGTTTCGGCGGGGGTGATGTTCATTTTCGGTTTCGCGCCTTGGGCAACGTCCAGCGTGACCATGATGTTCATTTTGCTGTTCATCAACGGCTGGGCCCAGGGCATGGGTTGGCCGCCAAGTGGGCGGACCATGGTGCACTGGTGGTCGCAGAAAGAGCGCGGCGGCGTGGTGTCCGTATGGAACGTGGCGCATAACGTCGGCGGTGGCTTGATCGGCCCGCTGTTCCTGCTGGGCATGGCGTGGTTCAACGACTGGCATGCGGCGTTCTATGTACCGGCCACCGTGGCCCTGGCGGTGGCGGCGTTTGCCTTCATCACCATGCGCGACACCCCGCAATCGGTGGGCCTGCCGCCTATCGAGAAGTACAAGAACGACTATCCGGAAGGCTACGACGCCAGCCACGAAGACGAATTCAGCGCCAAGGAAATCTTCGTCAAGTACGTGCTGCGCAACAAAATGCTCTGGTACATCGCCTTCGCCAACGTGTTTGTCTATCTGCTGCGCTACGGCGTACTGGACTGGGCGCCGACCTACTTGAAAGAAGCCAAGCACTTCACGGTCGATAAGTCGTCCTGGGCGTACTTCTTCTACGAATGGGCAGGTATTCCGGGCACGCTGCTGTGCGGCTGGATGTCGGACAAGATCTTCCGTGGCAACCGCGGCCTGACCGGTATCGTGTTCATGGCTCTGGTGACAGTGGCCACCCTGGTTTACTGGCTCAACCCGCCGGGCAACCCGATGATCGACATGATTGCGCTGTTCTCCATCGGCTTCCTGATCTACGGCCCGGTGATGCTGATCGGCCTGCAGGCACTGGAACTGGCTCCGAAGAAGGCCGCCGGCACCGCAGCGGGCTTCACCGGTCTGTTCGGTTATCTGGGCGGTTCGGTAGCGGCAAGTGCGGCCATGGGCTACACGGTTGACCATTTCGGCTGGGACGGTGGTTTCGTGCTGCTGATCAGCGCCTGTGTACTGGCGATCGCGTTCCTGATCCCTACGCTGTGGCACACCAACAGCGTCAGCTCGGCGCGTTAATCGCCCGGGCAACCCTTGGCACAACGCTTGAGCCGCGCCTCCAGGTTTTTATCTGGCATGGCGTGGCTACGCAGGGCGTTCACGGTCTGCTCGACATAATCGCGAGTGGTACCGTAACGCCCGCAAGCGCTTTGCAGTACATGGTTAAGCACGATATCGGGCAAGTTGCCGGCATAGCTGGGCAAATGCCGCTCCAACACAAACCCCAACGCCTGCACGGTACTGCCATCCTGTAACCGACAGCTGAGCCAGTGCGGCCGGTAAGAGGGGTAAGGCATTTCGCGCTGCCACAGGGCGTAAAGCGAAGCCTCCAGCTGATCTTCCGGCAAGCGGTAGGCGAATCCGCTGCAGGAACCACCGCGATCCAGGCCGAACACCAACCCCGGCAACTCCGGCGTACCCCGATGCTCATGGGACCACAGGTACAAGCCCCGGTGATAACCGTGGACCCGCGCCCGTACGCGTTCGGTGGATGAACATTCAGGGCGCCAGATCAGTGAACCATAAGCAAATAGCCACACCGGCCCGCCCTTATGCCGCGCCATGGTGGCTTGCATCGAGCTCATTAACTGTTCGTGTGTGAGTTGCGGCCCAAGATCGAGGCGCGGAGGGTAAGCCAATTGCAGAAGATCGGTTTCAATGGCGGTCATGGCGAAATGCGGTGCGCCTCCTGAGTGTTACCAGTTGTGAGCGACTTTACCGTAATAAAACGCAGCGCTGTAACCGTACGGCGAAAAAGCTCCACTGGGCATTAATCAACGCCGCCACTCGTCAGGATCTGGACGGTTAATCCCGCTACTGTCAGCCCCGGTTCAGCCTGGGCGGGCGCCATGCCGTCAAACTAGCGCGCACATAACGACCCACTTAGCCGTTCATTACATCGACTATCGAGGTCGCCCCATGAAAAAATTTAGATTGCCTGGGCTGTTGTTCCTGGCCCAAGCCACCACCGCGCTGGCGGGCGAAACCCCACCCGCCAACGACGACAAAGGCTTCTGGTACGCCCAGACCAGCGTCTACACCCGGCACTTCGCCCCCGACCCCGAGCACAACAACAAGCAGGACTTGATCGGCCTGGAACGCAACGAGGCGTCGGGCCTGTTGTACGGCGGGGTGACTTTTCGCAACTCGTTCCGCCAGCGCTCGTACTACGCCTATGCGGGCAAGCGCTATGACCTGGCCGAGTATCCGGTGTATGCAAAATTGACCGGCGGGCTGCTTCAGGGCTATCGCGGCGAGTACCGCGACAAGATCCCGTTGAACCGATTCGGTGTGGCGCCGGTGATCATTCCGTCGGTGGGCGCGCATTACGGGCCGGTGGCGGCGGAGTTGGTGTTGCTCGGGTTCAACGCGGCAATGGTGACAACTGGCGTGCGCTTCTGACACGACACTGTCCCCTGTGAGAGCTGACTTGCCTGCTCCTACATTATTCAGCGCAAGGCTTCAGGGCCTTGGGGCGTAGGCGAAGACGTCGGCGCGCATCCGGTGCGCATCCATGCCGGCGTTGACCAGTGCGTCCAGCGTGCCGTAGATCATCGCCGGCGAACCGCTGGCGTAAACGTGCACGCTATTGAGGTCGGCAATGTCTTCGCACACTGCCTCATGCAGCAAACCACAGCGCCCTTCCCAGCCACACAGGTCGCTGACGACTTTGTGCAGGAACAGGTTGGGTAATTGCCGCCATTGATCCCAATGCTCGATTTCGTAGAAATCTTCCGGCAGACGCACGCCCCAATACAGATGCACCGGGTGCTTGAAGCCTGAAGCGCGGCAATGCTCGATCAGGCTGTTCATCTGCGCCATGCCGGTGCCAGCGGCCATCAGTACCAGTGGTCCGTCTGGCAGTTCAGCCAGATGAGTGTCGCCAAACGGCAGCTCGACGCGCGCCATCTGGTTACGCTGCAACTGCTCGATGAGGCTGCGCGCACTGGCTTCCCGCGCCAGTACATGCAACTCCAACTCACGCCCGGCATGGGGCGCCGAGGCCAGGGAAAACGCTGACTTTTCGCCGTTGTCCCGCTCGATCATCAGGTATTGCCCGGCGTGGTAACGCACCGCCTTGCCAGCCGGGGCGCGCAGGCGCACACGCCACACATCGCCACCCACTTGCACACACTCGATCAATTGGCACGACAATTTGCGCAACGGCAACTCTCCCGGCGCCAGAACGCCATCCCACAGCACCACACAATCCTCCAGGGGCTCGGCGATACAGGTGTAGAACTCACCATGATCGCGCACTTCCCCGGCTTGCTGTACGCGGCCCTCCACCAGCAACGCCGCGCAGACATGGCACACGCCATTGCGACAGGCTTGGGGGCACTCATAGCCCAGGCGGCGTGCGCCTTCAAGGATTCGCTCGCCAGGAGCCAGCTCCAGCACAGCACCGGAAGGTTGCAGGGTTACACGCATCAATCTATTCCCAATTCTTTCCAGATCGCATCGACCCGCGCAGTGACGGCTTCATCCTTGACGATCACCCGGCCCCACTCACGCGTGGTTTCGCCCGGCCATTTATGCGTGGCATCCAGGCCCATCTTTGAGCCAAGGCCCGATACCGGCGACGCGAAGTCGAGGTAGTCGATGGGCGTGTTGTCGATCATCACCGTATCGCGCTTGGGGTCCATGCGCGTGGTGATGGCCCAGATCACGTCGTTCCAGTCCCGGGCATTGATGTCGTCGTCGGTGACGATAACGAACTTGGTGTACATGAACTGTCGCAAAAACGACCACACACCGAGCATTACCCGCTTGGCATGCCCCGGATACGACTTCTTCATGGTCACGATGGCCATGCGGTACGAACAGCCCTCGGGCGGCAGGTAGAAGTCGGTGATTTCCGGGAATTGCTTTTGCAGGATCGGCACGAACACTTCGTTGAGCGCCACGCCGAGGATGGCGGGCTCATCGGGCGGACGACCCGTGTAGGTGCTGTGGTAGATAGGCTTGACCCGATGGGTGATGCGCTCGACGGTGAACACCGGGAAGCTGTCGACTTCGTTGTAGTAACCGGTGTGGTCGCCGTAGGGGCCTTCATCGGCCATTTCACCTGGGTGAATCACGCCTTCAAGGATGATTTCGGCGGTGGCCGGCACTTGCAGGTCATTACCGCGGCACTTCACCAGCTCCGTGCGATTACCGCGCAACAAACCGGCGAAAGCGTACTCGGAGAGGCTGTCAGGTACGGGCGTGACCGCGCCGAGGATGGTCGCCGGGTCGGCACCCAGGGCCACGGATACCGGGAACGGCTTGCCGGGATGCTTTTCGCACCACTCACGGAAGTCGAGGGCGCCGCCACGGTGGCTCAGCCAGCGCATGATCACTTTGTTACGGCCAATGACTTGCTGACGGTAGATACCGAGGTTCTGGCGGTCCTTGTTCGGGCCTTTGGTGACGGTCAGGCCCCAGGTGATCAACGGGCCGACGTCGCCGGGCCAGCAGGTTTGCACCGGGAGCATGGCCAGGTCGACATCATCGCCCTCAATGACCACTTCCTGGCACACCGCGTCCTTGACCACCTTAGGGGCCATGGCAATGATCTTGCGGAAGATCGGCAGCTTGGACCAGGCGTCCTTCAAGCCCTTGGGCGGCTCGGGCTCCTTGAGAAAAGCCAGCAGCTTGCCGATCTCGCGCAGTTCGCTGACGGACTCGGCGCCCATGCCAAAGGCCACGCGCTCGGGAGTGCCGAACAGGTTGCCCAGCACCGGAATATCGAAGCCGGTCGGGTTTTCGAACAACAGCGCCGGGCCCTTGTTGCGCAAGGTGCGGTCGCAAATCTCAGTCATTTCCAGCACCGGAGAAATCGGCATCTGGATACGTTTCAACTCTCCGCGCTGCTCAAGTTGCTGCACGAAATCCCGAAGATCCTTGAATTTCATTAACCATGCCACCCGTAAAATAGGCGTACATCCTACCTGCTCTGAGGGCGGCTGGCAGCTTAATTGGCCGTCAATCCGCGTGATTGCAACGAACTGAACAACGGCTCCAGGAAGGCTTCGATGTGTCGCGCGCCGACGTCTGAAAGGTGGTTATCGTCGGTATACAGCGCTCGGCCATTGAGTTCGACCCGGCATAGACCGTCGGTGCCACACAGCAAAGGTGCAGGGTCCAGCACCGCGACACCGCTGTCGG
Organism: Pseudomonas sp. MF6751; assembly: GCF_016613265.1. Taxonomy (NCBI): domain Bacteria; kingdom Pseudomonadati; phylum Pseudomonadota; class Gammaproteobacteria; order Pseudomonadales; family Pseudomonadaceae; genus Pseudomonas; species Pseudomonas sp. MF6751. The sequence goes on from NZ_JAENSV010000001.1 coordinate 43,241, forward strand.
CCGCCGCCAACTCATCAAACAAGTGCGTGATAAAAGCCTGGCGCTTTACATGCTCGGCCACGGCGAGCCCTTCACCGTCCACGGGGCGGTTCATCATGGCCAGGCGGCTGAGACGGTAAGGTACGATGATTTCCTGCAGCGGCACTTCCTTGACCAGCCAGACCTTGTGCCCGGCAGCGCGCAAGCCCTGGATGCGCTCGCGCAGGCCCTGGGCAAAGCGTTGTTCGGCGACGGCACGCACATACTGGCCGGTGCCCGGGTCTTTGAGCGCATGCTCCTTGTCGCCGGACATTTGCCCGTACACATACAGGCTCCAGCGGGCGGCCAACACCACATCGCTGAAAGTCTGCTCGGACATGGCCTTCTCGACGCGACGATTGAAATGCGCGCAGCGGGCAATATTCTCCAGGCCATCGAGGGGAATACAGCCGGCAAAACTGGCTTCGACCAGGCTGATATCGTGGCGATCAGCGCCCTCTTTAAGTGCAGGTATCAGCGCAGTGGCGTGACTGTCGCCCCATACCAGCGCTGAAACAGATTGGCCTTTCGGGCCGAAATGGCAGAACAAGCGTTCATCGGGCGTATCTTTGTCGGCCATGCACGCCAGCAGGTCAGGGCTCCACTTCTTGGCCTGGGCAAAACGCAACGCCTGTTCGGACAAGCGCGAAGGCACGCCGTCAGCTTCGCGTATCGCAAGGCCAGTGAAGCCCAGCCCCAGAATGCCGACCATGGCTGACGCCAGAATCGCCTTACGCGAAGCCAGCAAACGCTTTTCCCGGAACGGCGTTTCCACGAAGCGCCAGGACAGATAGCCCAGCACCAGCGAAAGCAGCATCAGCCCCGCCAGCTCCAGCGCGCTCAAGCCATCTACCGCGGCATAGTTGGCGTACACGAACACCGGCCAGTGCCAGAGGTACCAGGAATAAGAGATCAGCCCGATACCCACCATGATCCGTGTGCCCAACAGGCGAGCGACCCAGGTCTGTTGCTGACCGTTGGCCCAGATCAACCCGACCACCCCCAGCACGGGCAACAACGCGGTCGCACCTGGGAACGGCGTTTTCGCGTCGTAGCCCAGCACAGCGATGAGGATCAATGCCAGGGAAGCCAGGCTGACCCCTTGAGCCAAGGCCGGCGAGGCGCGCCATTCACGCTTGGGCTGCACCGCCAGCATTGCACCGGCCAGTAGTTCCCAGGCCCGCAGGTGCAACAGGAAGAAGGCTTTCTGCGGCTCATGCTGAACCGCCCAGACGCTCATGCCAAACGACACCAACAGTACCGCGAACAATGCCAGGCGCCAGTGCTTCAACCGACTGGAAAGCAACGTCAGCAGCAATGGGAAGAAAATATAGAACTGCTCTTCTACTGCAAGCGACCAGGTATGCAGCAAGGGCTTGATGTCGGATGAGGCATCAAAGTAGCCATGCTGACGCGAGAACAACAGGTTCGACGTAAAGGTCACCTGATAGTGCGCAGACCGCCCTAACTCCTCATAGTCCTTGGGCGCCAACAGAAACCAACCCACTGCCAGTGTCGCGGCGATCATCACAAACAGGGCCGGCAAGATACGCCGGGCTCGACGAGCCCAGAAGTCGATGAAGCTGAAGCGCCCAGCTTGACGCTCACGCCAGATAATTGACGTGATCAGGAAACCTGAGATGACGAAGAAGACGTCAACGCCAACAAAACCGCCAGTAATGCCAGGGACACCAAAGTGGAACAACACGACTGCAAGGACAGCAATGGCACGCAGGCCATCGATGTCTCTGCGGTAAGCAAGGGTGGTCATAAGAATGTGGTCAGTCTGCGACGAAAGGGATGAGCGAAGTCACGCGTCAATTTTTGTTACTTAACGGATACTTATGCCACAAAAATCGCAGAATCTCGACGCAAAAAAAATGGCGCCCCATTAAGGACGCCATTTTTTTGGACCTGAAACGCTGTATTACTTGCGTTTCATCGACAGGAAGAACTCGTCGTTGGTCTTGGTGGTTTTCAGCTTGTCGATCAGAAACTCGATGGCCGCGACTTCGTCCATCGGGTGCAGCAGCTTGCGCAGGATCCACATACGCTGCAGTTCGTCGTCTGCGGTCAGCAACTCTTCGCGGCGGGTGCCGGAGCGGTTGATGTTGATCGCCGGGAACACACGCTTTTCAGCGATGCGGCGGTCCAAAGGCAGTTCCATGTTGCCGGTACCCTTGAACTCTTCGTAGATCACTTCGTCCATCTTCGAGCCGGTTTCAACCAGCGCGGTGGCGATAATGGTCAGCGAGCCGCCTTCTTCGATGTTCCGCGCAGCGCCGAAGAAACGCTTTGGTTTCTCCAGGGCGTGGGCATCGACACCACCGGTCAGCACCTTGCCGGAGCTCGGGATCACGGTGTTGTAGGCACGGGCCAGACGCGTGATGGAATCGAGCAGGATCACCACGTCTTTCTTGTGCTCGACCAGGCGCTTGGCCTTTTCGATCACCATTTCGGCAACCTGCACGTGGCGGGTTGGCGGCTCATCGAACGTCGAGGCAACCACTTCGCCGCGCACGGTGCGCTGCATTTCGGTCACTTCTTCCGGACGCTCATCGATCAACAGCACGATCAGATGAACTTCAGGGTTGTTACGTGCAATGTTCGCGGCGATGTTCTGCAGCATGATGGTCTTGCCGGCTTTCGGCGGTGCGACGATCAGGCCACGCTGGCCTTTGCCGATCGGAGCGCAGAGATCGATCACACGACCGGTCAAGTCTTCGGTGGAGCCGTTACCGGCTTCCATCTTCATGCGCACAGTCGGGAACAGCGGGGTCAGGTTCTCGAAGAGAATCTTGTTTTTCGCGTTCTCTGGGCGGTCGAAGTTGATCGTGTCGACCTTGAGCAGGGCGAAGTAACGCTCGCCTTCCTTCGGAGGACGGATCTTGCCAACGATGGTGTCACCAGTGCGCAAGTTGAAGCGACGGATCTGGCTCGGCGAGACGTAGATATCGTCTGGGCCGGCGAGATAGGACGCGTCTGCAGAGCGGAGGAAGCCGAAGCCGTCCTGGAGGATCTCCAGCACGCCATCACCGGAGATTTCCTCGCCGCTTTTCGCGTGCTTCTTGAGCAGGGAGAAAATCACGTCCTGCTTGCGCGAACGGGCCATATTTTCTATGCCCATTTCTTCGGCCAATTGGAGCAGGTCGGTAATCGGCTTTTGCTTGAGTTCAGTCAGATTCATATAGGAATGACGTAATCATTTATGGAGGGGGGAAATTAAGCTTTTGGCTTAATGAGGCCGCGCCGCAGAGAAGGCGACAGGATCGCGTACTAATCGAAAAGGAATGCGTCGGCGACGGCTTGCAGGGGGCAGTGGAGAAACCACTGCGGGGCCGAATGTACCACCTGGATTTCGGAGCGTCTAGCCCTGCTTTACGAAAAAGCCCCGCTATTTGCGGGGCTTTTTTGACGACGCTTAGATGTTCGCGTCGAGGAAAGCTTGCAACTGGGACTTCGACAGCGCGCCCACTTTAGTCGCTTCAACATTGCCGTTCTTGAACAGCATCAGCGTAGGAATACCACGTACGCCATGCTTGGCCGGAGTTTCCTGGTTGTCGTCGATGTTCAGCTTGGCAACGGTCAGCTTGCCTTCGTAGGTGGTTGCAATGTCGTCCAGGACCGGAGCGATCATTTTGCAAGGGCCGCACCATTCAGCCCAGTAGTCAACCAGCACCGGGCCGGCAGCCTTGAGTACTTCGGCCTCAAAGGTCGCGTCGGTGACGTGCTTGATAAGATCGTTGCTCATGGATGTCTCCGGATTGTAAGCAAAAAAAACGTTGCCCATCATAGCCGCCCTTCCCCTGTTCAGGAAGCCGCGTCTGATTGAGTCTTGCTATGAAGTTGAATGAGTGTGGGTATGACCCCACTCACGACGTAACGGGCGTCACGAACGCAATGCCCGTGCGCAACGCAGCATTACGTATATGTTCCTGCATGGTTTTCTGCGCCGTCGTACTGTTGCGGCGGGCCAGGGCACGCAGGATCCTGCGATGTTCCTGCCAGGTTTCCATGGCCCGCTCCGGCCGGATGAACGGTAGTTTCTGACTCTCCAAAAACACCTCGGCACTGGCACTGAGGATACTCACCATTGCCTGGTTACCGCTGGCCAGCAGAATGCACTGGTGAAATTCGAAGTCCAGGCGAGCGGCCGCTTCGAAGTCACCCGCCTTGAGCACTCTGTGCATGGCTTCGACATTATCCTCCAGGCTGTCCAGCGCCTCGATGGTCAGTGTCATTGCTGCCAACCCCGCCGCAAACCCCTCCAATGCGTAGCGCAGTTGGAAGATATCCGGCGGCGTAACCTGCGCCGCGAAGGGCCAGGCAAACCCTGGCGCTTCTTGCACGTCCTGCACGAACACGCCCTTGCCCGGCTGCACACTGACCACGCCCAAGGCGCTAAGCGATGACAGCGCCTCACGCAACGAAGCCCGGCTCACCCCCAATTGCAGGGCCAGGTCGCGCTGGGACGGTAACGCATCGCCCGGCCCGAAGCCTTGCTCCTTGATGAGTTTGCGGATGGCCTGCAAGGCCGCTTCCGGTACGGCTTGGGCAATGGAATTCATAAAAAGCACAGGTTCCCGATAGCTGCGTGACCCGTTGTAAAACTATTTATGGCCGGCTGCAAGCCACGCCCCAAAGGGGCTCGCAGCTTTTTGTCAGCGCTCGAAAAGGGTGCGAAAACCCTGGTAACTGTTCAGACCAGTAAGACCTGTGCATCTCAATAAACATCAGCCTTGCAGACGATCCGAACGGTGCTGGCATGGGCTGTGCACTGGGCAAACTCAGAAAATTCCTTCGCCTTTTTCGGAGAGTTGCCATGACCAAGCGCTACAGCGCCCTGCTCACTGCCCTGTTTGCCAGCCTGATGCTGAGCCAGGCACCCGCCCAGGCGAATGGTCTGGATGACATCGTCGCTCGTGGCACCCTGAAGGTTGCCGTCCCCCAGGACTTTCCGCCGTTTGGCTCGGTCGGCCCTGACATGCAACCCCGTGGCCTGGACATCGACACCGCAAAGCTGCTGGCCGACCAACTCAAGGTCAAGCTGGAACTGACCCCGGTGAACAGCACCAACCGCATCCCGTTCCTCACCACCGGCAAGGTCGACCTGGTGATTTCCAGCCTGGGCAAGAACCCCGAGCGCGCAAAGGTCATCGACTTCTCCAACGCCTACGCGCCGTTCTACCTAGCCGTGTTTGGGCCGCCTGACTCCGCCATCACCAGCCTCGACGACCTCAAGGGCAAGACCATCAGCGTGACCCGTGGCGCCATCGAGGACATCGAGCTTACAGCGGTCGCGCCCAAGGAAGCCACGATCAAGCGCTTTGAAGACAACAATTCCACCATCGCCGCCTACCTGGCCGGCCAGGTCGACCTGATCGCCAGCGGCAACGTGGTCATGGTGGCCATCAGCGAACGCAACCCCAAACGCGTACCCGCGCTGAAGGTGAAGCTCAAGGACTCGCCGGTGTACGTGGGCGTGAACAAGAACGAGCCGGCGCTGTTGGAAAAGGTCAACCAGATCCTGGTCGCGGCCAAGGCTGACGGTAGCCTGGAGAAAAACGCCATGCAGTGGCTCAAAGAACCGCTGCCTGCCGACCTCTGACGCGGAGCTCAACGATGGCCTATCAATTCGACTTTGTGCCGGTGCTGGCCAATACCGACCTGCTCCTGCGTGGCGCGCTGTTCACCCTTGAGCTGACGGCCATTGGCGCCCTCCTCGGCGTGGCACTGGGAACCGTCGGCGCCGTGGTAAGGGCGTGGAAGATCCAGCCGTTCGCGTGGCTCTTTGGTGTGTATGTCGAGTTGATCCGCAACACGCCGTTCCTGGTGCAACTGTTCTTTATCTTCTTCGGTCTACCGTCCCTGGGGTTGAAAATCACTGAATGGCAAGCCGCCGTGCTGGCGATGGTGATCAACCTGGGGGCGTACTCCACCGAGATCATCCGTGCGGGTATCCAGGCCATCCCTCGAGGGCAACTGGAGGCGGCCGCGGCGCTGGCAATGACGCGCTTTGAAGCGTTTCGCCATGTGGTGCTGCTGCCGGCCCTGGGCAAGGTGTGGCCAGCCCTGAGCAGCCAGATCATCATCGTGATGCTCGGCTCGGCGGTGTGTTCGCAGATCGCGACTGAAGAGCTGAGCTTTGCCGCCAACTTTATCCAGTCGCGTAATTTCCGTGCCTTTGAAACCTATGCCCTGACCACCCTGGTGTACCTGTGCATGGCGCTGATGATTCGCCAGTTGCTCAACTGGATCGGCCGACGGTTTGTCATGAGGAACAGCCGATGAGTGATTTTTCGTTCTGGGACATCGTGCGCAACCTGCTTACCGGCCTGCAATGGACGCTGCTGCTGTCGCTAGTGGCGTTTGTGGGCGGCGGCCTGATCGGCTTACTGGTGATGACCCTGCGCATCAGCCGCAAAGCGTTCCCACGCAACATTGCCCGCACCTATATCGAACTGTTCCAGGGCACGCCACTGCTGATGCAGCTGTTCCTGGTGTTTTTCGGCGTTGCCCTGCTCGGCGTGGACATATCGCCCTGGCTGGCAGCGGCGATTGCGTTGACCCTGTTTACCAGCGCTTACCTGGCTGAAATATGGCGCGGCTGCGTCGACTCAATTGCCCACGGCCAATGGGAAGCCTCGGCCAGCCTGGCCCTCAACCCGCTTGAACAACTGCGCTACGTGATCTTGCCCCAGGCGCTACGTATTGCTGTCGCGCCGACAGTGGGCTTCTCGGTGCAGGTGGTCAAAGGCACCGCCGTGACCTCGATCATCGGCTTCACCGAACTGACCAAGACGGGCGGCATGCTCGCCAACGCCACCTTCGAACCCTTCATGGTCTATGGCCTGGTGGCCCTCGGTTACTTCCTGCTTTGCTACCCCTTGTCCCTCAGTGCGCGCTACCTGGAAAGGAGACTGCATGCCTCTGCTTAGAATTTCCGCCCTACATAAGTATTACGGCGATCACCACGTGCTCAAGGGCATCGACCTGACGGTGGACGAAGGCCAGGTGGTGGCAATCATCGGCCGCAGCGGCTCGGGCAAGTCCACCTTGCTGCGCACCCTCAATGGTCTGGAGTCGATCAACGACGGCGTCATCGAAGTCGATGGTGAATACCTCGACGCGGCCCGCGCCGACCTGCGCAGCCTGCGGCAGAAGGTCGGCATGGTGTTCCAGCAATTCAATCTGTTCCCGCACCTGACCGTGGGCGAGAACGTGATGCTGGCGCCGCAAGTGGTGCAGAAGGTGCCAAAGGCCAAAGCGGTGGAGTTGGCAAAGCAGATGCTGGAACGGGTAGGCCTGGGCGAGAAGTTCGACGCTTTCCCTGATCGACTGTCCGGTGGCCAGCAACAGCGAGTCGCCATTGCCCGCGCACTGGCCATGTCACCCAAAGTGCTGCTGTGCGATGAAATCACATCGGCCCTGGACCCGGAGTTGGTCAATGAAGTGCTCAGCGTGGTGCGCCAACTGGCTAAAGACGGCATGACCCTGATCATGGTGACCCACGAAATGCGTTTTGCCCGGGAGGTTGGGGATAAGCTGGTGTTCATGCACCAGGGTAAGGTGCATGAAGTGGGCGATCCGAAAGTGCTGTTTGCACATCCGCAATCTGCCGAGCTGGCAAACTTCATCGGCAGCCATGGATCACCTGCCTGAGGACTCAGCCACCGGACACCAGCTCGAAACGCCCATTGCCCTCGTATGTGGTTTTATTGCCAACAGCAGTGGCTGCGCTCGATAGCCAGGTGTCTACTTGCACCTGCGCCGAAAAAGCGTGGCCTCTGGCAGGAACTCCGCCGACCAGCACTACCAGAGATTGGCCTGGGCGTAGCTGGGCGTCCCGTTCGGTAGGGTTGTGCCATTGCGCTAACTCGATGGGTTTACCGTCGAGTTGAGGATGCTGAAGCGTCAGGTTGAAAAAACCCTGGCGGCCAAACCTGTAGCCAGTCTCATTGGCCGGCACGCCTTGAAAACGTAGCGCAATCACCGCAGCCTCCACGCAGATCACGTTCAGACGTACCATACGCTTTCCCAGCGAAGCACCCCGATTTTCGAGCTGTTCGCCTGGGCGAAGCAGGCCGTAATCGATGATGGGCTGGCTCAGGGACAGGCGGCAGTTCGCAGCACTTGCCGGCGCTGCCAGTAAAAGGCAGCTCAACAACAGCCCCAAGCCTTTGAGACACCCGATACGCCACTCGTTCATGCGGGCCATCTCACCGACAGACCGCCGAAGCGGTTTCGTAGAATTTGCCATTATAGGTTTGCTCCGGAAGGTCGAGTTGCAGCGCGCAGGACACTGTGCTGGAAGAGACTTTAAGGGCCTGGGGCGCGTCGACGTTGCTGAGAAAAATCATCCCATCCCCAACCACCGTGGTCAGCAATGCATTTTCTGGCCCCAGCACGGCAGCGCCCTGAGGCAATGGTTTGCCGTGTATATCCGTAGCGCGCAGCAGTACCCGGCGCACATTGATTACTTCGAAATCGACCCTGTTGAAGGACCCACGGCCCGCTTCCAGGACCTTGGTACCGTTCTTGATATCCATCTGGCGAGGTAGGCTTTTGCCTTCCAACTCCAACACACTCGACTGATAAGCCGGCAAACTGGCGATCACAGCCTTACCCCACGGGTCGGTCCACACCGGCCCTTGAGGTGTGGTAAGACGAGCACCGGCAACCTCGCCCACCGAGACCACGCCAAACGTGTCCTCAACCCGATACGGCGACAATGTGAAACCTTCAGAATGGGCGACCACCGCCCCTTGCAATTGCCCGGAGTAACTGGTGCTGGACGAGTCACGATTCAGCCCCAGCCCCACTTGCGCGTAACGAGAAGACGCGTTGAGCGTGCCGCCCAGGGTGTGCTCACGATGCCCTGCGAAGTCTCTGTCGCTGCGTATCTGGTAGTTCAGCGTCTCGTCGACACGCTCATCATAGGCAGTGCCGATACTGGAGCGCTCTCCCTGACGTCGAGCGAATGCGCTGAGGCTCCGATCACGGCCCAAGGGAACACTGACCTGCAATCGAATACCCAGTCCGTCATCGTTCCGGTCATCGGCACTGTTGGACTGGCCAATCTGAGAGTCCACGGTCACACCGACGCTGGCATATCTGAAGCTCTTGTTCCACGTGCCGTAGATATTCTGGGTAATCCGGCTCTTGAAATCGGCCCCCCGGTTATAACCGATTGAGAAGCCACCCAACTGAGGGTCCGCCCAACTGAATCCTACGGTGTAGTGGTTCTTGAATCGCGAGCCATCCACATCGTTTACATGAGGCGTCACTGTATCGATGACGTCACGATAGCCCGGTGTCTGCGCAGTGGCACTCAAGGACATCTGTACATTCGCAGGCAGGCCGACGCTCACAGACACACTGTTGCGCGCGCCTTGTACGTTTGTTGAATGATCCCGGGACAAGTTGTTACGCACCCCCAGAGAAAAGCGCTGGGAAAAGCTGCTGTCCAGGGCAAGCCCTACCGCATTGTAGCTATCGGTACTTTGTACCCCTGCGCTGACCGCGCTGTCCTTGCCCACAGCCCACGTACCACTGGCCATGGCCAGCAGGGGCTCTTTGGCCCCACTCCCCTCCACCTCGCGGACCTTGCCCAAAGAAGCTGTATATCCAGACTTCACGGGGACCACTGCGCGGAACGTAGCAGCCGGCACGACAAAACTGCGCTGCCCGCCCTGAGTCTCTATCACCGTGACCTGAAGGTCGCTGGTGCCGTTGAGCAAGGGCAGATTGGTCAGCGTAAAAGGCCCCTCAGGAACGACCGTGGTATAGATCAACGCGCCGGATTGCCGTACTTCCACCCGTGATTGGCTCAGGGCTCGCCCCTCGACTACCACGCCATTGTGACTGCCACCACTTTCAATACCATCGGGGAAAATCTGCGCGCCCGTCAGTTGTACTCCCCCAAACACCGGGTTATTGCTCGATATCTGACCGACCTGGAAGGTCGAAGCCAAAGGCAAGAAATCCCGTTGTGCATAGGCGAAAAGGTGTTCGGCCGTTGTGCGGCGATCGTTGGAAATATAAAGCTGGCGGCTGCGGGCAATCCAATCGCCAAAATTGAAGCCCACCTCTGTGGAGGCTGAAAGATACCGATAGGTATCCGCCCTGGAATGACTGTTGATTGCCTGGACGTCGTAATTGAGTAGCGCTGCCGTGCCTCCGCGCGCATAGCTGCCGGAGTCTCGCTGAACGTCTCGCAGCGCTTGCGTAGGCACCACCAACGACACCTCTTCGTTGCCAGGGCGCAATGTCGTTACTGTCTCAGGGTATTCGGCTTTGAAGTCATGACAGGCTTGCTCGGGGGGGACACTTTTGTCGATCACCGAGGAAGGTACCCGCAAGCTGCCACGATCAAGCAAACTACGGGTAAAGCATAGCTCACCTTCTTTATCGAACCGAGCATCCGTCAAGCCTATCCGCTCACCGTTGACGTGCAGGTCCACGACCCTCACACCCTCACTGAAACGTGGCGCATGACGAAAATAGTGGGCAACCGAAGGGCTGATACCCCGCGCCTGCAGCGTTTCCAAGTCGAACCCGGAGATGCTCGATACACGGGCGGCAGAAGCATCCGTGACCACCACCGCCATCATTGCCATGCACACCGACAGGCTCAGCCCGCTTCGCCTGAAAAGCGCCTCACGCTTTTGTACATGATTCAAGTCGTCGGGAACTGCACCGAAATTGCCATTGGTTGTGTTCATGAACGGTCACGGCGCATTCGTGATGAGCAGCGCATCGTAGCTATCGACAGCGAAGCCGTAGACGGTCGCGGGTTCGAGGGTGACCGAGGTCGCACCGGGTACAGGCTTGTCCAAGGCCACCTGCAACACTTCGCCAGGCAGCACGTAGGTACGAGCAAGGCTGGCCGTCACTCGTTGCGGATTAAGACGGACGTCTGCCGCCAAGCGAACTACGTAGGGGCTGTCGTTGCGCACACTCAAGACGTTGGCCTGAAGATGCCAGGTCAGTAGTTCCCAAGGCGCATCGTTTTTTGGCAAGCCTTTGGGATGCAGGATCAGCGGAAGGTTCTGCCGAAGGCTGATACCAATGGTCGCACCGGAACCAGGTTGTGCCTGAGGAATTCCTTCGAAGGACACACGCTTCAGGCGCTGGGTCTTGAGTGGTTCGGTGCCTATTGAAAGAAACCGCACCATCTGACGCTCTCCTGCATCCACGCGTGTGACCGGTGGGGTGACAACAATCAGTTGCTCGGTATCTTCCGGGACATCCTCGATAACCGAGTGCAGCAGTGCCGGACTGCTATCCGTATTGGTGACGTTAATGCTGACTTCACCTTCTGCCTCATGTAGCACAATGACGGTGGTATCAGGACGCATACCGTCGGCGAACAGCACCGCCGGCAAGAAAAAACCTATTAACAAGCATGATTTAAGAAATCTTTTAACCATCACTTCACTACCCACTTGTGCGCACAGGCTTTGCGAAAGAAATATTGGCCGACACAAAGCCCGCTTAATAAAGCGTGGCTCTGCTCGGCCCCTTTCCGCACCTAGTTATAGATAGCGCAGTTCTAAAGTAGCCTGACCGTCCAGATTAATCTGATTACTCATATTTAACTCTGACGTTTTATTGATAACAGGCAACACTTCAATTTGGCCTGCCACTGTATTAAGCTTGATAGGTGCGTAGACATTGCCTGCCCGCCAAGCCGTAAGGTTGGAGGTATGGCCGACGGCTTGGGTGCTATTCGTATGCCAATATCCGCCATTATTCTCGGAACCAACAATCCCCACCGCTACACCGTCCGCCACAGAATTACGTAGGTGGATCAGATACCCACCAATCTTTTGCCCCTGGGACGTAGCACCCAATCCGAAGTTATAAATATCTTTATAATTACTGCCAAAAAGACTGAGCATCATGCCGGGAATTCGAGAGCTTGCACGATTGTCCGACGCCCTGATCGCCACCGTTGTCTTGACATTGCTGGCACACTTGATCGAATAAGGCGTTGTCTTTTTAGCCAACTGTGTATAACGCGTCGGACTCAGGGAATTCGGGTCAATTCTTCCGTAGTCAAAAACCGAATTGGTTATCGTGAAACTGCAGCTGACGGGGGCAATCGTTCCTTTCACACTCAGGTCAGCAGCTTGAGCATGAAAACCAAGGGACGCCAAGCACGCGACACTCATTACAAACATCGTCTTATTCATTTTTAGCACTCTCAACATAACGATAAATATCAGATCAAACCCGATGACTATTAGGCCTGCGCTATCCCCCACACACCGATGCGAATTATCTGATCAAGGAAGTACGAATAGGAGCCTAGAGGTAACGAAGCTCCAAGGTTGCGTGACCGTCCAACTCGATTTTACTGCCCACATCGAGCGCGGACTTTTTATTAATAAAGGTGATAATCTGAATATTCCCCGATACCGAATTAACCTTAAGTGGTGTTTGCGCTCCTGAACCACCCCACCAGGCAATGACATCGCCGCCTTGACCCAACGCGTTGCTTCGATAGTTCGTCCATGTATTGCCATTGTCTGCGGAAGTCAATGTACGGACGGTTCGCCCATCAGCAATAGAGTTTTGAACATGTACGGCATAACCCCCTATTTTTTGTCCTTTGGACGACACACCCAATCCATAGTTGTAGTTATCAGTGTAGCCTTGGTCTATTGAGCTAACGATACCTGGCACTTTGCTGGATGAACGATTATCCACTGCCTTGAGCCCAACCGCAGTGAGTGCAGTTCCCTCGCATTTAACAGCGAACGGCGTAGACTTCGCCGTCAAACGCGTATACTGAGTTTCGCTTAGGCTCGACGGCCGGATATCACCATAATCGAAAACAGCATTAGTCATTGTAAAACTGCAACTGGCAGGAACAATGGCCCCCTTTACGCGCAACTCTGAGGCCTGAGCACTCAGACTAGCCACCGAAAGCACCATACCTGCCACCAAAACAAACTTTACTTTCATGATCTTACATCCTGCATAGACATAGAAATGGATTCGCTAGCAAAAAACCAATATCGCTCATCACTAAAACTGCCGACACAACAACTATCGGAAATAACACAGCTCTAGCGCAGGCTGCTTGCCATCGAACTCATAGTGTTAAACTGCAACGGGCGGAGCCATTAATACCCTTCACTCGTAGATTGGCTGCTTCGACGCTTAAATCTACAGCAGCCAGAAGCAGTCCCGCCGGCACTGACACTTTGCTCTTCATCTGAGCGCCTTAATTTCCTGAATATGTAAAAACAGCACCTATAGTCAGCGATGTGAGGTGTTCACTTGTTTAACCCCACACGCATAACTACCCCCTTGCACAAGCCCTGAGCGACAAATAATTACCGCCACGGCTTAATTGCCGACCGGCAGTATCGGCGCCACACATAAATAATTAAGCCGGAAAAATACCTCAATCAACGTAAGACAGCTCTGCGAAAACGGCTCACATTTAGATTGTTTACTGTAGGAGCAAACACAAAAAACCAAGACAAATATGCATACACATGTAGGACTAAGTTGACCATCCAGAAATTACGCACACTGCAAGTTATGAACTACAGCGACTCCTGACCCAATAACACAGCTATCGCAACCACCTCCTACAAGCGGCATTCACAATTTCTGATGAGTGATTGGGGAAAATTCCTCTGGCACTACGCGTTGGCGCCAGCCGTCGATCGTGGCACGATGGCGAGGTTATCGACCGAGACCCCCAAACCATGCCGCAATCCCAAGCCAAGAATCTGTCCTTGATCGCCGCCATCGACCTGGGCTCCAACAGCTTTCATATGGTCGTGGCCAAGGCCCAGAACGGCGAGATCCGCATCCTTGAGCGGCTCGGCGAGAAGGTGCAACTGGCCGCCGGGATCGACGACGAGCGCAAGCTCAATGAAGAATCCATGCAGCGCGGGCTCGATTGCCTCAAGCGTTTCGCGCAACTGATCAACGGCATGCCCCCTGGCGCGGTGCGTATCGTTGGTACCAACGCCTTGCGCGAAGCGCGCAACCGCAACGAATTCATCCATCGCGCCGAGGAAATCCTCGGGCATCCGGTGGAAGTCATCTCGGGCCGTGAAGAGGCACGCCTGATCTACCTCGGCGTGTCCCACACCCTTGCCGACACGCCCGGCAAACGCCTGGTGGCGGACATTGGCGGTGGCAGCACCGAGTTCATCATCGGCCAGCGTTTCGAACCGCTACTGCGTGAAAGCCTGCAGATGGGATGCGTGAGCTTCACCCAGCGTTATTTCAAGGATGGCAAGATCACCCCGGCGCGTTATGCCCAGGCCTACACCGCAGCGCGCCTGGAAATCATGAGCATTGAACATGCCTTGCACCGCCTGACCTGGGATGAAGCCATCGGCTCGTCCGGCACCATCCGTGCCATTGGCCTGGCCTTGAAGGCCGGTGGCCATGGCACCGGTGAGGTGAACGCCGAAGGCCTGGCGTGGCTCAAGCGCAAGCTGTTCAAGCTGGGGGATGCAGAGAAAATCGACTTCGACGGCATCAAGCCCGACCGTCGCGCCATTTTCCCTGCGGGCCTGGCGATTCTCGAAGCCATCTTTGACGCCCTCGAACTGCAACGCATGGACCACTGTGACGGCGCCCTGCGCGAAGGTGTGCTCTACGACCTGCTGGGCCGGCACCACCATGAAGACGTGCGAGAGCGCACCCTCAGCTCGCTGATGGAGCGTTATCACGTCGACCTGGAGCAAGCCGCCCGCGTCGAGCGCAAAGCCTTGCACGCCTTCGACCAGGTGGCCGAGGACTGGGACCTGGAGGACGGCGTCTGGCGCGAGTTACTCGGCTGGGCAGCCAAGGTGCATGAAGTCGGCCTGGACATCGCCCACTACCATTATCACAAGCACGGCGCGTACCTGATCGAACACTCGGACCTGGCCGGTTTCTCCCGGGAAGACCAACAGATGCTCGCGCTGCTGGTACGCGGCCATCGTCGCAATATTCCCAAGGACAAGTTTGCCGAGTTCGGTAAAGACGGCATCAAGCTGATCCGCCTGTGTGCGCTGCTGCGCTTTGCAATCCTGTTCCACCACATCCGCGGCACCCAGGAAATGCCCCAGGTCAAACTGCACGCCGATGGCGATAGCCTGGAAGTGATGTTCCCCAAAGGCTGGCTGGATGAAAACCAGCTGACCCAGGCGGACTTCGCCCAGGAAGCGGAATGGCTGACGCGGGTAGGGTTCAGCCTGAACCTGCGCTAAGCAAATCTAAAAGCATTCTGCAAAACAAATGTGGGAGCGGGCTTGCCCGCTCCCACATGGAATTGCGTATGCCTGGGCTAGTTCACCGTCAGAATCGGGCTACCCAACTTCTCCAGCAACGTCGCCTGCGCGCTGCGCGGGTTCTGGTTGCCGGTCGGGGTGTTACGCACGTAGCGCCCATCCGACTGCAGGCTCCAGCTATGGGTGTTGTCGGTCAGGTAGCTTTCCAGCTCCTTCTTGACCCGCATGATCAGCTTCTTGCCTTCCACCGGGAAGCAGGTCTCCACGCGCTTGTCGAGGTTGCGCTCCATCCAGTCGGCACTGGAGAGGAACATCTGCTCTTCGCCGCCGTTGAGGAAGTAGAACACGCGTGTGTGCTCCAGGAAGCGGCCGATGATCGAGCGCACGTGGATGTTATGCGACACGCCCACAATGCCGGGGCGCAGGCAGCACATGCCACGCACCACCAGGTCGATGCGCACACCGGACTGGCTGGCCTTGTACAGCGCGCGGATGATCTTCGGGTCGGTCAGCGAGTTGAACTTGGCGATGATGTGCGCCGGTTTACCGTCGAGAGCGAACTGGGTCTCGCGGGCAATCATGTCGAGCATGCCCTTCTTGAGGGTGAACGGCGCGTGCAACAGCTTCTTCATGCGCAGAGTCTTGCCCATGCCGATCAACTGGCTGAACAACTTGCCGACGTCTTCGCACAGCGCGTCGTCGGACGTCAGCAAGCTGTAATCGGTGTAGAGCTTGGCGTTGCCGGCGTGATAGTTGCCGGTACCCAAGTGGGCGTAGCGCACGATCTCACCGGCTTCACGGCGCAGGATCAGCATCATCTTGGCATGGGTCTTGAAGCCGACCACGCCGTAGATCACCACCGCACCGGCCGCTTGCAGGCGGCTGGCCAGTTGCAGGTTGGACTCTTCGTCGAAACGCGCACGCAACTCGATCACCGCGGTGACTTCCTTGCCATTACGCGCCGCATCCACCAGCGCATCGACGATTTCCGAGTTGGCACCGCTGCGGTACAGAGTCTGGCGCACGGCCAGGACATGCGGGTCTTTGGCGGCCTGGCGCAACAGGTCGACCACCGGGGTGAACGACTCGAAGGGGTGCAGCAGCAGGATGTCCTGCTTGCTCACCACGCTGAAGATGTTCTCGCTGTTTTGCAAAAGTTTCGGGATCTGCGGGGTGAACGGCTTGTATTGCAGTTCAGGATGGCTGTCCAAGCCGGTGATGCTGAACAGGCGCGTCAGGTTCACAGGGCCGTTGACCTGGTACAGCTCCGACTCGGCCAGGTTGAACTGCTTGAGCAGGTAGTCCGACAGATGTTTCGGGCAGGTGTCCGCCACTTCCAGGCGCACCGCATCGCCATAGCGCCGCGAGAACAGTTCGCCGCGCAGGGCACGGGCCAAGTCTTCGACGTCTTCGGAGTCCAACGCCAGGTCGGCGTTACGAGTCAGGCGGAACTGGTAGCAGCCCTTGACCTTCATGCCCTGGAACAGGTCATCGGCGTGCGCGTGGATCATCGACGACAGGAATACATAGTTGTCGCCAGCGCCCCCTACCTCTTCCGGTACCTTGATGATCCGAGGCAACAGACGCGGCGCTGGAATGATCGCCAGGCCCGAATCGCGGCCGAAAGCGTCGATACCTTCGAGTTCGACGATGAAGTTGAGGCTCTTGTTCACCAGCAAGGGGAACGGGTGCGTCGGGTCGAGGCCGATAGGCGTGATGATCGGCGAAATCTCGTCCCGGAAGTAACGGCGCACCCAGGTCTTGATCTTGGCGGTCCAGTGACGACGACGAATGAAGCGGACCTGATGCTTTTCCAGCTCCGGCAGCAGGATGTCATTGAGGATCGCGTACTGGCGGTCCACATGGCCGTGTACCAGCTCACTGATGCGCGCCAGGGCCTGGTGCGGTTGCAGGCCGTCGGCACCGGCTTGTTCACGGGCGAAGGTGATCTGCTTCTTGAGGCCGGCAACACGGATCTCGAAGAACTCGTCCAGGTTGCTGGAGAAAATCAGCAGGAATTTCAGCCGTTCCAGCAAGGGGTAGGACTCATCCAGCGCCTGCTCGAGCACGCGGATGTTGAATTGCAGTTGTGACAACTCGCGGTGGATGTACAGGCTGCTGTCATCCAGGTTGGTGACCACTGGCACTGGCGCCGGCGCAGGTGCTTCGGCCACCACCGCAGGCGGTGCAGGCTCCAGCTCCGGCGGGGTCTGGGCGACTTGTTCAACCACCGGGTGAGCGTCTTTTACGGCAACTTCTGAGAGTCCTTCGGTATTCATCGAGTGTTCCTGTGAGGGCTATTGTTGCTCTCTAAGCAATTGGGCGGCGCGGGCGGCGAAGTAGGTCAGAATGCCATCAGCGCCGGCACGTTTAAAGGCAGTCAGGGATTCGAGGATCACCCCTTCACTCAACCAACCATTCTGGATTGCCGCCATGTGCATGGCGTATTCACCGCTGACCTGATAGACAAAGGTCGGCACTTTGAATTCCTCTTTGACCCGGTAAAGAATGTCCAGGTAAGGCATCCCCGGCTTGACCATCACCATATCGGCGCCTTCGGCCAGGTCGGCGGCCACTTCGTGCAGGGCTTCCTGGCTGTTGGCCGGGTCCATCTGGTACGAGGCCTTGTTGGCCTTGCCCAGGTTCAGCGCCGAGCCTACCGCATCGCGGAATGGGCCGTAGTAGGCGCTGGCGTATTTGGCCGAGTAGGCCATGATCCGCACATTGACGTGACCGGCCAGCTCAAGGGCTTCGCGAATCGCCTGGATGCGCCCGTCCATCATGTCCGACGGTGCAACCACCTGGGCGCCCGCAGCCGCGTGGGACAACGCCTGCTTAACCAGTGCATCGACGGTGATGTCGTTCTGAACATAACCGTCTTCGTCAAGAATGCCATCCTGGCCGTGGGTGGTGAAAGGGTCCAGGGCCACGTCGGTGATCACGCCCAGCTCCGGGAAACGCTCGCGCAGGGCACGGGTGGCACGCTGGGCAATCCCCTGGGGGTTCCAGGCTTCGGCGGCGTCCAGGGTCTTGAGTTCGGCCGGGGTCACCGGGAACAGCGCCAGCGCCGGGATGCCCAATTCGACCCACTTCGCCGCCTCTTCAAGCAACAGGTCAATGGTCAGACGCTCCACACCCGGCATCGACGCCACCGCTTCCCGGCGATTTTCACCGTCGAGCACGAAAACCGGCAGGATCAGATCATTCGTGGTCAGTACATTTTCACGTACCAGGCGACGAGAAAAATCATCACGACGATTGCGACGCAGACGGGTGGCGGGGAACAGGCGATTGGCAGGGGTAAAGCTCACGACAGACTCCTGAGCCCGTGTTTACGGGCGAGCGTTGCAGTTATAAGCGGCCATTATGACGAATGAATGACAGTTGTGCTTATCGACACGACCTGTAGTCCCATTCGTCATTTGCGTAGGAATTGTTCACTTCGTGACACATCTCGATACTTTCATGAATCTTCGTGAAGGCGTAGGCTGCGCGTTCATTTCGCCAGCACCCTAGACCATGCTTCAACAATTTCTGCATGACTTCGGCTACTTTGCCCTCTTTCTCGGCACGTTCTTTGAAGGCGAGACCATCCTTGTACTCGCAGGCTTCCTGGCGTTCCGTGGCTACATGGATATCAACCTGGTGGTGGTCGTTGCCTTTTTTGGCAGCTACGCCGGCGACCAGCTCTGGTACTACATGGGGCGCAAGCACGGCCGCAAGTTGCTGGCGCGCAAACCGCGCTGGCAACTGATGGGCGACAAGGCACTGGAACATATCCGCAAGCATCCGGATATCTGGGTATTGAGTTTCCGCTTCGTATACGGCTTGCGCACGGTGATGCCCGTGGCGATTGGCCTGTCCGGCTACCCACCGTTGCGCTACCTGGTTCTGAACGGTATTGGCGCGGCGATCTGGGCCGCGGCACTGGGGGCGGCAGCCTATCACTTCGGCGCGGTGCTGGAAGGGATGCTCGGCAGCGTCAAGAAATACGAGTTGTGGGTATTGGGCGCCTTGCTGGTGCTGGGCTTTGGCCTGTGGCTGCGCCGTCGCTTCAAGAATGCCCGCATCGCCCGCCAAGCCTGTGCCGAGGCCAAGGCTCGGCTGGCTAACGAGCCAGCCTCGGTCGAAACGCCTAAGACACCAGCCGAGTAAGCCGGCTTCTGCAACAGTAGAGGCCGATGATGCTGAGCAGGCTGTAACTCGCCAGGCCCAGCCAGCCCAGGTTGCTGGCGGGCCACAACCCCACCAGCGGCGCCAGCCATACCAACGGAACATTCAGCGCCAGGCGCGCCAGCTCGGCCTTCAGCGCCCATGGGCGATTCTCCAGCGCCACGCCCAGGGTAAACAACCCCAGCGCCATCGTGCCCCAGCCAAGGACCAGCGCCGTGGAGGGCAAGCCCTCACCGAAATTCATCAGATAACTGCCAAACCCTACATAGGCCGCAAACTGCAAGGCGATGTAGACCTGTTGGCGCACATCCAGCGGGACCTCGAATTTGCGGAACTGACTCAGGTCCGGCTTGGCCATCGGGTACTTGGCCTTGACGTCCGCCGGGCGCCAGCCGGTGCGCATGAACCAGATACGCAGCTTGTCCCACCAACGCTCAGTACGCCGGGCGTCACTCCAGAGTTGCGCATAAAACTGCAGGTTGGCCCACAGCGGGTTCCAGCTGGCCAGGGGTGTGGTCACACCGAAAATCACCGGTTCGTTGTCGTCTTCCTCCTGGAAGGTGCCGAACAGTCGGTCCCAAATAATGAACACCCCGCCGTAGTTGCGATCCATGTAGAGAGCGTTCTGCGCATGGTGGGCCCGATGATTGGACGGTGTGACGAAAAACCATTCGAACCAGCCAAGCTTGGGAACATGGCGTGTATGGACCCAGAATTGATAAAGCAGGTTGAGCGACGCCACGCTGATAAACACCACCAGCGGCACACCAACCACCGCCAGGGGCAAGTAGAAGATCCAGCTCAGCAGGAAACCGGTGCTGGTCTGGCGCAAAGCGGTGCTGAGGTTGTAGTCCTCGCTCTGGTGATGCACCGAATGCGCGGCCCACAGGATGTTGCGCTCATGACCCATGCGGTGCAGCCAGTAGTAGCAGAAGTCATAGAACACAAAGGCAAACACCCAGGTCCAGGCACTCTGGGCCGACAATTCGAACAGCGCCAGGTGCTTGAGGGCGAACGCGTATGTCAGCAGGCCCACGCCCTTGGTGAGCAAGCCTGTGGTGGTGGACAGCACTCCGGTGCTAAGGCTGTTGATGGCATCCGCCACTCGGTAGTTGCGCACGCCACGCCAACGGTCGGCCAGCAACTCCACCACGATCAGGGCAATAAAAAACGGTACTGCGTAAGGCACAAAGTCCATGGGCTAGTCCGGTCTATTTTTGTTACATCAAGATTAGGTGCAGCGACGTGAGTTCCCATTGGCAAGAGGTTACAAATTAGTAGACATTTAACGCCATGAATCAGGAGAAATGCCCATGAGCAAAAAGATTGCAGTGATCCTTTCCGGCTGTGGCGTGTACGACGGCGCAGAGATCCATGAAAGCGTGATCACCCTGCTGCGCCTGGACCAGCGCGGCGCTCAAGTGGAATGCTTTGCACCCGACGTAGCGCAGTTGCACGTGATCAACCACCTCACGGGCGAGGAAATGCCCGAATCGCGCAATGTGCTGGTGGAATCCGCGCGCATCGCTCGAGGCGCCGTGAAGGATATTGGCCAAGCCAACGCCGCAGACTTTGACGCGCTGATCGTGCCGGGCGGTTTTGGCGCGGCCAAGAACCTGTCGAACTTTGCCGTGGAAGGCGCCGGCTGCAGCATCAACCCCCAGGTACTGGCACTGGCTGAAGCCTTTGCCGAAGCGGGCAAGCCGGTGGGTTTGATCTGCATTTCGCCGGCCCTGGCCGCCAAGATCTACGGCCCTGGCGTGACCTGCACCATCGGCAACGATGCCAGCACCGCCGCAGCCCTGGACAAGATGGGCGCCACCCACGTCGAATGCACCGTGGAGGACATCGTCGAGGACCAGGCGCGCAAGCTGGTGAGTACACCGGCCTACATGCTGGGCAAGAACATCAGCGAGGTGGCGTCCGGCATCAACAAGCTGGTGGATCGGGTGCTGGAGTTGACCCACGAGAACGACTGATGGGGATGCGGCTGTGGCGAGGGAGCTTGCTCCCGCTGGGTGGCGAAGCCACCCCATCTAAGCTGACGCGGTGATTCAGATAAAACACTGACGACGGCTTTGGGGCTGCTACGCAGCCCAGCGGGAGCAAGCTCCCTCGCCACAGGTCAGGCTGGCTTCATCAAGCGGGTAAGGATTCGGTCCAGCGCATTGGCAAACGCCTGCTTGTCCTTTTCGCTGTGGGGCGGCGGGCCGCCGCCCATCTGGCCTTGCTCGCGCAGGTCGGTAAACAGGTTACGCACCGCCAACCGCTCGCTCATGTTCGCCGGGCTGAATTCCTTGCCACGCGGGTCAAGGGCCGTCACGCCCTTCTTCACCAGGCGGTCGGCCAAGGGCACGTCGCTGCAAATCACCAGTTCGCCAGGCACGGCGTGCTCCACCAGGTAATCATCTGCGGCATCCGGCCCGCTGGGCACTACGATCAACTTCACACAGGCAAAGCTCGGTTTGATCTGGCTTTGCCCTGCCACCAGTACCACCTCAAACTGGCGCTTGAGAGCGAACTTCACCACTTGGTCCTTGGCCGCCCGAGGGCAGGCGTCGGCGTCGATCCACACGCGCATGCTACGCCGCCGCCCGGCGCTTTTCGGTCAGGCGGCTACGGCCATACAACACCACAATCGCCAGGATCGCCACGGCCTGTGCCCCCAACGAGTACGCATCGGCGTGGATGCCCAGCCAGTCGAAGTCAAAGAACGCCACCGGCCGCGTGCCGAAAATGCCCGCTTCCTGCAAGGCTTTCACACCGTGCCCGGCGAACACCACCGACAGCGCACACAGCAACGCGGCGTTGATGCCGAAGAACAGCGCCAGGGGCAACTTCGCCGAACCGCGCAGGATCACCCAGGCCAGGCCCACCAGCAGCACCAGCGCCGTGGCACCACCGGCCAGCACCGCGTTGTGCCCGGCAGGGCCGGCCTGCAGCCACAGGGTTTCGTAAAACAGGATCACTTCGAACAGCTCGCGATACACCGAGAAGAACGCCAGCACGGCAAAACCGAAACGCCCACCGCCGCCTACCAGGCTGCTCTTGATGTAGTCCTGCCAAGCCGCCGCGTGACGCCGGTCGTGCATCCACACGCCGAGCCATAGCACCATCACACTGGCAAACAACGCCGTGCAGCCCTCAAGCAACTCACGCTGGGCGCCGCTGACGTCAATGACATAGGCCGCCAAGGCCCAGGTACCCAAACCTGCCAACAGCGCCAGGCCCCAGCCGACGTTGACGCTGCGCACCGCCGATTGCTGGCCGGTGTTACGCAGGAAGGCGAGGATCGCGGCCAGCACCAGAATCGCTTCCAGGCCTTCACGCAGCAGGATCAGCAAGCCGGAGATATAGCTCAACGACCAGCTCAGGCCATCGCCGCCCAGCAAACCAGCCGATTCAGTGAGTTTGCCTTTGGCTGCATCCAAGCGCTGCTGCACCTGCTCGATAGGCAAGCCGTCCTGCAACGATTGCCGATAGGCCATCAGGGCCTTCTCGGTGTCTTTGCGCACATTGGCATCGACGTTATCCAGGGAGCTTTCCACCAGCTCGAAGCCTTCCAGGTAGGCAGCGACGGATAGATCGTAAGCCTGCTCGTGGTCGCCGTTGCGGAACGCCGCGAGGCTCTTGTCCAGGGTGGCGGCAGTGTAGTCGAGCAACTGCGCGGGGCCACGCTGAACCTGCGGCGGCTGTGCACGCTGGGCGCGGAACGTCGCCGCAGCGCCAGGGCCGTCAGCGGCGAGCACTTCATTGGGGGTCTGGCGCGCCAGGTCGGCAAGGTTGAACGTCTGCTCGCCTTTGGCAGCGGCCGGGTCGGCCGTGAAGCCGGCGATATAGGTTGCCAGGTCCCAACGCTGGCGGTCGTCCAGTTGGTCAGCGAACGACGGCATGTCGGTGCCTTCAACGCCCAGGCCGAGGGTGTTGTAGATCGCGTAGAGGCTCAGGCGGTCCAGGCGCGTTGCATCGCGCAGGTTAGCGGGGGGCGGCGTCATGCCCATGCCTGCCGGGCCATCGCCGGCGCCCGCTGTGCCGTGGCACACGGAACAATGCTGGGCGTAGAGCGGCGCGCCGCGCGTCGGGTCCGGCGTGATGGCCGGCGCCTGGCTGACTTCATACGCCACGGCCAGCTTGGCACCCAATTGACGAGCCTGGCGGGCAACGCTCGCGCCGTCCTGGTGGGCAGTGACCGCGGCCAGCAGTTCATCAACGCCCTTTATCAGCTCGGCGCGCTCGGGTTTGTCTGGCAAATCAGCCACCAGCCCCTGCAACACCCCGAGAAACTCCACTTGTTCACGGTATTCAGAGTCATCCACCACCTTGCCCGCCTCTACCGTCGGTGGGTAGTCGGCGCCAATGTAGTCGAGCAAATGCAGGGCTTGCGGCGCGCCCTCGGCGGTCGCGGCCGACAGATTGAGGCTGCACGACAGCAATGCCGGCAACAGCAGCCAGGCGAGAAAGCGGAAAGGGGCGGTCATGAATGAATCTCAAGTGGAAATACGAAGTAACACTATTGTTGAGCTTTAATGGATTCGACTCAAGGTGTTATTTCATATCACCCTAAAACCAATATGGGAGCGGGCTTGCTCGCGAATGCGGTGCTTCAGTCACTATTTTCTTTGACTGATATACCGTATTCGCGAGCAAGCCCGCTCCCACATTTTTGAGCCAGTCGCTTGGTCAGGCCGTGGCGCGATGCAGGCTGGCAAGGAAACCGGCAGCGCCGACAAACAAGCCAGCAAAGGTGCGGTTTACACGTTTCTGTTGTTTAGGCGTACGCAACAGGCGCAAGACTTTCGAGGCCAAACCTGTGTAGCCCGCCATCACGATCATATCGACGCTGATCATGGTTGCACCGAGAATCAGGTACTGGACCAACAACGGCGCCTGCGGGTTCACGAACTGCGGCAGCACCGCCAGCATGAATACCAGCGCCTTGGGGTTGCTGGCGTTGACCAGAAAGCCGCGGAACATCATCGCCATCGGTTTGCCTATCGGGCGTACGGCGGCGTCATCGGTCATGTCCATGGGCAACGCGCGCCATTGCTTGATGGCCAGGTACACAAGGTAGGCCACGCCGAACCATTTGATCGCATAGAACGCAGTAGACGAGGCCGCCAGAATGGCCCCCAAACCACCGGCGACCACAGCAATCTGCATCGCCAGGCCAAGTTGCAGGCCGATGGCGTTCCAGTAGCCACGCACAAAACCGTACTGTAGGCCGCTAGACATCGAGGCGATGGCACCGGCGCCAGGAGAAAGGGAGATGATCCAACTGGCCAGGAAAAAGGCCAGCCATGTATCGAGAGCCATTGCACACCTCGTAAGGGAGTTAGCGGTTGTGCCTTAAGCTAACTCCAGCGACCAAAGGCTGGCTATAGATATTTACAAGATGTAAACGCTAGCGGTCGCCCGGAAATACGTGGGTTCCCGGCCAACGTCGCACCGAACGCTGGAAGAACAGACTATTGGGCACCTGCACCATCGCGCTGTTGGTCCCGGCTTCCTCGACTTCGATCAGCGTGGTGTAGAGCAAGTTGATCGCCACGACTCGGCCCTTCACGCCCGGCTTGTCGACGGTGTCCACCAACTCGACGATATCACCCAGGCGAAACGGCCCGACGGTAAAGATCAGGATCGCGCACAGCAAGTTGGACAGCACCGACCACATGGCGAAGAACGCCACGGCCGCCACCGCGACAAAGCCGGACAGGGCCGTCCACAACACCGTGGCCGACACACCCAGGCGGCCCAATACAAAGATCAGTGCACTGCCCATGATCAGCCAGCGCAAGCCACCGCGCAGGGGCATCAACAATTGCGGCGGAAACGGGTAGCGCTCACCCAGGCGTGTCAGGCCTTTGGCGACAAAGCGCTGGGCCAGGTAGCCGGCCAGCAGGATCAGCAGGATTTGCACGCCAATCCAGATGGGCTCGATCCATTGCACCGGTACTGGCAATTGCAACGCTTCCATCAGGACAGCGCCTCCAGCTCCGCTTGCAGGGTTTCGAGCAATTCGAGGGCCTCCATCCAGGTTTCCTCCAATTGCCCCTCGCGCACCTTGAGCTTGGCCTGTTCGGCCAGCAGGTCACGCAGCTCGTCCTTGCGCGCCGCCTCGTACACGGCGCTGTCGCCCAGGCTGGCTTCGATCTTGGCCAGGCGCTCATGCACCTTGCCCAGTTCGGCTTCCAGCTTGTCGGCCTCACGCTTGTGCGGCGCCAACTGCTGGCGCAGCGCGGCGGCGGCCTGGCGCTGGGCTTTCTTGTCGGTCTTGTCCGGGTTGACCGGCGTGTTGCTGGCCGGCGCATTGCGCAGACGGTATTCCGTCAGCCAGCGCGCGTAGTCGTCCAGGTCGCCGTCGAACTCTTCGACCTTGCCGTCGGCCACCAGCAGGAAATTGTCGGTAGTGCTCTTGAGCAGGTGACGGTCGTGAGACACCACCAATACCGCACCGCTGAATTCCTGCAGGGCCATGGTCAGCGCCAGGCGCATTTCCAGGTCCAAGTGGTTGGTCGGTTCGTCGAGCAGCAACAGGTTCGGGCGATCCCACGCGATCAGGGCCAGGGCCAGTCGGGCTTTTTCGCCACCGGAGAAATTCAGCACAGGTTCGTCAATGCGCGCGCCACGGAAGTCGAAACCGCCGAGGAAGTCGCGCAGGGTTTGCTCGCGCTCTGTCGGCGCCAGGCGTTGCAGGTGCAACAGTGGGCTTGCCTTGGCGTCCAGGGAGTCCAGTTGGTGCTGGGCGAAGTAACCCACCACCGTGTTCTCGCCACGGGTCAGGCGGCCGGCCAGCGGCTCAAGCTCACCCGAAAGGTTCTTGATCAGTGTCGACTTGCCTGCGCCGTTCGGGCCGAGCAAACCGATGCGTGCGCCCGGCGTAAGCTGCAGCTTGACCTTCTCCAGGATGGTTTTGTCGCCATAGCCCAGGCGAGCATCCGAGAGGTCCAACAGCGGGCTGGAGATCTTCACCGACTCACGGAAGACAAAGTCGAACGGCGAATCGACGTGGGCCGCCGACAGCTCTTCCATGCGCTCCAGGGCCTTGATCCGGCTCTGGGCCTGGCGGGCCTTGGTGGCCTGGGCCTTGAACCTTGCGATGTAGCTTTCCATGTGCGCACGTTGCGCCTGTTGCTTTTCAAAGGCCTGTTGCTGCTGGGCCAGGCGTTCGGCGCGAGCGCGTTCGAACGCGGTATAGCCGCCACGGTACAGAGTGATTTTCTTCTGTTCGACATGGGCGATGTTATCGACCACGGCGTCGAGGAAATCCCGGTCGTGGGAAATCAGCAGCAAGGTGCCCTGGTAACTCTTGAGGAAGTCTTCCAGCCACAGGATCGCATCGAGATCCAAGTGGTTGGTCGGCTCGTCGAGCAGCAACAGGTCCGAGGGGCACATCAGCGCTTGGGCCAGGTTCAGACGCATACGCCAGCCACCGGAGAAGTCGGCGACCGGACGGTCCATCTGTTCGTTGGTAAACCCAAGGCCAGCGAGCATCTTGCGAGCACGGGCGTCGGCGGTATAGCCGTCGGCGCTGTCCAGCTCCGAGTGCAGGCGCGCCTGTGCGGCACCGTCCTGGGCTTTTTCGGCCTCAGCCAGATCGTGCTGCACCTGGCGCAGGCGCAGGTCGCCATCGAGCACGTAGTCGATGGCGATACGGTCCAGGGTGTCGATCTCCTGGCGCATATGGGCAATGCGCCAGTCGGCCGGCAGCAGGCAGTCCCCCGAATCCGGGGTCAGCTCACCCAGCAACAAGGCGAACAACGTGGATTTGCCGGCGCCGTTGGCACCGATCAGGCCGGCTTTGTGACCGGCGTGCAGGGTCAGCTCGGCGTCTTCAAGAAGACGTTGCGGGCCACGCTGTAATGTTAGGCTTTGAAGTCGGATCATAATGGCGGCGGAGTCTACCAGCTTCGTTGGCCGCTGGCTTGGGTGTGAATATGTGCGCTGACCTGTGGAGCTTTGCCCTTTCGACCTATGCCCGCCCGGGCGTGGAGGCCGCTTGCCTGCGCGTGCAGGAGCAAGGGGCAGACGTGTGCCTGTTGTTGTGTGGTGCGTGGCTGGAATGGCGAGGTGTGGCATATAAGCCCGGACGCGTTCAGGCACTGCAACAGATTGCCCAGCCGTGGCGGGTGCAGGTTGTCGAACCCTTGCGACAAATGCGCGTGCAATGGCGGGCCTTGGCCCAGCAGGATGCGCAATTGGCATTGCTACGAGAGCAGGTCAAGACACTGGAACTGGAGGCCGAAAGAACGCTGCTGGCGCGCTTGGAAGCGCTGGCGCAGGCATGGCCGATCAATGAGGTGCCGGGTCAGCAAGAATGGCTTGAAGGCCTGGCGACCGAAGCCGCCAACCTTGACCACGACGCGCTGCTGCAATTGCGCGCCATGGCCACCAACACTTAGGAAGCGCTGGTTGGGTTGGTGCTTGGCGCTACCGGTGCAGGGGTGCTGCTGGCCGATGCAGTTGGAGCGGAGGCTGCTGCCGGAGTGGCAGTGGGTGCTGCTGGAGTAGCTGGCATTGCGGGCGCTGGCTTGGCAGCGGGCTTCGCGGCCGGTTTGGCGGCAGCAGGTTTAGCAACTGGCTTCGCGGCTGGTTTGGCGGCAGCAGGTTTAGCAGCTGGCTTAGCGGCTGGTTTGGCAGCAGCGGGTTTAGCAGCTGGCTTTGCAGCCGGTTTGGCAGCAGCAGGTTTAGCGGCCGGTTTGGCAACTGCCGTTTTAGCGACTGGCTTGGCAGCTGGTTTGGCAGCAGCAGTTTTAGCAGCTGGCTTCGCGGCTGGCTTGGCAGCAGCAGTTTTAGCGGCTGGCTTAGCGGCTGGCTTGGCAGCAGCAGTTTTAGCGGCTGGCTTAGCGGCTGGTTTGGCAGCAGCAGTTTTAGCAGCTGGCTTAGCGGCTGGTTTGGCAGCAGCAGTTTTAGCAGCTGGCTTAGCGGCTGGTTTGGCAGCAGCAGTTTTAGCAGCTGGCTTAGCGGCTGGTTTGGCAGCAGCAGTTTTAGCAGCTGGCTTGGCGGCTGGTTTGGCAGCAGCAGTTTTAGCAACCGGCTTCGCGGCTGGTTTCGCAGCAGCGGTTTTAGCGACTGGCTTAGCGGCTACTTTTGCAGGCGTACGAGCGCCCAGTGCCTTAGCTACGGCTTCCTTCACACGGCCAACGCCTTGGGCCAGTTTCAGGCTTTCTTGAGCGTCTTTTTTGAGTTGGGAAATGTAGCTGCGGGTTTCGGCTTGGCGATCCTTGAGAGCATCCAGCAGCTCTTCAAGTTCTTTGACCGCGCCTTTGGCTTTGGCTTGCGCCTTGGACTTGCCGGCAGTGGCGGCGTCTTGCAGTTTGGTGCGGGACTTGTGCAGTTTTTCTTGCGCTTTACCGCGTTGCTTTTCCAGTTTGGCGAGCAGTTTTTCTGCATCAGCCAAGGCTTGGGAGCACGCGCTTTCCAGATGTTCGAGCAGGCTGCCCGAAAGTTGTTGGAGCAAGTGCAACGGGGTATTTACAGGCTTCTGTTTGGCCGACATGGTTTACCTCCTGGCTGACGTGGGTGCGGCTCATACTAGCCCTCTGCTCTTACCGCCGCTAGGGCATCTTGACAGTATCGTTTGCGTTGCGTTGCAACGTGCGAAAATTCTTATCGATATAACGGAAAACCACGTCACTTTTTACGCAGCCGCACTGGCATAATCCGTCGCACTTTCGCCGGGAGAATGCCCATGTCGCGTTACCTTTTTCTAGTGTTCGGCTTGGCGATCTGCGTGGCCGAAGCAAGCGAGCAACCCTCTTCAAACACCACCGCCGCAACCCCGCACGATCTTGCCTATAGCCTGGGCGCAAGCCTTGGCGAACGGTTGCGCCAGGAAGTCCCCGACCTGCAGATACAGGCCCTGCTCGACGGACTCAAGCAAGCCTACCAAGGCAAGCCACTGGCGCTGGATAACGCGCGCATCGAACAGATCCTCGCGCAGCACGAAGCGCATAACGCCGCCGACGCCCAACGACCTCAAAGCGAAAAAGCACTCGCTGCCGAGCAGCAATTTCTCTCAAAGGAAAAAGCCACCGTCGGCGTTCGTCAGTTGGCCGATGGGATCCTGCTCACCGAGCTGGCACCGGGCACTGGCAACAAGCCGTTGGCCAGCGATGAAGTGCAGGTGAAATACGTGGGCCGACTGCCTGACGGAACTGTCTTCGACAAAAGTACGCAACCGCAATGGTTTCGCCTCAACAGCGTGATCAGCGGTTGGAGCAGTGCATTGCAACAGATGCCGGTGGGTGCGAAATGGCGGCTGGTGATTCCTTCAGCCCAGGCCTATGGCGCAGACGGCGCAGGTGAGTTGATCCCCCCCTACACGCCGCTGGTGTTCGAAATTGAACTGCTCGGTACTCGCCACTGACCCATAAAAAAACGGTGCGACATGCGCACCGTTTTTTATCTCGCCGCCAAGGGTCAGGCCTGGACAGCAGCCTTTTGTTTGTGGGCCGTGTGCAACACTTCGATCAGGCAATCTTCCAACTCGAAACGCTCATGGAGCAGACCGCCGAGCTCCTTGAATTTTTCAGCAACACACTTGCCTTCATCACACAGATCATTGAAGGCCAGCAGCTTCTCGGTGATCACATCAATGCGCGGGTAAAGGGTTTCGGCCAATTCCAATCCGCGCTTGTCATTGAAGGCTTTCGCTTCGCCGGTCAGTTGCTCATAAACCTCAAAATGACCCGCAGACACGTAGTCCACCAAAGACCCGCAGAATTCTTGCAGAGGCTTTTGCTTCTCAGCCAATGCATCGGGATGGGCACCAAGAGTGTCATAGGCCTGAATCAGTTCGTGGCGCTCCAACAGCCATCTATCGATCAGCTTATGCACCCCACCCCAGCGTTCCTGAGCATTCTGACAACTTTCCAACATGATGATCTCTCTTCCCTATTGGGGCGCCGCAGCTCTGTACCTGCGCAACACTTCAAGGATGAAGCAGCAGACGGACAAGGCCGCGTCTGACAAGCGGTTTGGATAACGCGTGCGGGCCAGATTATGCCCGCATGACTATGGCTTCAAGGTACGCAGGAGAGAATGTTCATACAAGTGTTTAATCCGCTCCTACAACCTGAGTCTAGTTTTCAAGGCGTTGCGAGGCGCAAATGCCTGCCGAACAACAACCGTGACACCTGCATGAACCCCAGGATCAGCATCGCCACGAAGAACAACAGGCTCCACTCAGGCAGGCTCAGGTCAAACAGCGTCCAGTTGATTTCGACACAATCGACCGTGCCATTGAACACCGAGCGCATTGCCTGCCAGACAGACAGGTTTTCAAGCATATGCTGCAGGCTGGGCCAGCAATCCCCGACCTGACTTGCCGGCCTGTTCTGCAACAGCACTTGCCTGCCTGCGGTGATGGCGCCCAGCGACGCACAGGCCATGCTCGCCAGCCCGTAGAGGCAATGGCCGGAACGCCCAGGTCTGTGAAGCGCGGCAATCAGGTTGATCAAGGCAAAAGACGCGAGGAACAGGCGCTGTACCTGGCATAGAAAACAAGGTCGTAGCAGCGCGCCGTATTGAAGGTAGAAAGACGCGCCCAACGTCAGCGCACCCGCCATGAACGCCAGGAAAAACAAAGAGCGTAAAGGGGCCAAAGACATTGTTTATCCGCACTGCAAGAGATAGGTCGCTACGGTAGAGGAAAGGCCCGACCCCTTTCAATACGCCCTAGAGCAGACATTTCCTCGAAAACATAAAGACATCCCGCCACGGGCCCGAGGAAATTCAGTTACAACAAGTAGGAATTAGTAACAAGGCCAGTTAAACCGAGTGTTTTCAAGCTTTGAAGGAGCGGGTGTCGGATCGGTCCGAGCCAATCCACTCACCCTTTCCTACTTCAAGCTCGCGCAGGCACCGGCAGCGGCGAAGACAGCAGGCGATTGTCGAGCAACCCCAAGCCTTCCTGAAACAGCTGGTTGCTGCGCTCGGTGTCGCCCAATTGGGCAAGCAGGCGAGCCAATTCGGCGCAGGCTTCGGGATTGCGCTGCACTTGCAGGCTGCTTTCCAGATAATCCCGCGCCTTGCCCCACAGACTGTTTTGCAGGCACAGACGGCCCAGCGTCAGCAACAGGCTGGCATCGCCTGGGTGGTCCTTGAGCCAGCCTTCGGCAAACTTCAATTGGCGCGCAGGATCACTGCCGCGCAACAGGCCGTACAACCGGATCAAGTGGCTGTCATAACCGCGCTTGAGAGCACCACGCAGCACTTCTTCGGCCTTGGCATCCGCGCCCAATCGACGCAGTTGGTCGGCATACGCCAACACCAGTTGTGGCTGTTGGCGCTGGGCAGCGGTCAGTTGCTCCCATGCGCGTTCCAAGGACTGCAACCCGGCTTCGCCTTGCTCTTCACGCTGGGCCGCCAGGCTCAGGTTCTCGCCCCAGGCGCGACGCTCCAGCTCGGCCAGTTCATTGGCGGGCAAGACTTTGTCCTTGCGCAGCTCAGGCAGCAGGCGAATCACAGACGACCAATCGCCACGCTGCTGATGCAGGCGTTGCAGTTGTCGCAGCACTTGCGCGTTATGCGGGTGACGCTCATGCATCGCCTGAAGAGTGACCAGCGCGCCTTCCGTATCACCTCGATCCATCTGCAATTGCGCGTGGCTCAAGGCAATGGCCAGTTCGGCCTGGGGCTGGCGCTCCAGAGCGCGCTCCAGCAAGCCGTCGGATTCCTCATAACGGCCCTGTTCATTAGCCGCACGGGCGGCACCGATGTAATACAGCAGCGGCTGACGCTCTGCTTCGGCGGCGCGGTGCAAGTGGCGCTCCGCACTGGCCCAACGTCCCTCGGCGAGGTCCATCTGGCCTTGCTCGATAGCGATCTGAACACGGCGGCTGCGATTGCGCCGTGACCAGGGGTTGACCACGCCACCGGATGTGGTGACCAGGCCCCACAACACGCGGACCAGATAAATCGCCAGGCCGATGGCAAACACCGCCACCAATGTCGCCCACAGGCTTGATTCGTAATGCAGCAGGTGAGGATAGGTAATCAACACGTAGCCGGTGTGCTTCGAAATGCCTACACCCAGGGCCAGGGCGAGCGCAATTGCGAGCACCAGGATCACATAGAAACGCTTCATCAGCTCTACTCCTGGGTCGCCGGTTTGCCAGCCGCGGCCTTGGCTTCGTCGGCCGACAGATGACGACGCTCAAGGTACGCCTGCACAGCGGCCAGGCTCGCGGCCAGGTCAGGCGTGACCACGGACACGGCCTTGGGCTCAAGCTCGGCAATGCGCGCCAGCATCGCCTTGCTCTGCGGGTTGTCCTGGTTGAAGTTGTCCTGCAACACGCTGCGCGCTTCCCCCAACGAGCGGCTGTAGACGGCCGCCTCGCCGTTAAGCGCAGCCCATTGGGCTTGCTCCAGTGCCAGGCTCAAGGCCAGGCGCACTTGGTTCAGGCCTTGGCCTGCCAGCAAGGGACGGATGTTGTCATCCGGGTTGAAGTCGATGCGGAAATAACGGGAGATCTGCTCCCACCACTGGCTCAACTGGTTCTGCGTATCGCTGGTGGGGCGCCCCTGGGAAGCAGGCTCCGTGAGCTGATACTCCGGGGCAATCGCCGCCAGTTGCACCACCTGGTCACGCAAGGCAGCCAATTGCAGGTACAGGCCGGTACGGTCCGGTTGCTCGGTGCTGCGCAGCGCGGCCAGGCTCTTGGCCAATTGCTCCCGTGCGGCGAAAGCCCCTGGGTCGCTCTGTTCGCGAAGAATCTCGTCGGCACCCTGGACCAGCGACTGGGCGCTGTTGATGTCTTGCAAGGCGGACAAACGCAAGCTGGCCAGACGGATCAGATGCTCGGCCTCGGCCAGGCGCCAGTCCTTGCGGCTGGCACCCAACACGGTTTCCAGACGCTGGTTGAGGCGCTGCTGATCTCCCTGCAACTGCGTGACCAGGCGGCGACGCTCTTCCAGCTCATCCGCACCCGGCAATTGCGCCAGGCGGGCGGCCAGCTGTTGCTGGCCTTGCTTGAGGCTCTGGGACTGGTCATCCAGGGTCTGCACCTGGCCCAGCTGGTGCTGGCTGCTGGCTTGCAGGGCACGGACCTGCCAGATCCCCCAGCCGCCGGCGGCTACGCCCGCAGCGCCCAACAGCAAGGCGACGACTGCCAGGCCATTGCCACGGCGTGGCGCGCTGACCGGTGTCTCGACCGGCGCATCAAGCGCGGGCTGAGCTTCATCTTTAGGCAAGGCTGTTTCGCTCACGTATCCGTCCTTTGCGTATCAGAGAGTGGGAACGGGATAGCTCCCTAACGCCACTAACAAAGCCGCGGCACTCGCGCCGCGACAATCCACAACTTTTTCTGCACCCGCGGCCCGCGCCATTTCACATACACGCGGGCTGGGCACGAACAACGGCAGCTGTGCCACCTCTGGCCAATCGGGGCCGGCTGACGCGTGCAGGTGTAAAAAACCCTGCCCACTGCTGACCACCAGGCCGTTCAAGCGTTCCAACTGGATGCGTTGCATCAACGCGCCCTTCTCATACACCGGAAGAAAACGCCGATACAATTCCAGGTAATCGACACTAGCACCTTGCTCGCGTAAACGCTCTGCCAGCAACTCACGCCCGCCCTCGCCGCGCAGGATCAACACCCGGCCGCCAGGCTGTGCAATAGCCTCGCGCAAGGCGGGCAGTTCAAGCAAGGCCTCGCTGTCGTCGCCAGTGGCGGGATAGTGAACCTTGAGGCCATGATCGGCCAGTATCTGTGCCGTCGCCGCGCCGACACTGAACCAGGGCATTGGCGGCACCCAGCCCCCCAACCGCTGCAACGCCAGGCGTGCAGCCGGCTTGCTCACCACGATGACGGCGCAATAGCGCGGCAGCGCGCCGAACACCGCGCGTTGCTCAGCGGTCACCGGCAACGCTTCGGTCTCCAGCAAAGGCAGGCAGCAGCTGTGAATGCCGCTCTTGGCCAATAACGCCGCCACGGCCGTCGACTCCTCGGCGGGCCGCGTCAGCAGCACTCGCCATTTGGTCACTGCGGGCCGGCCTCGCCATAGACTTTTTGCAAAATGGCACCCGCGCCTTTTTCCAGCAGTTCCTCGGCGACCTGAATCCCCAGGGCCGTGGCATCACGCTGCGGCCCACGCACCTCGGCGGTCAGCAGATTACCGCCGTCCGGATCACCGACCAGGCCACGCAGCCACAGGTTCTCACCTTCGAGTACGGCATAGCAGGCGATGGGCACTTGGCAGCCACCGTTGAGGTGTTTGTTCAAGGCACGCTCGGCGGTAACACGCACTTCGGTGTCCGCGTGATCGAGAGGCTTGAGCAGTGCGTGAATTTCGCTGTCGGCGGTGCGACATTCGATGCCGACTGCGCCCTGCCCGCCAGCGGGCAGGCTGTCTTCGACGCTGATGGCCGAGGTGATGCGGTCTTCGAAGCCCAGGCGGATCAGGCCGGCAGCGGCGAGGATGATCGCGTCGTATTCCCCGGCGTCCAGCTTGGCCAGGCGCGTGTTGACGTTGCCACGCAAAAAGCGGATCTGCAGGTCGGGACGCCGCGTCAGCAATTGGGCCTGGCGACGCAGGCTGGAGGTGCCGACGATACTGCCCAGCGGCAGCTCGTCCAGGGACGCGAAGGTGTTGGAAACGAAGGCGTCGCGCGGGTCTTCGCGCTCGCAGATACAAAAAAGGCCCAGGCCTTCAGGGAAGTCCATGGGCACGTCTTTCATCGAATGCACGGCGATGTCGGCTTCGTTGTCCAGCAGCGCAGTTTCCAATTCCTTGACGAACAGGCCCTTGCCGCCGATTTTCGACAGTGGCGAGTCCAGCAGCTTGTCGCCGCGACTGACCATGGGCACCAGGGAGACCTTGAGGCCGGGATGGGCCTGCTCAAGGCGTGCTTTGACGTATTCGGCCTGCCACAAGGCCAAGGCGCTTTTACGGGTGGCGATGCGGATTTCGCGAGAGGACATGGATCAATCCGTACTGAATAGATACGGCGGATAATAACAGCTCAGGCAAATACGCTTTGATTTGAATCAGCAAGTGCGGGGCCTCCCTGGCCACGTCGCACCGGCATAAGGAATGCAGACCGCGCCGCAGCCCTTGGGCTAAAGCTGCTGCATCATTTTGCGCACGCC
The DNA here is from genome assembly GCF_016613265.1 of Pseudomonas sp. MF6751. NCBI lineage: Bacteria > Pseudomonadati > Pseudomonadota > Gammaproteobacteria > Pseudomonadales > Pseudomonadaceae > Pseudomonas > Pseudomonas sp. MF6751. Next base: position 78,774 of record NZ_JAENSV010000001.1, read on the forward strand.
AGCGACATGGCGTCGGCTGACAATCAACGCATCGCCATTGAGCCCCTTCAGGAATAGCTGAAAGTGCCCCAGGGGCGTGCGCTGCAGGCGCTCGATGCGTTCACGGGCGACCAGCGCGTTGCGATGAATGCGCACGAAACGCTCGCCAAACTCGTCTTCAAGCGCCTTGAGCGGCTCATCGAGCAACACCTCACCGGTCTCGTGGCGCAAGGTCACGTATTTGTGATCGGCAATAAAGTAGACCACCTGGCCGAGTGGGATCAGTTCGATGCCCTTGCGGGTACGCGCGCTGATATGGCTGCGTGGCCCGTTACCACTTTGCGCAGCCGGTTGCGTCAAGGCAGCCAGTTGGGCGCGGCTGGGACGCTCGGCTTTTTTCAAGGCTTTGAGCAAGGCTTCGGCAGTGGCCGGTTTGACGAGAAAACTGACACCGCTGTCTTCCAGCGCCTGTGCAGAAAACTCATCCTGCGCCGCACACAACACCACGGCAGGCGGCGATTCGCGTTCGCTCAAGCGGGCGGCGACCTGCAGGCCATCAAAGCCCGGCATGCGGATATCGAGCAGCACTACATCGGGCTTGTGGCTGTCGATCAGCGTCAACGCCTCCTCGCCGCTGGTGGCACTCGGTTCAAGGACTGTATAACCCTCGAGTTCACTGACCAGACGGCTCAGTCGCTCGCGGGCTTGGGGTTCGTCATCAACGATCAGGACATTCATATTGCGCTGGATTCCTGCGTGAGTCTCGCACAAGGATAGCGTAGACAGGTGCGGTGACTGACGTCACAGCGATCCACGCTAAGACTAGCGCGAGCGGCAAAAAGTGCCCTGAGAATGGCACCCAAATTTACCCGGACCTGTTCAATAGCGCCCAAGACCCGCTGCATTCGGGCATCGTCGTAGGGTTCACTGATAAACAATCCGAATACCCCCCTGTTTAATGGATAGTCTGGTTATGACCGCATCACCCGACTTTGGTGCATTCACACACTATCAGTCCAACTGTAGACGCTCACTGAGGCGACATTGCTCAATCGTCAAATATCGTTTCAATAAGTACCTGTCACCAGTCTCGTCCCGGATGCGATCGGCGGCAAGGCACTTAGCCATCTCTTACACAAATAAAATTGCCGACCACCCGCAGCACCGCCTCCACGGGCAACCCTGTTATGATCGCCGGCACACCTTCATGCCTCTTTTAAGCAGATCACGAGCGAATCCATGAGCACCGACAAGACCAACCAGTCCTGGGGCGGCCGCTTCAGTGAACCCGTCGACGCCTTCGTCGCGCGCTTCACCGCCTCCGTCACCTTCGATCAACGCCTGTACCGCCACGACATCATGGGCTCCATAGCCCACGCCACGATGCTGGCCAAGGTCGGCGTACTGACCGACGCCGAGCGTGACAGCATCATCGACGGCCTGACCACCATCCGCGGTGAGATCGAGGCAGGGACGTTCGACTGGCGCGTCGACCTCGAAGACGTGCACATGAACATCGAGGCACGTCTCACTGATCGCATCGGCGTGACCGGCAAAAAACTGCACACCGGCCGTAGCCGTAACGACCAGGTCGCCACCGATATCCGCCTGTGGCTGCGCGATGAGATCGACCTGATCCTGGGCGAAATCACCCGCCTGCAAAAAGGCTTGCTGGAGCAGGCCGAGCGTGAATCGGACACCATCATGCCCGGCTTCACCCACCTGCAGACCGCACAACCCGTGACCTTCGGCCACCACCTGCTGGCCTGGTTCGAAATGCTCAGCCGCGACTACGAACGCCTGGTCGATTGCCGCAAGCGCGCCAACCGCATGCCGCTGGGCAGCGCTGCACTGGCCGGCACCACCTACCCGATCGACCGTGAGTACACCGCACAACTGCTGGGCTTTGACGCCGTGGGCGGCAATTCTTTGGACGGCGTGTCGGACCGTGACTTCGCCATTGAATTCTGCGCCGCCGCCAGCATCGCGATGATGCACCTGTCGCGCTTCTCCGAAGAGCTGGTGCTATGGACCAGCGCGCAATTCCAGTTCATCGACCTGCCGGACCGCTTCTGCACCGGCAGCTCGATCATGCCGCAAAAGAAAAACCCCGACGTGCCAGAACTGGTGCGTGGCAAGAGCGGCCGTGTGTTTGGCGCGCTGATGGGCCTGCTGACCCTGATGAAAGGTCAACCACTGGCCTACAACAAGGACAACCAGGAAGACAAGGAACCGCTCTTCGACGCCGCCGACACCCTGCGCGACTCGCTGCGCGCCTTTGCCGACATGATCCCGGCGATCAAGCCCAAGCACGCGATCATGCGTGAAGCAGCACTGCGCGGGTTCTCCACCGCGACCGACCTGGCGGATTACCTGGTGCGCCGTGGCCTGCCGTTCCGTGACTGCCACGAAATCGTTGGCCACGCCGTGAAGTACGGCGTGGACACCGGCAAGGACCTTGCGGAAATGAGCCTGGAAGAACTGCGCCAGTTCAGCGACCAGATCGAGCAGGATGTGTTTGCCGTGCTGACCCTGGAAGGCTCGGTGAATGCCCGTAACCATGTGGGTGGCACTGCGCCGGCACAGGTCAAGGCGGCGGTCGTGCGCGGCAAAGAATTGCTCGCCAGCCGCTAAAAGCATCGCAGGCAAGCCAGCTCCCACACTTGATTGGGTTCACACATCAAAATGTGGGAGCGGGCTTGCCCGCGATGGCGCCCTTACAGATGCCAAAGGTTTATTTCTTGGCCGCAATCATCGCCATGAACGCCGGCATCGCCGCCTGCCTGTCCGCCTCTACCTTCTGCGCATTGGGCATCTCATTCAGGCGTGCCAACAATGCCTTCGCCTTCGGCAACTGCTCCAGCAGGTCCAGCCCAAACAGCTTCTCGCCCACACCGCAGGCCAGGTTCAGGCTGTACATGAAATACAGGTCCGCGAGGGTAAAGCTCTCCCCTCCCACATAAGGCGCAAACTTACCGTGCCGGCCTAACGTACCAATCCCAAGCAACAGCTCGGCCCTGGATTTTTCCTTGATCGCCTCCGGCACCGTCATGCCGAAAAAAGCCTCGGCGAAACACGCCCGCGCAGGCAGTTCGATGTACAGCTCGATCTCACGGCACAACGCCAACACCTGAGCCCGCGCAAACGGGTCGGCGGGCAACAGCGCCGGGCCTTCCTGGCTCTGCTCGAGGTATTCGAGGATGACGCTGGTTTCGTTGATGAACCCCTGCTTCACACCCAGCACCGGCACTTTGCCGCGGGGGCTTACCGCCAAAGCTTCGGGGGTTTGACCGGCATAAAAAGGCACCTCTTCGAAGGGCAGTCCTTTCTCCAACAGCGCCAGCTTGACCATGTTGTAGTAGTTGCTGACCGAAAATCCGTAAAGCTTGAGCATCACAAAGCCTCCAGGCCGGGTGTGGGGTTGGCTGCAAGAGTTATAGATCCTTGAGGTCACCCTGACCAGCAGCATCACCCACCTGAATGGGGGTAGACTGACGCCCTTTCCTTGAGGAGCCTGCCATGAGCGAGCCGACCGATATCGACAACGACGAAGAAGAATTCACCGAGACCACGCTGATCGAAGCCATCGAGAACCAGATAGAGAGCGATAACCCGCCAGCGGCCAAGGCTACGTTCAACAAACTGACCCTGGTGGGTTACGAGCGCGAAGATATCCTGAATCTGATGGCTCACGTGCTGGCGTTCGAGATCGATGCCATGCTCGAAGATGACCGCGCCTTCAATACCGAGTGGTATGAAACGGCACTGCGGGCACTGCCCGAGCTGCCGCCGGAAAAGGAATAACCCCGGCACGCAGCAACACGCTGGACAGTTCGGCAAAGTGCGTTCACCTTATGGCCTGCTAGCCTCTAATAAATTTTAGAAAGTCTGGAGTCCTTATGTCGTATACCCCTGAGTTGGTTGCCGAACTGGAAATCCTTGTACTCTTTCCCTTGGACAGCACCAAGGAAGGCTTGAAAGTCCATCAGACTGCCGCCCCTACTGCCATCGCCGCTGCCAAGCGCCTCCATGCCAAAGGGCTGATCGACCAACCGGACGGGGGCTACCTGACGAGCCTTGGCCGGGACGCTGCCGAGCAAGCCCAAACCCTGCTGACCATCCTCACCACTGCCAGCACCAAAGAAGCCGCCTGATACCTGATACGGCCCATGGAGTCCGCCGCCTGCGGATTCCGCGGGCATTGCTGTGCGGCATACAGAATTCTGACGCCAAAAAGCCATTTCCCTCTAAAACTCCTACGCTACTGTCTGTAAACTCCTGCATGGCCGCCCGCGTCGGGCCCTGCGAGCCAACGAGTTCGACATGACCCCCACCCATGAAATCCGCCCCGATCTGGACGAAGGCATCGACCGCAAGGTGCTGACCCAACTGCGCGCGCGTTTCATGACCCTCAATCAAGGCCGCATGTCCCGGGCCGTCGAGGGGCTGACGCCACGTCAGCAAAGCGTGCTGGCCTTGTTGCCGCTGTTTTTCCACGTCAATCACCCGCTCTTGCCGGGCTATGTCTCTAGCAGCACGCCGGCCGGGCTGTCGAATTTCGAACCGGACGCCCAGGCCCTGGCCGATGCCCAGCGCCTGACCCGTTCGTTCTCCTATAAACCGCGCCACGGCAACCCGCCTACGCCGATCCACGGCTTATTCCTGATGGGCAGCCTTGGCACCCTGGCCCAGGCCGATCAAAGCGATATGGACGTGTGGGTGTGCCACGCTCCCGACCTGAGCGAAACCGAGCTGGCCGAGCTGCGCAAAAAGTGCCAACTGCTGGAAACCTGGGCCTTGGGCATGGGCGCCGAAGCGCATTTCTTCCTGATCGACCCGACGCGCTTTGTGTTGGGTGATCGCGATACGCAACTGAGTTCCGACGACTGCGGCACCACCCAGCACTACCTGTTGTTGGATGAGTTCTATCGCACCGCGATCTGGCTGGCCGGACGCACGCCCATCTGGTGGCTGGTGCCGGTCTACGAAGAAAGCCGCTACGCCGAATTTACTCACACCCTGGTGTCCAAGCGTTTTATCCGCACCGATGAAACCCTCGACCTCGGCCATCTGGCTCATATTCCTCCGGGGGAGTTTATTGGTGCCGGGCTGTGGCAACTGTTCAAGGGCATCGAGTCGCCCTACAAGTCGGTGCTCAAGCTGCTGCTGACCGAGGTCTATGCCAGCGAACACCCGAACGTGCACTGCCTGAGCCTGCGCTTCAAACAGGCGGTGTTCAGCCATCAGGTAGACCTGGATGAGCTGGACCCGTACATCATGGTCTACCGCCGTATCGAGGAGTACCTCAAGGCCCGCAACGAGCTGGAGCGCCTGGAATTGGTGCGGCGCAGCCTGTACCTGAAGGTCAACCGCAAGCTCAGCGCCGGCCAGCGCACCGCCGGTTGGCAACGGCAGCTGCTGGAACGCCTGGCGCATGAGTGGGGCTGGGACACGCGTCAACTGGCCCTGCTGGACAGCCGCAGCCAATGGAAAGTGCGCCAGGTCGCCTCCGAGCGCCGTGCTCTGGTCAATGAGTTGAACTACAGCTACCGCTTCCTCACCCAGTTCACCCGCAGCGAACAGACCGCCAGCGCGGTCAATAAGCGCGAACTCAATGTACTGGGCCGCCGCTTGTACGCGGCGTTCGAGCGCAAGGCCGGCAAGGTCGAGTTCATCAACCCTGGCATCGCCCCTGACCTGGCCGAAGATACCTTGACTCTGGTGCAGTCGCCCAACCGCAAGGAGCCGGGCCAACACCATTGGGGCCTGTATAACGGCAACCTTACCGCTCTCGAATGGGAACACTTTGCACCGATCAAACGCAGCCGCGACCTGCTGGAAATGCTCACCTGGTGCCATCGCAACGGCGTGATCGACAGCAGCACCCGCCTGGCGCTGCACCCCGGCACCAGTGACATGACCGAGTTCGAGCTGTTCAACCTGCTGGGCAGCCTGCAACAGACCATCACCCTGCCCCTGGCCAGTGTCGACGAGGTCCGCTTGCTGCGCCCGGCAGTGCCAGAAGAGGTGCTGCTGCTGATCAACGTCGGGGTTGACCCGCTCAAGCATCATCGCGACCTGAATATCCTGATGACCACGGAGCGCACCGACTCCCTGAGCTATGCCGGCGTGCGCGACAACCTGGTGCTGACTCTGGACCAAGTCACACTCAACAGTTGGAACGAAGTAATGGTCAGCCGCTATGACGGCCCGCACGCCCTGCTCGACTGCCTGCGCGACTACCTCAACCAACTGCCATCGAACCATCTGCCACGCCTGCGAGTGCGTTGTTTTTGCCACAACCGGGCACAGTTCATTGCCCAGCGGGTGGAAGAGGTATTCGACACCGCGCAACATCTGTTGCTCGGCCAGGGCAATCATCGTTACCTGCTCCAGGTGCAGCAGCATTATCACGTCATGGAACTGGTACCGGGCCAAGCCACCCATGTATCACTGCCGAGTCAGGACGCGCTGATCGCTTACCTTAGCGAGGAGCTGGCCAGCTACAGCCCGTGGCACCTGGACGCCATGGCCTTGGAAGACCACGACCTGGCGCTGCTGCTGCCCATGGGCCAAGCCGAGTGTGTGCAGGTGTTCTACCGGGTCAATGAAGGCTTCGCCGACGTCTATGTGCTCGACGAATTCAACGCGCTCTGGCAACAGCGCTTGCCGTTTCATGATGAGCAAAGCCTCTTGGCCCCACTGCAACGCTTTTTACAATCGATCCTGTACCGCCGGGAAGCGCTATCGCACCTGGACACCCAGCAACCCGCGAGCGAGGTACAGATCCTGTACTACCAACTGTTGCCATCGGGCAACGGCCGGGCGCGGGGCGTGGAGCCACGACCGACCCCGCAAGACCCGGCCAACAAGGCGTTTTATGACGTGCAGGCCATCATCGGTAAGGGCGCGCCAGGCCAGGTAGGGATCACCCTGTACTGCAATCAGCGGGAGTTTTCCGAACTGGAATTTGGCGACCAGCTGTTTGCGGTGGTCGCCCGGGAGATCGTCGGGCAACGTCGGGAAACCGAGCGTTACCGCGGCTATATCACTGACCTGGATCTGTCGGGACTGCTCGGTGATGTACAAAGCCCAAGCAATCTGTACCTGCGCTATAAAGCCGAACTGGAACAGTCACTCAATGCGGCCTTGGATCAGGTTTAGAGCGGGAAGGCGCCGCCATCTTTGGGCTGGCCTTCGACGTTGAGCAATTCCAGCTTGAGGGTCTTGCCGCCTGGCGCCGGCCAGTCGATGTGCTGGCCCACTTGCAGGCCAAGCAATGCGCTGCCCACGGGCGCCATGATCGAAATCTTGCCTTCGTCGGCGTTCGCGTGCTTGGGGTAGACCAGCGTCAGGTGATAGTCATTGCCGCTGCTTTGTTCACGGCAATGCACGCTGGAATTCATGGTCACGACACCCGCAGGCACTTCATCGTGACCAACCACGTCTTCGGCGCGGTCGAGTTCGGCTTGCAACGCTTCGACGCCGGGAAACTCGTCGCCCAAGCGGTCGATCAGTTGCTCCAGACGCTGCACGTCAAGACGGGTAAGAATGATGGACGGTGCGGTGGTCATGATTCAGGCAGACTCCTTTTTTCTGCACAAAAAAGCAAAACCCCGCCAGGAAAAGGCGGGGTTCTCACGGACCTCGATGAATGGAGGTGTATCCGGACACTACCACAGCGACACAAATAAACAAGACGCCGTCAGGCGCTCGCCTTGCGCTGCTCGGCCTCGGCGCAGATCACCCGGCGCCGCGCATCGTCGGCAGAGCGCCATTCCCGGATGTCTTCCACATGGCGAAAGCAGCCAAGGCAGACTTTCCGCTCGTCCAGGCGACACAAACTGATACAAGGTGACGGCACCGCCGGGCTGACATTGCTGAACAGCGGCTTGGGCGGGCGTACGGCTACAGGCTCACTCACCATCAGATCTCGTCGAAATCCAGCTCGACGCCGGTGTATTCCTGAACCAGGCGCATAAGCATCTCACCCAGCAACTCTTCACTCTTGTCGCACTGCCATTTGCCGCTTTCTTCATCGTAGTCGAAGTGAACGCCACCGGAGCGCGCCGCCAGCCACAACTGACGCAGCGGCTCCTGGCGACTGAAGATCAATTGCTGGCCGCTCTCAAACTTGACCGTCAGCACACCGGCCGAGCTTTCCAGGTCCACGTCCAGGCCGCTGTCGTCGAAAATATCTTCCAGCTTCTCTTGGGTGGCATCCACCAGGTCGTGAAAACGGGCTTCGGTCAAACTCATTGTGGCAACCTCAAAAGTGTCTGGTTTTGCTCAAGCGCCGCACGATACGGGCGAGCTTCGCCGATTGCAAAGGATACTGATTTCATCACGGATGACGGTACGAAATATCCCCAGGCATCGTAGCGTGCTTCCCTACTGTCTCGGCAAACCCCCGCCGGACGGGTGGTGCGGCGCATAGGCAAGCTGGCGGGTGGTCGGTATACTCGGGCGCAATTAATGCATATTCAAGGATTTCGCCATGAAGCGCCTGATCTCTTCCCTTGCTGCGCTCGTCGCGGTCGCTTGCCTCGTTAGTGCCTGTGGCCAGAAAGGCCCGTTGTACCTGCCGGATGACAGCAAAGATCCAAACGAACAGGCGCAATCGTCGCAAAAGCCGTCAAAAGCCCATAAGCACGACACCTACTAAGTTAAGGGAAACTTATGGACGCTTTTAACTACCGGGACGGCGAGCTGTTCGCGGAAGGCGTGGCCTTGTCCGCGATTGCCCAGCGCTTCGGCACCCCGACCTATGTGTACTCGCGTGCGCATATCGAAGCTCAATACCGCTCGTTCACCGACGCTCTCGACGGCGTGCCGCACCTGGTGTGCTACGCAGTCAAGGCCAACTCCAACCTGGGTGTACTCAATGTCCTGGCGCGTCTTGGCGCTGGTTTTGACATCGTGTCCCGTGGCGAGCTGGAACGCGTACTGGCCGCCGGCGGCCAGGCGGACAAAATTGTCTTCTCTGGCGTCGGCAAGAGCCGCGAAGACATGCGCCGCGCCCTGGAAGTCGGCGTGCATTGCTTCAACGTCGAATCCACCGACGAGCTGGAGCGCCTGCAAATGGTCGCCGCCGAGATGGGTGTGCGTGCGCCGATCTCCCTGCGCGTCAATCCGGATGTCGACGCCGGCACCCACCCGTACATCTCCACCGGTCTCAAAGAAAACAAGTTCGGCATTGCCATCGCCGACGCCGAGGACGTGTACATCCGCGCCGCCCAACTGCCGAACCTGGAAGTGCTGGGTGTCGACTGCCATATCGGCTCGCAACTGACTACCCTGCCACCGTTCCTGGATGCCCTCGACCGCCTGCTGGCCTTGATCGACCGTCTGGGCGAGTGCGGCATCTACCTGCACCACATCGACCTCGGTGGTGGCGTGGGCGTGCGTTATCGCGATGAAGAGCCGCCGCTGATTGCCGACTATATCCAGGCCGTGCGCGAACGCATCGAAGGCCGCGACCTCACGCTGATGTTCGAGCCAGGCCGCTACATCGTCGCCAACGCAGGCGTGCTGCTGACCCAGGTCGAGTACCTCAAGCACACCGAGCACAAGGATTTTGCCATCGTCGATGCGGCGATGAACGACCTGATCCGCCCAGCGCTGTACCAAGCCTGGATGGATGTCACCGCCGTGAAGCCGCGTAAAAGCGACGCCCGCGCCTATGACATCGTCGGGCCCATCTGCGAGACCGGCGACTTCCTGGCCAAGGATCGTGAGTTGGCGCTTGAAGAGGGTGATTTGCTGGCCGTGCATTCGGCCGGTGCCTACGGGTTTGTCATGAGTTCCAACTACAACACCCGCGGGCGCACCGCCGAGGTGCTGGTGGACGGTGATCAAGCATTTGAAGTGCGTCGCCGCGAGACGGTAGCCGAGTTGTATGCTGGCGAAAGCCTGCTGCCGGAGTAAGCCATGCTGCTGCGTTTTACCAAGATGCACGGGCTGGGTAATGATTTCATGGTCCTCGACCTGGTCAGCCAGCACGCGCACATCCTGCCCAAGCACGCCAAACAGTGGGGCGACCGCCACACCGGGATCGGTTTCGACCAGTTGCTGCTGGTCGAGGCGCCGAGCAACCCGGAGGTGGATTTCCGTTACCGGATCTTCAACTCCGACGGTTCCGAAGTGGAACAGTGCGGCAACGGCGCTCGCTGCTTTGCGCGCTTTGTGCTCGACAAACGCCTGACTGCCAAACGCCAGATTCGCGTCGAAACCAAGGGCGGCGTGATCGAACTGGACATCCGTAATGATGGCCAGATCAGCGTCAACATGGGCGCGCCACGCCTGGTGCCGGCGGATATTCCGTTCCAGGCCACCGAGCAGGCCCTCAGTTACCCACTGGACGTGGATGGCAAAACCGTGGAGGTCGCCGCTGTGTCCATGGGCAACCCCCATGCGGTGCTGCGAGTCACCGACATCAATAACGCCCCCGTGCATGAACTGGGGCCGAAGATCGAACATCACCCGCGCTTTCCGGCACGGGTCAATGTGGGCTTCCTGCAGGTGATCGACCGTAACCGTGCGCAATTGCGCGTATGGGAACGCGGCGCCGGCGAAACCCAGGCTTGCGGCACCGGTGCTTGCGCCGCTGCCGTGGCCGCGATCAGCCAGGGGTGGATGGATTCGCCACTGTTGATCGACCTGCCCGGCGGACGTTTGTCCATCGAATGGGCAGGCCCTGGCCACCCGGTGATGATGACCGGGCCAGCCACGCGTGTATACGAAGGACAGGTCCGTCTATGAGTGAGCCAAGCTAATGACCGATAAGCCTCAAGTACCCGCACACGCTACCCCGAGTGAAAGCCTGGAGGCCGCTGCTGTCGCGGCATACCTTGAGGCTAACCCGGACTTCTTCGTCGAGCACGAAGAACTGCTGCCGGCCTTGCGCATTCCCCACCAGCGCGGCGATACCGTGTCGCTGGTGGAGCGGCAGATGAAGATCCTGCGCGAGCGCAACATTGAAATGCGCCACCGGCTCTCTCATCTGATGGACGTGGCCCGCGACAACGACCGCTTGTTCGACAAGACCCGCCGCCTGATTCTGGCCCTGATGGACGCAGCCAGCCTGGAAGAAACGGTGATCGCCGTGGAAGACAGCCTGCGCGAGGATTTCCAGGTGCCCTTCGTCAGCCTGATCCTGTTCAGCGATAACCCGATGCCGGTGGGGCGCTGGGTCACAGGTGGCGAAGCGCAGACGGCCATCGGTGGCCTGCTGTCCGAAGGCAAGACCGTCAGCGGCACCTTGCGCGAGCATGAGCTGGACTTCCTGTTTGGCGCCGAACAGCGCAAGCAGATCGGCTCTACGGCCGTTATCGCCCTCAGCCATCAAGGCTTGCACGGGGTATTGGCCATCGCCAGCCGCGACCCGGCGCACTACAAAAGCTCGGTGGGCACGTTGTTCCTGACCTATATCGCCGAAGTGCTGGGCCGCGTCCTGCCACGCCACACCACCACCCTGCGCGCGGTGCGCTGATCATGGAGCGGCAACTGGACGCTTACTGCGCTCACCTGCGCAATGAGCGCCAGGTGTCGTCCCACACGCTGGAAGCTTATCGGCGGGACTTGAACAAGGTCCTGGCCTATTGCGAAAAACAGCACGTCAGCAGTTGGAAGGCCCTGGATATCCAGGCCCTGCGCAGCCTGATCGCCCGGTTGCACCAACAGGGCCAATCCTCCCGCAGCCTGTCTCGCCTGCTATCGGCGGTGCGCGGCCTCTATCACTACCTCAATCGCGAAGGCCTGTGCGACCACGACCCGGCCAATGGCCTGTCACCGCCCAAAGGCGAACGGCGCCTGCCCAAGACCCTGGACACAGACCGCGCCCTGCAATTGCTCGACGGTGCCGTCGAGGATGACTTCCTGGCTCATCGCGACCAGGCAATCCTCGAGCTGTTCTATTCCTCGGGCCTGCGCCTGTCGGAGCTGACGGGGCTGAACCTCGATCAGCTGGACCTCGCCGATGGCCTGGTGCAAGTGCTCGGCAAAGGCAGCAAGACGCGCGTACTGCCCGTGGGCAGGAAAGCCCGCGAAGCCTTGCAGCTATGGCTGCCGCTACGTCTCTTGACCAACCCGGCAGACGATGCCGTGTTTGTCAGCCAGCAAGGCCGGCGCCTGGGGCCGCGGGCGATTCAACTGCGGGTCAAGGCTGCCGGCGAGCGCGAGCTGGGGCAGAATCTGCACCCGCACATGTTGCGTCATTCCTTTGCCAGCCACCTGCTCGAATCCTCCCAGGACCTGCGCGCCGTGCAGGAGCTGCTCGGGCACTCGGATATCAAGACCACGCAAATCTACACCCACCTCGACTTCCAGCACCTGGCAACGGTGTACGACAGCGCCCATCCACGGGCCAAACGCATCAAGGGCGGCGACTCATGAGTATCAAGCTGATCACCTTCGACCTGGACGACACCCTCTGGGACAACGTACCCGTCATCATCAGCGCCGAAGCGTCGATGCGCGACTGGCTGGCGACCCACGCGTCCAAGGTCGGCGAGCTGCCCCTTGAGCATTTTGCCAGCCTGCGCCAGCAGGTGCTGCAGCGTCATCCCGAACTCAAACACCGTATCAGCCTGCTGCGTCATCGCGTGTTGATCCATGCGTTCGAGGAGGCCGGTTATCCCCAGCCTGAGGCCACAGAGATGGCGGATGTCTGCTTCGAAGCGTTCATCCACGCACGCCACCAACTCACCGTGTTTCCGGAAGCCGAGCCGATGCTCAAGGCGCTGCGCCAGCACTTCCTGCTCGGCGTGATCACCAATGGCAATGCCGATGTGCAGCGTGTGGGTCTAGCGGACTACTTTCACTTTGCCCTGCGCGCTGAAGATATCGGCATCGCCAAGCCGGATGCACGGCTGTTTCATGAAGCACTGCAGCGTGGCGGTGTGGACGCCAGCGCGGCAGTGCATGTGGGCGATCATCCTGGGGATGACATCGCCGGCGCGCAGCAGGCGGGACTGCGGGCAGTGTGGTTCAACCCCACGGGCAAGGCCTGGGAGGGTGACAAGCGCCCGGATGCGCAAATTCGCAGCCTGACGGAGTTACCGCCACTGCTGAGTCGCTGGAGCTAACACTGACCCCAATGTGGGAGCTGGCTTGCCTGCGATAGCGGTGGATCAGTCAACACAGGGCTCTCAGATAGACCGCTATCGCAGGCAAGCCAGCTCCCACAGGGTATTGCAGCAAACCGGTAAATTGCTCCAGGCATGAAAAAGCCCGCAGCGACGGCGGGCTTTTTCTTACAAGCAGGAGGCAGACCTCAGATAGGTCGGCTGCCGTACTTGTTATCCGGCTTCTTCGGTGGATCAGCCACCACGTTGGCCTCGACTTCCTGCACTTTGCCGCCTTTAGCGAGGAACTCTTCCATCGCACGCGCCAGGGCATCGCGCTCTTTGTTCTTGGCTTCAACGCTCGGCAACTCGTCTACCGACACAGCCGCCTTGGCTTTGCCTTTGGCTTTGGGAGCCGCGTCATCGCCAACACTGTCATCGACGTCCTCAGCAACGTCTTCGGCCGCAACTTCAAGACCGTCTTCGGTGTCGTCTTCATCACCTACTTCGAGGTCGTCTTGTTCCAGATCATCGTCGCTCATGTTCTACCTCATGACTTGCGAAAAGCAGATTAGTTATAGCCCAGCTTCACCCTCTGTCGAGGTTGCCGGAAAAAAATCAACATCCACTGGATCACCAGTGGCTTACGCCCCTTCACCATGCAAGGTGGCGAGGACTTTACGAGCACCGCCATGATCACGGTGCTCGCCCAGATAAACACCTTGCCAGGTCCCTATCGCCAAGCGGCCGGCCTTGACCGGCAAACTCAGCTGGCAACCCAGCAGACTGGCCTTGAAGTGCGCCGGCAGATCATCCGGACCTTCGTCGTTATGTTCAAACCCTGCGCGACCTTGTGGCACCAGCAGGTTGAAAAAACGCTCGAAGTCACGGCGAACCGCCGGGTCGGCATTCTCGTTGACGGTCAACGAGGCCGAGGTGTGCTGCAGCCACAGATGCAACAGGCCCACACGGCACGCCCTCAATTCAGGCAAGCCGGCAAGCAACTCGTCCGTTACCAAGTGAAAGCCCCGGGGCTTGGCCCGCAGGGTAATCATGGTCTGTTGCCACATACAGTTCTCCGCCCATCGGCGCGCATTCTAGCGCGCTCTGGGAAAAAACAAAGTGCCTAATACGCCTTCATGCCTGTAAGACATTTGCACCCTTAAAAGTGCAGTGTGGATCCCATCACAAAGTCGATAAAAAACCCATGCACCTTTAGCCACAGACAAACGCCGGGCAAAAAAATGCCCGGCAAGCCGGGCATGTTTTTTTCGCGTAGTTACAAGTTGTAGCCGCGCTCGTTGTGTTGCGCCAGGTCGAGGCCGACCGCCTCTTCTTCTTCGGTGACACGCAGGCCCATGACCATGTCGAGCACCTTGAGGATGACGTAGGTCACAATCGCCGTGTAGATCACGGTGAAGCCCACGCCTTTGCACTGGATCCAGACCTGGGCCGCGATGTCGGTCACGGTGCCGAAGCCGCCCAGAGCAGGAGCTGCGAACACACCGGTGAGGATCGCACCGACGATACCGCCAATACCGTGCACGCCGAAGGCGTCCAGGGAGTCGTCATAACCCAGCTTGCGCTTGAGGCTGGTCGCGCAGAAGAAGCACACCACACCGGCGACCAGACCAATCACCAGGGCGCCCATCGGGCCCACGGTGCCAGCCGCTGGTGTCACGGCGACGAGGCCGGCGACCACGCCCGAGGCGATACCCAGTGCGCTTGGCTTGCCGTGGGTGATCCACTCGGCAAACATCCAGCCCAGGGCCGCAGCTGCGGTAGCGATTTGAGTTACCAGCATCGCCATGCCCGCGGTGCCGTTGGCCGCCGCAGCGGAACCGGCGTTGAAGCCAAACCAGCCGATCCACAGCATGGCCGCGCCCACCAGGGTATAGCCCAGGTTATGCGGGGCCATCGGGGTGGTGGGGAAGCCTTTGCGCTTGCCGAGCACGATGCACGCCACCAGGCCAGCCACACCTGCGTTGATGTGCACAACGGTGCCGCCAGCGAAGTCCAGCACGCCCCAGTCCCACATCAGGCCGCCATTGCCGCTCCAGACCATGTGCGCAATCGGCGCATAGACCAGGGTGAACCAGATAGCCATGAAGATCAGCATCGCGGAGAACTTCATACGCTCAGCGAAAGCACCGACGATCAGCGCAGGAGTAATGATGGCAAAGGTCATCTGGAAGGTGATGAACACGGCTTCCGGAAACAGCGCCGCCGGCCCGGTGATGCTGGCCGGGGTGACACCCGCCAGGAACGCCTTGCCCATGCCGCCGAAGAAGGAATTGAAGTTGACCACACCTTGTTCCATACCGGTGGTATCGAACGCGATGCTGTAGCCGTAGACGACCCACAGGATGCTGATCAGGCCAGTGATGGCGAAACACTGCATCATCACCGACAGAATATTCTTGGAGCGGACCATGCCGCCGTAGAACAGCGCCAGGCCAGGGATGGTCATGAACAGCACCAGCGCGGTGGCGGTAAGCATCCAGGCGGTGTCGCCGGAATTGAGGACTGGAGCAGCCACTTCATCTGCCGCCATGGCCAGGCTTGGCATTACGATGGACAGCAGGGCTCCGAGCCCTGCGAATTTACGCAGAGTCATATTGTTTTCTCCTGGGGCGTTGGGGTTTGGCGGCTTAGATTGCGTCGGTATCGGTTTCGCCGGTACGGATGCGAATAGCCTGTTCCAGATTGACCACGAAGATCTTGCCGTCACCGATCTTGCCGGTGTTGGCCGCCTTGGTTATCGCCTCGATAACCCGGTCAAGATCCTTGTCGTCAATGGCGACATCGATCTTCACCTTCGGCAGGAAATCGACCACGTATTCCGCGCCGCGATACAGCTCGGTATGACCCTTCTGCCGACCGAAGCCCTTGACCTCAGTAACGGTAATGCCCTGCACGCCGATCTCGGACAGTGACTCGCGTACATCGTCCAACTTGAACGGCTTGATGATGGCAGTGACTAGCTTCATGAAAACTCTCTCCCGAATTTGGTGGACTTGCCCCAGGAAAACAAACCCGTCTCAAGTCTAAGCGCAGTGCCTGGCTTTGTAACGCATCGTCGCCTCGGCATTTGCCGTCGCGACGCCAGCGAACCACTGGTGACGAGCCCTGTACCCCGGATCCGTCGGCGCACTGCATTCGTCACAGCGACTGCATCAGTGCATGGGTCATGATCGTCTAAGCAGAAACCTTGCCAGCTCCGTAAAAACCAACGAAATCAATCCTTTGCCCGCTTATGCCCACCTACGGGGCGCCTGCGCGGCCGCAATGCGCATCAAAACAGTGCGCAGCCGCCCGCCCCAATGCGCGAAAACCGTGCGCAGCGGGGCGTGAAAATGACTATAGACGCTGCGTGGTACACTGCCGGCCAACTGTTTTCCGGAATATGTCCAATGCTCGCGCCCAAAGACTTCCTCGACGCCCTGAGCGGCCACGCCTCTCGCCTGTTCAGCGGCGACACCCCGCTGCCCCGCAATGAAATCGAAAGCCAGTTCAAGGCTTTGCTACAGAGTGGTTTCAGCAAGCTCGACCTGGTCAGCCGGGAAGAGTTTGACAGCCAGATGGTGGTGCTGGCCCGCACACGTGCGCGGCTGGAGAGCCTGGAGGCGAAGGTGGCTGAACTTGAAGCACGGTTGGCGCCACCTTCTGCTGAGTGAACGCGATTGTTGTGGGAGCTGGCTTGCCTGCTCCCACACTTGTTTTGCGCTGCCGCCCGGATACGTTCTGTAAAACCTCCCCGCCCCGCTCCATCCCACCTCGTCTACCCTTGAAAAAACCGCAGGAAGCGGCCCTCCCATTCAAGGAACGAGCATGTCCCTCGCCATCGTCCACAGCCGCGCTCAGGTGGGTGTAGAAGCCCCCGCCGTCACCGTCGAGGTGCACATGGCCAATGGCCTGCCGTCTCTCACTCTGGTGGGTTTGCCCGAAACTGCAGTGAAGGAAAGCAAGGATCGCGTGCGCAGCGCCATCCTCAACTCGGCGCTGCAATATCCGGCCCGCCGCATCACACTCAATCTCGCGCCTGCCGACCTGCCCAAGGACGGCGGGCGTTTTGATCTGGCGATCGCCCTGGGCATCCTGGCAGCCAGTGTGCAAGTGCCGGCGTTGATGCTCGATGACGTGGAATGCCTTGGGGAATTGGCGCTGTCCGGCGAGGTGCGCGCGGTGAAGGGGGTGTTGCCGGCCGCGCTGGCGGCGCGCAAGGCCGGGCGCACCGTGATAGTGCCGCGCGCCAATGCCGAGGAGGCGTGCCTGGCGTCGGGGTTGAAGGTGATTGCGGTGGATCACTTGCTGCAAGTGGTGGCGCACCTGAATGGGCATGTACCGATTGAGCCCTACGCGTCCGACGGTTTGCTGTACCTGAACAAACCTTACCCGGACCTGAGTGAAGTACAGGGCCAACTCGCGGCCAAGCGAGCATTGCTGATCGCGGCGGCGGGCGCGCATAACCTGTTGTTCAGCGGACCACCGGGCACCGGCAAGACTTTACTGGCCAGCCGGCTACCGGGCTTGCTGCCGCCGTTGAGCGAGCAGGAAGCGCTGGAAGTGGCCGCAATCCAATCCGTGGTCAGCCTGGCACCGCTGAGCCATTGGCCAAACCGCCCGTTTCGCCAGCCGCACCACTCGGCATCCGGGCCGGCGCTGGTGGGTGGCGGCTCGAAGCCACAACCGGGTGAAATCACCCTGGCTCATCACGGGGTGTTGTTCCTGGATGAACTGCCAGAGTTCGATCGCAAGGTACTGGAGGTGCTGCGCGAGCCATTGGAGTCGGGGCACATCGTGATCTCCCGAGCCCGTGACCGGGTGAGCTTCCCGGCGCGCTTTCAACTGGTCGCGGCAATGAACCCCTGCCCTTGCGGCTACATGGGCGAACCCAGTGGGCGTTGCCGGTGTACGCCGGAACAGATCCAGCGCTATCGCAACAAGCTCTCCGGGCCGCTGCTGGACCGGATTGATTTGCACCTGACAGTCGCGCGAGAAGTCACTGCGCTGAGCCCCGCCCAACAAGCCGGTGATACCACCGCGCAAGCGTCCGCTCAGGTGGCGCAAGCCCGGGAACGCCAGCACCAACGCCAGGGTTGCGCCAATGCATTCCTCGATCTGCCCCGGCTGCGCGAACACTGCCAGTTGGCCAAAGCCGATGAAAGCTGGCTGGAAAGCGCGTGTGAGCGGCTGACATTATCACTGCGCGCAGCCCATCGATTGCTCAAGGTGGCTCGCACCCTGGCGGACCTTGAGCAAGTGGAAGGCATCGCCCGCCATCATTTGGCGGAGGCCTTGCAGTACCGACCAGCCGCAAATGGCTAGCACTTGTCAGGCAAAATCCAGCAGCAGCCTCGCCACTTCCAACACTTCTTGCAGCACCGCTTCTGCGGACTCTGCGGAAGGCTTGAGCATCAGGTCATCGGCATAGCCCATCGCCAGGGCGAAGATCTGCCGTGCAGCGCGTTGAGACGACTCGCAGCGAAAGACGCCATCGGCAACGCCCCGCTCGATCACCTCGGCAAGCATGCTTTGCCATTGGGCGTTGATCACCAGATAAGCCTGAGCCATTTGCGCGTCGTGCATAGCCTCGTCCCAGGCGTCGAGCCACAGCGCCCAGCCGGCATCAGCAGTGCTGGGCAGGCAGTCGCGCAAAAAACCCACGAACGCCTCCAGCGGTGGCGCATCGGCCAACGGCTCGCGCACTTCATCCAGTTGCTCATTGGCAAAGCGTACGAAGGCTTCGCGGCGCAGTTCATTCCAGTCGCTGAAGTAGTGATAGACATGACTGCGCGACAAGCCGGCATGTTCGGCGAGGTCACGGGTGGATACATCGGCGAAACCCTTGCTGCGAAACAGCTCCAGGGCGGCGGCGATGATCTGGTCTTTACGGTCGGTACGCGACATGGCAATTCCTTCGAGCACAAGCAGATAAGCGGGGCTTGCTTTTTGAGCGATCGCTCAAGGATACTTGAGCAGTCGCTCAATAATAGCGTCTATTACTCCTCTGGTGCACCCATGACATCCGTCACCCCACAAGTTCTGATAGAAGAAAGCAAGAAAATCGGCCAGCAGTCTGCCAGCCAAACCCTCAAGGCTATTGCCAGAGCCTATCCCGGCAAGCTGTCTTGCACCTTGTCGCTGGTGGCGCTGGAGAACGCACTGTTGTTGGCCTACCCGCTGTTTGCCGGGTTCGCGGTGGATTCGATTATCCGCGGCGATGCCACCAGTGCGTTGTTCTATGCCGCCGTGGTCATGGCGTTCTGGGCCGTTGGGGCGGCGCGACGGGCGCTGGACACCCGTACGTTCACGCGCATCTACGCGGACCTTGCGGTGCCGGTCATTCTCAACCAGCGCCAACAGAACCACAGCACCTCGAAATCGGCGGCACGGGTAGTACTTGCTAGGGAGTTTGTCGACTTCTTTGAAAAGCACGTGCCTATCATCGCCACGGCGTTGGTGTCGATTGTGGGCGCGGCAGTGATGCTGATCGTGATTGAGCCGTGGGTAGGTATGGCCTGCCTGGCCGCGCTGCTGCTGTGCATCACCTTGTTGCCACGCTTTGCACGGCGCAATCAGGAACTACACGAGCGCCTGAATAATCGCCTGGAGAAAGAAATTGGTCTGGTCGAAAAAGTCGGCGCGCCGACCCTGCGACGTCACTACCAGTTGCTGTCACGCCTGCGCATCTGGCTTTCAGACCGCGAGGCTGCGGCGTTCCTGTTTATCGGCATGACCGCGGCCTTACTGTTCGTGGTTGCGATCAGCCAATTGGCCATGTCCCCAGCGGTGAAGGCCGGCCACATCTACGCCGTCATGACCTATCTGTGGACCTTCGTCACCAGCCTGGACGAAGCGCCAGGCATGGTCGACCAACTGGCGCGGCTCAAGGACATTGGCAAGCGCGTAGACCCAGGGCTTGGGGAGGCCTGAGCCTCAACGAAACCGATCCACCTCATGACGCAAGCCTGCCGCCAAGGTCTCCAGTTCCTTGGCGGTAACTGCCAGGTTGGACACCACTTCACGCTGCTCGCTGTTGGCCAGCGCAATGCTCTGCAGGTTGCTGCTGAGCAAGGTCGCGGTGCTGCTCTGTTCCTGGGTGGCGGTGGTGATCGCAGCAAATTGCTGGCCGGCCGAGCGGCTTTGCTCGTCGATACGCGCCAGGGCCGAGGCCACGTCGGCGTTGCGCGACAGGCCTTCCTGCATCAGCGCATTGCCGTGCTCCATGGTGCTGATGGCGTTGCCGGTTTCCTGCTGGATGCTCTGGATCATGCCGGAGATTTCATCGGTGGCCTGGCGGGTGCGCGAAGCCAGGTTGCGCACTTCGTCGGCGACCACGGCGAAGCCACGGCCTTGCTCGCCGGCGCGCGCAGCCTCGATGGCGGCGTTGAGCGCCAGCAGGTTGGTCTGTTCGGCGATGGCGGTAATCACGCCGACGATCCCGCCGATTTCCTGGGAACGCTGGCCCAGGGTGTTGATCACGGCAGCGGTGCTGTTCAGCGCAGTGGCGATATGTTCCAGGGACGATGACGCCTCTTGCATCGAGCTGCGGCCGATACGGGTTTGCTGGGCATTCTCTTGGGCCAGGCGCTCGGTGTTGCCCATGTTGTCGGCAATGTTCAGCGAGGTAGCACTGAACTCTTCCACCGCACCGGCCATGCTGGTGATCTCGCCGGACTGCTGCTCCATGCCTTCATAGGCACCGCCGGACAAGCCCGACAGCGCCTGGGCGCGGCTGTTGACCTGTTCGGCGGCGGTACGGATATGCGACACCATGGTCGACAGCGCCTCACCCATCTGGTTGAAACTACGCGCCAGCTGGCCGATTTCGTCATGGCTGGACACATTGAGCCGCGCACTCAAATCGCCCGCGCCCAGGGCCTGGGCCTGGCGCACCAGCTCGCTCAATGGCGCCAGCTTGCTGCGCAACAGCCACACCGTGGCGCCCACTGCCAGCAACATCGCCAGCACACTGCCGACCACCAGGCGGATGCCGACTTCCCAGGTCACTGCGCGAATCTCAGCCTTGGGCATGCTCGCTACCACCGCCCAAGGGCCGCCTTCGAACGGCACCGAGACGCTATAGAAATCTTCGTTCTTGTCGCTCCAGAAACGGCCAGCACCCGGCTTTTTCGCCAGGTCGAGCATCACGGCAATCGCCTGATCCGGCGCTTGCACGCCAGCCGGCGGCACCAGCCAGTGCTTTTGCTCATCCAGCAGCGCGAGGGAGCCGGTCTGGCCGATACGGAAGCGCTTGAGGTTTTCAAACTGGGCGTTCTGGGCATCGGTGTAATCGAAACCGATGAACAGCACGGCGATGACCTGCCCACTGCTGTCACGTACAGGGCTGTATTGGGTCATGTAGGAGCGGTCGAACAACACGGCACGGCCGATGTAGGTCTGGCCGCTCACAACGCGCTGGTAGGCCGCGCCCTGACGGTCGAGCACGGTGCCAATGGCGCGATTGCCGTCCTGCTTGGTCAGGGAGGTGCTTACACGGATAAAGTCGTCGCCGCTGCGCACGAACACCGTGGCCACGCCACCGGACATCTGCTTGAACTCATCCACCTCTTCGAAGTTATTGTTCAGCACCTCATTGCCCAGGTAGAGGCTCGGCGTCTGCACGCCGGCCACGGCCACGGGCTGGTCCGCACGCACACTCAAGCCGGCGCCGAAGCGCTTTTCAAACAGCCCGCTCAAACGCTGGGTGCTTTCACGCAAGGTGCTGTGGAAGGTGTTGAGTTGGTCGGCGAGCAAACGCGCCTCGCTGGCCAAGTGTTCCTCGCGGGTGGCGAGGTTGGCGGAGTCGAGGGTACGAAGGGCGAAGACCGTACTGCCGCTGATCACGACAGCCAGAATCACGGCGAGTGCAAGGCCTAACTGGGAGGCAATCCGGGCACGAGGTTGAGACATGACAGCTCCTGGCCGAGGCCAGGATCATCCTGATCTCATAGCGCTGCTCGGCAAATTATCTAGTGGGAAACGGTAGTGCACGAGGGTTCCAACACCTTTCTTCGGCGGCATTTGGCAATACTTGAGCGAATCACAGGGGTATCCCGCAAACGATTGCACAAACGGTCCGGCCCTACTCAATCGAGGCGTTCAACCTGAGGCAACTCCATTGCCTTGACTTCACCTTGAAGAAATTCCGCCAACCGTCGCAAACGTTCGCCACCCGGACGGGTTTTCGGCCACACCAGGTAGTAGCTTTCCCCACTGGCGACCGCCGTAGGCCACGGCAGGCTCAAGCGTCCCTGCGCCACGTCTTCGGCCACCATCAACAAATCACCCATGGAGACGCCATAGCCTCGGGCGGCGGCTATCATGCCCAGTTCAAGCGTGTCGAACACCTGCCCACCCTTGAGTGAAACGTGAGATGACAACCCCATGCGCTGCAGCCAGTAACGCCAGTCGCGGCGGTCAGGCGTCGGGTGCAGCAGTTCGGCGGTTGCCAGCCGCGTCACGTCCCAGGGACCGTCGTCCAAAAGATTGGGGGCTCCCACCGGGATAAGCATTTCCGCAAACAGATAACTGGCCTCCCAGTCCGCCGGAAAGTGCCCGTTGCTGAGCAACACCGCGCAGTCGAATGGCTCTTGGTTGAAGTCCACTTCATCAATGCTCATCCACGCACTGGTGAGTTGCACCTCATTGCCTGGCTGCAATGCGCGGAAGCGACTCAACCGCGCCAGCAGCCAGCGCATGGTCAAGGTTGACGGCGCCTTCATACGCAGGATGTCATCTTCGGCATTCAAGGTATGGCAAGCACGCTCCAGGGCAGCGAAGCCTTCCCGTACGCCAGGCAGCAACAAACGCGCTGCTTCCGTGAGCTGCAACGTGCGACCGCTGCGCTGGAACAATCGGCAGGCGAAATAATCTTCGAGCGTACGGATATGCCGGCTGATCGCGCTTTGGGTAATCGACAATTCCTCAGCCGCGCGGGTAAACGAGTGGTGGCGGGAGGCGGCTTCAAATGCCCGCAAGGCATAAAGAGGAGGAAGACGACGAGACATGCTGAAAGCTCCGACTGCGCAATCTGGAAACCCTACCAGAATCGCTCATACATGAGTTTTAATCATGCTAACGATCGCTTTTATCCTTTTGTGCAATGCGCTGAATGCGCCGAGAATCAACCCTTCCCCACCTTCCTGACCATTCGAGTGTGATGATCATGCAACATCCGGCACGTACCGAACTCTGGGCCATTCTGCGGCTATCGGGGCCGTTGATTGCCTCACAGTTGGCGCACATGCTGATGGTGCTGACCGATACCTTGATGATGGCGCGCTTGAGCCCCGAGGCACTGGCCGGCGGAGGCCTGGGCGCGGCGAGCTATTCGTTCGTGGCGATCTTCTGCATCGGCGTGATCGCAGCCGTGGGCACCCTGGTCGCCATTCGCCATGGCGCGGGCGATATCGACGGCGCTACTCGCCTGACCCAGGCCGGGCTGTGGCTGGCGTGGTTGATGGCCCTGGCGGCGGCGTTGCTGTTATGGAACTTGAAGCCGGTGCTGCTGATGTTCGGCCAGACCGAAACCAACGTGCATGCGGCCGGGCAATTCCTGACGATCCTGCCCTTTGCCCTGCCCGGCTACCTGAGCTTCATGGCCCTGCGCGGCTTTACCAGCGCCATCGGCAAGGCCACCCCGGTGATGGTGATCAGCCTGTGCGGCACCGTGGTCAATTACCTGCTCAATCATGCACTGATCGAAGGCATGTTCGGCCTGCCGAAACTGGGCCTGATGGGCATCGGCCTGGTGACCGCCATCGTCGCCAATGGCATGGCGCTGGCACTGATGTGGTACATCCGCAGCAACCGCGCCTACGCCGCCTACCCGCTGGGCACCGGCCTGCTGCGCCTGAATACCCACTACCTGCGCGAGCTGTGGCGCCTGGGCCTGCCGATTGGCGGCACCTATGCGGTAGAGGTCGGGTTGTTTGCCTTTGCGGCGTTGTGCATGGGCACCATGGGCAGCACGCAGTTGGCGGCGCACCAGATCGCCCTGCAGATTGTCTCGGTGGCCTTCATGGTGCCGGCGGGGATGTCCTACGCGGTGACCATGCGCATCGGCCAGCATTACGGCGCCGGGCAGTTGCTGCAGGCACGCCTGGCCGGACGAGTGGGCATAGGATTCGGCGCCATGGTGATGTTGGGGTTTGCGGCGGTACTGTGGCTGTTTTCCGACCCACTGATCGGATTGTTCCTCGACCATGACGACCCGGCGTTCCATGACGTCATCGTGCTGGCAGTGAGCCTGCTGGCCGTCGCCGCCTGGTTTGAATTGTTCGATGGCGTGCAGACCATCGCCATGGGTTGTATCCGTGGCTTGAAGGACGCCAAGACCACCTTCCTGGTGGGCCTGGGTTGCTATTGGCTGATTGGCGCACCGTCAGCCTGGTTGATGGCGTTCACCCTGGGCTGGGGGCCAACAGGCGTCTGGTGGGGCCTGGCACTGGGCCTGGCGTGTGCGGCGGTGAGCCTGACCTGGGCGTTTGAGGCGAAGATGAAGCGGATGATTCGGCAGGAGCCGGATGCTCCTGTTGGATTCCGAGCGGCCGTGCCGGACTAGCGAGTGCACGCGGCCCATGTGGGAGCTGGCTTGCCTGCGATAGCGGTGTGTCAGGCTAATCATTATTAGCTGAACGACCGCTATCGCAGGCAAGCCAGCTCCCTCATTTGAACCACTTTGAAGGCTTAACCCAACAGCGCCTGCTGGCTTTGCCCGAACATCAGGTATTCCACCAGTTCTGGCAGCGGCAACGGCTTGCTGATCAGGTAACCCTGGACCTGATCGCACCCAAACAAGCGCAAAAGCTCAAGCTGCTCAGGGGTTTCCACGCCTTCGGCGACCACTTCCAGGTTGAGGTTGTGGGCCAGGTTGATCATGGCGTGCACGAGCTTGCGGTTTTCTTCGCGCTCTTCCATGCCGCCGACAAAGCTCTTGTCGATCTTCAACAAGGCAATCGGCAGGCTGTTGAGGTGCACAAACGACGAAAAACCGGTGCCAAAATCATCCAGGGAAAACCGCACGCCCAGCCGGCCAAGGGCGTCCATGGTCTGCTTGACCAGGTCGCTGCGGCGCATCACGGCGGTTTCGGTCAATTCGAACTCCAGCCATTGCGCTTCCACGCCGCGCTCGGCAATCAGGCGGCTGAGGGTAGACAGCAACTGACTGTCCTGGAACTGGCGAAACGACAGGTTGACCGCCATGTGCAGCGGCGGCAGGCCGCGTTCACGCAGGTCTTGCATGTCGCGCAGGGCTCGGGAGATCACCCAGTAGCCCAATGGCACGATCAGACCACTCTGTTCGGCCAGCGGCACGAATTCGCTAGGCGGCAACAAGCCGCGCTCACCGTGGCGCCAGCGCACCAGAGCTTCGAGGCCAACGATATGACCGTCGTCCAGGTCCAGTCGCGGCTGGTAATGCAACTCCAACTCATCACGACGCAAGGCCCGGCGCAGTTCACTTTCCAAGTCGGCCAGGCTGCGCGCGTTGCGGTTGATGCGTTCATTGAAGATATGAAAGGTACAGCCCTGGGTGCTTTTAGCCTGCTGCATGGCGATATGGGCATGCCACATCAACGGGTCGGCGCCAGCGCGGGCTCGAGCATGGGCCATGCCCAGGCTGCAACCAATCAACAGGCTTTCGCCATCCACCCAATAGGGTTCGGCCATCACTTCGGTGATGCGCTCGGCCATCCATTCGGCGCGCTGGGGCGCCCGGCGGGTATCGATCAACAAGGCAAACTCATCGCTGCCCAGGCGCGCCAGTTGGTCCCCGGCTTCGAGCTGGCTCTTGAGCCGCGACACCACTTGCAGGATCAAACGGTCGCCCGCCTGATGGCCGAGGGCATCGTTGGCATGACGAAAATTGTCCAGGTCCAGATGACCGAGGGCCAGGCCACGGCCTTCGTTTTCTGCCAGCCGGGCGGCCAGCAAGGTCTGGAAGCCCTGGCGGTTGGCAATACCGGTGAGCGGGTCTTGCTCGGCCAGGCGCTGCAAAGTGTTTTCCAGCACGCCGCGCTCGCGCACATGGCGCAGGCAGCGGCGCAATGTGTCGGCGTCCAATGCATCCAACACCAACCAATCGCTGACACCCAGCGGCGACACCAGTGGCTCCTGCTCCAGCAGCAATACACACGGCAGGCTGCACCGGCCGGGGCCGGGCTGCAGGCTGGGCGTGGTCAATAACACAGCACCCTGGTCGTCATCGAACAGGCGGCTTACCGAGTCCCAGTTGGGCGCGCTGATCAGCACAGCCCCTTCGCCCATCGGCGCCAGGCACTCGCGCAACAACGCCGCCCACTCGGGCTCATCGGCCAGCAGCAGCAAACGCAAGGGTTCGACAGGCGTAGACACGCTAACTCCCTAGACTCTGCAAAATTTCATTAGCGGTGCCATTATGACGTGCGGCCTGACAATGACAAAGAATGACAAATGATAGGTGTTATCAAACACGTAGACTGTAAATATTAGTCTCGAATAATCCTTAACATCCTGCGGCAAAGTAGCAAAACCGGCAAATTTAGATCGAGTGGTACGTCACACCGTCGTTCTATGGCAGCAGAATCTTTCCAGCCTGTTAAAATGCCCGCCCTTTTGAACAACGACCCCTGAAATTCCGTATGTCCCGACTCAATCCCCGGCAGCAAGAAGCCGTGAACTACGTCGGCGGCCCTCTATTGGTGCTCGCCGGTGCAGGCTCCGGCAAGACCAGCGTGATCACGCGCAAGATCGCGCACTTGATCCAGAACTGCGGCATCCGCGCCCAGTACATCGTCGCCATGACCTTCACCAACAAGGCGGCGCGGGAAATGAAAGAGCGGGTCGGCACCCTGCTCAAGGGTGGCGAAGGCCGTGGCCTCACCGTGTGCACCTTCCACAACCTGGGCCTGAACATCATCCGCAAGGAGCATGTGCGACTGGGCTACAAGCCGGGCTTCTCGATCTTTGACGAGACCGACGTCAAGGCCCTGATGACCGACATCATGCAGAAGGAATACGCGGGCGACGACGGCGTCGACGAAATCAAGAACATGATCGGCTCGTGGAAAAACGACCTGATCCTGCCCGCCGAAGCCCTGGAAGCTGCGCGCAACCCCAAGGAGCAGACCGCTGCCATCGTCTACACCCACTACCAGCGCACGCTCAAGGCGTTCAACGCCGTGGACTTCGACGACCTGATCCTGCTGCCAGTCAAGCTGTTCCAGGAGCACAAGGACATCCTGGAGAAGTGGCAGAACAAGGTGCGCTACCTGCTGGTGGACGAATACCAGGACACCAACGCCAGCCAATACCTGCTGGTGAAGTTGCTGATCGGCACGCGCAACCAGTTCACCGTGGTGGGCGACGACGACCAGTCGATCTACGCCTGGCGCGGCGCCCGCCCGGAAAACCTGATGCTGCTCAAGGAAGACTACCCCTCCTTGAAAGTGGTGATGCTGGAGCAGAACTACCGCTCCACTAGCCGCATCCTGCGTTGCGCCAACGTGCTGATCTCCAACAACCCCCACGAGTTTGAAAAACAACTGTGGAGCGAGATGGGCCATGGCGACGAGATCCGTGTGATCCGCTGCCGCAACGAAGACGCCGAAGCCGAGCGCGTCGCCGTGGAAATCCTCAGCCTGCACTTGCGCACCGACCGGCCCTACAGCGACTTTGCGATCCTGTATCGCGGCAACTACCAGGCCAAGCTGATCGAGCTGAAACTGCAGCATCATCAGGTGCCGTATCGCCTGTCGGGCGGCAACAGCTTTTTCGGACGCCAGGAAGTCAAAGACCTGATGGCCTACTTCCGGCTGATCGTGAACCCGGACGACGACAACGCCTTCCTGCGCGTGATCAACGTGCCACGCCGGGAAATCGGCTCCACCACCCTGGAAAAGCTCGGCAACTACGCCACCGAACGCAAGATCTCGATGTACGCCGCCACCGACGAAATCGGCCTGGGCGAACACCTGGACACGCGCTTCACTGATCGCCTGTCACGCTTCAAGCGCTTCATGGACAAGGTCCGCGAGCAGTGCGCCGGCGAAGACCCGATCAGCGCCCTGCGCAGCATGGTCATGGACATCGACTATGAAAACTGGCTGCGCACCAACAGTTCCAGCGACAAGGCCGCCGATTACCGCATGGGCAACGTCTGGTTCCTGATCGAGGCGTTGAAGAACACCCTGGAAAAAGACGGAGACGGCGAGATGACCGTCGAGGACGCCATCGGCAAGCTGGTGTTGCGCGACATGCTCGAGCGCCAGCAAGAAGAGGAAGACGGTGCCGAAGGCGTGCAGATGATGACCTTGCATGCGTCCAAGGGCCTGGAATTTCCCTACGTGTTCATCATGGGCATGGAAGAGGAAATCCTCCCGCACCGCTCCAGCATCGAAGCCGACACCATCGAAGAAGAACGCCGCCTGGCCTACGTGGGCATTACCCGCGCACGTCAGACCCTAGCCTTCACCTTTGCCGCCAAGCGCAAGCAATACGGTGAAATCATCGATTGTGCCCCCAGCCGGTTCCTGGATGAACTGCCGCCGGACGACCTGGCCTGGGAAGGTAATGACGACACTCCCACCGAGGTGAAGGCCGTTCGCGGCAACACCGCCTTGGCGGATATACGCGCGATGTTAAAGCGCTAGAATCGACTACTTTTTAATCTACTTTCGGCACACAACGCGCCATTAGAGGAAGCTTTCCGTGGAAGCACTGCACAAGAAAATTCGCGAAGAAGGCATCGTGCTTTCCGATCAGGTCCTCAAGGTTGACGCCTTTCTGAACCACCAGATCGACCCGGCACTGATGAAACTGATCGGCGACGAGTTCGCCGCACTGTTCAAGGATTCGGGCATCACCAAGATCGTCACCATCGAAGCGTCGGGCATTGCCCCGGCGATCATGACCGGGCTGAACCTGGGTGTGCCGGTGATCTTCGCCCGCAAGCAGCAATCCTTGACGCTCACGGAAAACCTGCTGTCGGCCACGGTGTATTCCTTCACCAAGAAAACCGAAAGCACCGTGGCGATCTCCCCGCGGCACCTGACCAGCAGCGACCGCGTGTTGGTGATCGATGACTTTTTGGCCAACGGCAAGGCGTCCCAGGCGCTGATCTCGATCATCAAGCAGGCCGGCGCGACCGTAGCCGGCTTGGGCATTGTGATCGAGAAGTCGTTCCAGGGTGGGCGTGCAGAACTGGATGCCCAAGGTTATCGGGTTGAGTCGCTGGCGCGGGTGAAGTCGCTGGCCGGTGGTGTCGTGACCTTTATCGAGTAATCACTGTGTGGGAGCTGGCTTGCCTGCGATAGCGGTGTGTCAGTCGACAGAGATGTCGGCTGACAGGCCCTCATCGCAGGCAAGCCAGCTCCCACATTAGGTTTTGCGTTGCGCTGTCAGTGGGCGGTTGCCTGCAGTCCGGCCAGCAGCAAGCGTTGATACAGGTCTTCCTTGATGCCCTCCGGCTTATCCAAGCGCATCCGCTTCAAATGCTCGGGAAACGCCTCCGGCTCCGGCGCGTCGAGTGCTGCCTTGCCCAACTCCAGAATTTCCGTGAGCTTGAATTTGCTCTTGAGCCAGTTCAGCGCCCGCAACAAGTCCCGCTCCTCATCCGTGAAGTCACTGCCCAGGGGGTATTCGGGAAACAAGCGACGATGCCTGGCCTGAATCGCCTGGAGCCGCTGCGGCGTGTTGTCGGCGAAACGCGGATCCAACTGGAAATCCTTGGGCAATTTGCCGGCCTTTTGCGCCTGCTCAATCAAGTCGTGCTGGAACCTTGAGTCAGTGATGTTCAGCAACGCTTCGATCACCTTGGCATCCGTCTGACCGCGCAAGTCGGCAATACCGTATTCGGTAATGACGATATCCCGCAGGTGCCGGGGAATGGTGCAGTGGCCGTACTCCCAGACGATATTGGAACTGACCTCACCCGCCGACTCGCGCCAGCTGCGCAAAATCAGGATTGAGCGTGCACCTTCCAGCGCATGCCCCTGGGCCACGAAATTGTATTGCCCGCCCACACCACTGAGCACGCGACCGTCTTCCAACTGATCAGCCACGCCAGCACCGAGCAAGGTGACCATGATGGCGCTGTTGATAAACCGCGCATCCAGGCGCTGCAGGCGCTTGAGTTCTTCCTGCCCGTACAGCTCGTTGATATAGCTGATGCGGGTCATGTTGAATGCCTGGCGCTTGGCGTGGGTCATTTCCTGCAGACGCTGGTAAAAGCTGCGCGGCCCCAGGAAGAAACCGCCATGGATCGACACGCCATCGGGTTGCGCCGCGTCGTCCAGGGTGCCCGCGTTGGCCTGCATCTGGGTCGCCACGTCCGGGTAGACCTTGCGCCGCACGATCCCGGCATCGGCCAATACCAGCAGGCCGTTGACGAACATCTCGCTGCAACCGTAAAGGCCACGGGCAAACGGCTCAACGCCGCCTTCGCGGCTGATCAACGGCGCCCACTGATACACATCCAAGTCGGTGAGCAACAGGCGATAGGCTTCGTTGTCGGCCTGGCGCGCCAGCAAGGCAGCCGTCAGTGCATCGCCCATGGAGCCGATGCCAATCTGCAACGTACCGCCATCACGCACCAGAGTGCTGGCATGCAGGCCGATAAAATGATCCTGAAAGCCCACCGGCATGTTCGGGGTGGAGAACAGCGTGGTGCTGTCTTTTTCATCCAGCAGGTAGTCGAACTCATCCATGCCCAACTCGGCATCGCCAGGCATGTAGGGCAAATCGCTATGGACCTGGCCGACGACCAGGATGGTCTCCCCGGCCGCGCGGCGCTTGGCGATCATGGGCATCAGGTCGAGGGTGATATCCGGGTTGCAGCTCAGGCTCAGGCGGTCGGGATGCTCGCTGCTACTGGCAACCAATTGCGCCACCAGGTTCAGGCCGGCGGCATTGATGTCGCGGGCCGCATGGCTGTAGTTGCTGCTGACGTAATCCTGCTGCGCCGCGGCGCTGTGGAGCAAGCTGCCGGGCTGCATGAAGAATTGCTGCACACGGATATTCTTCGGCAGGCTGCCCTTGTGCAGGTCCGCGAGGAAATCCAGCTCGGGGTAGTCACCAAACACCCGCTCGATGAAGGGTTCGAGAAAGCGTTTCTGTAGACCGTCACCCTGCGTAGGCCGTCCCAGGCTCAGGGCGGTATAAAGCGTCAGCGCCCGTTCAGGCAACTGCGCGATGCGCCGGTACAGCGCGTTGACGAACAGGTTGGGCTTGCCCAGCCCCAGCGGCATGCCCATATGGATATGCGCCGGCAGGCGCTCCAGTACGTCGTCAACTGCTTGCTCGATTGAACACAACTGCACCATCCGACTGCTCCCGAACATTCCATGAATTAGGGGTTGGACCGAGCTTGCCGGGTCTTTGCTGCAATGAACAGCCTGAATACCAAATCGCGGGCACAAAAAAGCCGCTGGTAAGCGGCATTTTTGACGAAGATCGGCCGATTACAGCCCGGACATCTTCTTGATCGCACCCTTGAGGTCGTCATCCGAACAATCAGCGCAGGTGCCTTTGGGCGGCATGGCGTTGATACCGGTGATGGCCTTGGCCAGGATGCCATCGAGGCCACCTTGATGGTCGGCGCGTTCTTTCCATGCGGCGGTGTCGCCAATTTTTGGCGCACCCAAAAGGCCGCTGCCGTGGCACGCATTACAGTGCTTGGCGATGATCTCATCGGGGGTTTTCGCGCCGCCGCCGCCGGCTGCCACGGCAACTTCCATGCCCTTGCATTCCTGGCCCTGGACGCAAACCTGGCCCACAGGCTCCAGGCGCTTGGCAATGTCATCATTGGTCGCAGCTTGAGCGCTGACAGCCCATAGGGCCAGTACGGTTGCTGGTGCAGCCAGCATTTTCATAATTAGGTTCACGCGTTCACCCTCAATGGTGGCTATTCACGCCTGCGGCCACGGTTTCGCAGGCGGCGAAAGTATAACGGTTAGCCCGCCTGGCCGAAACAACCCTATTAAATAAAGGGAGATTCGGCCTCACGGTGTACAGCTGCGGGAACCTCTGCAACGCTGGCAGGGCGCCTCTATTCTTAAAAGTTCGCGGGTGTGGCTGCGCTGATTAGTCGCGCCGGCACGTCGAACGGATTGCGAAAACGATGAGGCCTGGTGCTTTCAAAGTAGTAGCTATCGCCCGCTTCGAGCACAAAAGTTTCAAGACCGACCACCAACTCCAGGCGCCCTTCCACCAGAATTCCGGTTTCTTCGCCTTCATGGGTGAGCATTTCTTCGCCCGTGTCGGCACCTGGAGGGTAGATTTCATTGAGAAATGCGATGGCCCGGCTTGGGCGCGCCCGGCCCACCAGTTTCATGGTGACGGCACCGTCAGAGATGTCGATCAGCTCATTGGCTTTATAGACGATCTGCGTCGGTATTTCCTGGAGCACTTCTTCGGAGAAGAACTCGACCATGGACATGGGGATACCGCCCAACACCTTGCGCAGGGAGCTGATCGAGGGGCTGACGCTGTTTTTCTCGATCATCGAAATGGTGCTGTTGGTGACGCCCGCACGCTTGGCGAGCTCACGCTGGGAAAGACCTTTGAGTTTACGGATGGATTGCAGTCGTTCGCCGACGTCCAATGCAGGAGCCTCCTAGGATTCAGGCTTTGTTGTAATTGAGCGTTATCATGGCGACAGCGTTCAGTATTTACAACACTTGGGCCTAAATCCCGGTGTACTCGGTTCGTTGCCGGCGGCTAAGCGCCGCTATAGAGCCTTGGCACTCGGCGCAGATTGCAGAAAATCTGATAGGGGATGGTCTCGGCGGCCACGGCAACATCACTGGCGAGGATGTGCTTGCCCCACAACTCTACGGTGGAACCAAGGCCCGCCTGGGGCAAGTCGGTGAGGTCGACACACAGCATGTCCATGGACACGCGCCCCAGCAGCCGGCTGCGCTGGCCAGCGACCAGCACCGGTGTGCCGGTGGGCGCATGACGTGGGTAACCGTCGGCATAACCCATGGCAACCACACCGATGCGCATCGGCTTGGGCGTGACGAACCTGGCGCCATAGCCCACCGGCTCACCGGCCGGCAACTCGCGCACGCAGATCACTTTGGATTCCAGGGTCATCACCGGCTGCAAGCGCGCGGCGAGGGCCTGGTCTTCGCCAAAGGGCGTTGCGCCGTAAAGCATGATACCGGGGCGCACCCAGTCGCTGGCCACGCTCGGCCAGCCCAATACAGACGGTGAGTTGCGCAGGCTGACCTCAGCCGCCAGCCCCTGGCGCGCCGCCTCAAACACCGTTACTTGTTCGTTGCTGCTGACGCAATCGAGCTCATCGGCGCGGGCAAAATGGCTCATCAACACGATTTTCGCCACTTTGCCACTCGCCAGCAGGCGCTGATACGCTTCCTGGTAATCCTTGGGGTGCAGGCCCACACGGTGCATGCCCGAGTCCAGCTTCAGCCAAACTGTCAGCGGCTTGCTCAAACGAGCTTGCTCGATGGCTTCCAACTGCCACAGCGAATGCACCACGCACCACAAATCCTGCTCGATGATCAGCGGCAACTCGTCGGCTTCGAAAAAACCTTCCAGCAGCAACACCGGCGCACGAATGCCGGCGGCGCGCAGTTCCAGCGCTTCCTCGATGCACGCCACCGCGAACCCGTCGGCTTGCGCCTCCAGTGCCTGGGCCACGGGCACCGCGCCATGGCCGTAGGCATCGGCCTTGATCACGGCGAGGGCCTTGGCCCCGGTGACTTCTCGGGCCAATTGGTAGTTATGGCGCAGGGCTTGGAGATCGATCAGGGCACGGGCTGGACGCATGGCGGCAGGCTTCTAGGCAGCAAAGTCAATAAAAAACCGGTGCCGACCAACAACGTCGGCACCGGGAGAGGGATCATTGTTAAGGCAGCGCAGCCACGACAGACAGCTCTACCAGAATCTCGGGTTCGCACAGCTTGGCTTGGACCGTGGCGCGGGCCGGGGCGAGGCCTTTAGGCAGCCATTTGTCCCATACCGCGTTCATCAAAGCGAAGTCGGCGTCGATGTCCTTCAGGTAGATCGTTACCGACAGCAACCTGGACTTGTCGGTACCGGCAAGGTCCAGCAAGCGCTCGATATTGACCAGGGTTTCACGGGTCTGCTGCTCAATCCCGGCGCTCATGTCGTCGCCAACTTGCCCTGCCAGGTACACGGTACCGCTGTGGACAACGATCTGGCTCATGCGCTCATTGGTGAGCTGGCGCTGGATTGACATGTTGTGCGGACTCCTGGGGGTTGCCATAACGGGAAATATCGAGGCCTGCGGCGCTGATCTGCGGCGTTTTCTTCGCCATCAGGTCGGCCAGCAAGCGACCCGAACCACAGGCCATGGTCCAACCGAGGGTACCGTGGCCTGTATTCAGGAACAGGTTCTTGAACGGCGTGGCACCCACAATCGGTGTACCGTCCGGGGTGGTCGGGCGCAGGCCGGTCCAGAAACTGGCCTGGGCCAGATCGCCGCCCTGAGGATAAAGGTCGTTGACGATCATCTCCAGGGTTTCACGTCGCCGCGGGTTCAGCGACAGGTCAAAACCGGCTATTTCAGCCATGCCACCGACGCGAATACGATTGTCGAAACGGGTGATCGCGACTTTGTAGGTTTCATCGAGAATGGTCGAGGTCGGCGCCATTGCCGGGTTAGTGATCGGCACAGTCAGCGAATAACCCTTGAGCGGGTACACCGGCGCCTTGATCCCCAATGGCTTGAGCAACTTGGGCGAGTAACTGCCGAGGGCCAGTACATAGCGATCGGCAGTTTCCAGCTTGCCGTCGATCAGCACACCGTTGATGCGGTCGCCCGCGTAGTCCAGGCGCTGGATGTCTTGTTCGAAGCGGAATTCCACGCCCAATTGTTTGCACATTTCGACCAGGCGCGTGGTGAACATCTGGCAATCGCCCGTCTGGTCGTTGGGCAGACGCAAGGCACCCGCGAGGATATCGGTGACGCTGGCCAGGGCCGGTTCAACCCGGGCAATGCCGGCTCGGTCGAGCAATTCGAATGGCACGCCGGACTCTTTCAGCACGGCGATGTCCTTGGCGGCGCCATCGAGCTGGGCCTGGGTGCGGAACAGTTGGGTGGTACCGAGGCTGCGCCCTTCGTAGGCAATCCCGGTCTCGGCGCGCAATTCGTCGAGGCAGTCGCGGCTGTACTCGGACAGGCGCACCATGCGTTCCTTGTTCACCGCGTAGCGGCTGGCCGTGCAGTTGCGCAGCATCTGCGCCATCCACAGGTATTGGTCGATATCGACAGTGGCCTTGATCGCCAGCGGCGCGTGGCGCTGAAGCAGCCATTTGATGGCCTTGAGCGGCACACCCGGCGCGGCCCATGGCGAGGCGTAGCCAGGGGACACCTGACCGGCGTTGGCGAAACTGGTTTCCATGGCAGCGGCAGGCTGACGATCAACCACCACAACGTCGAAGCCGGCCCGCGCCAAATAGTAGGCACTGGTCACCCCAATGACGCCGCTACCCAAGACCAGAACGCGCATTTTTATATCCTCATCGCGGGCTCAGCCGCTGACGTGTGTTATTCGAGCAATGATGGGCGCAGTGTAAAAAACAATCGGCAGTGCATTTCACTATATAAATGCCTATATTTGGCGACAATTCTTGGCAAAAACCCTTTTGACAGAGGCGTATCCCCTATGCGTACCAACACCCAGACCAAGCGGGAGCTGGACAAGATCGACCGCAATATCCTGCGCATCCTGCAAACCGACGGGCGCATCTCGTTCACGGAGCTGGGGGAAAAGGTCGGGCTGTCCACCACGCCCTGCACCGAGCGCGTGCGGCGCCTGGAGCGCGAAGGGATCATCATGGGCTACAACGCACGGCTCAATCCCCAGCATTTGAAGGGAAGTTTGCTGGTATTTGTCGAGATCAGCCTGGATTACAAGTCGGGTGACACCTTTGAAGAATTTCGCCGAGCCGTGCTGAAACTGCCTCACGTGCTGGAGTGCCATCTGGTGTCGGGTGATTTCGACTACCTGGTGAAAGCGCGAATCTCGGAGATGGCTTCGTACCGCAAATTGCTGGGCGATATCCTGCTCAAACTCCCTCATGTGCGGGAATCCAAGAGCTATATCGTGATGGAAGAGGTGAAAGAGAGCCTGAACCTGCCGATCCCTGACTGACCCACTGACACAACACGGTCAAATGTGGGAGCAGGCAAGCCAGCTCCCACAGTTTTAACCGAGTACATCCGCTAGACCAGCACCTGCCGGGTACTCGCCATGTACTCATGAATCTGCTTCTCCACCCGCGGATGAATCAGCTCCACTGGCCGGCGGCCATTAGGGCACGGCAAGGTCTTGGTGGTGCCGAACAGGCGACAGATCAGCGGCCGCTCATCATACACGGTGCAACCCTTGGGCCCCAGGTGCACGCAGTTCAGCTCGTCCATCGCCGCCTCTTGCTCGGCAGCGGTCTTGCGCGGCAGACGCGACATTTCCTCGGGCGAGGTGGTCACCGGCCCACAGCAGTCGTGGCAACCGGGGACGCACTCGAACGAAGGAATCTGGCGACGCAGCGCGCTGATTTTCTGACTGTTGCAACTCATCGAAACCCATACCGAACGGCGAATAGACGTGGATTCTGACGCAAAACGCCCCGCGCAGACAGCGTCGTGCGACCACTGTATCCTGCGTCAAATTTTCCAGACAGGGAGGTTCCCCATGACCGCCAGCGCCCGGCACACCGCTTCCTACTACGCCGCCAGCAGCGTGCCGCAACCGGATTACCCGACGCTGACGGGTGAGGTGAACGCCGATGTCTGTGTGATCGGCGGGGGTTTCTCCGGGCTCAACACCGCCCTGGAATTGGCCGAGCGCGGCTTTCACGTGGTGTTGCTGGAGGCGCGCAAGATCGGCTGGGGCGCCAGCGGACGCAATGGCGGCCAGTTGATTCGCGGTGTCGGCCACGGGCTGGATCAGTTCACCCAGGTGATCGGCAGCGACGGCGTGCGCCAGATGAAGCTGATGGGCCTGGAAGCCGTGGAGATCGTGCGCGAGCGTGTGGAGCGCTTCCAGATCCCCTGTGACCTGACCTGGGGCTACTGCGACCTGGCCAACAAACCCCGCGATCTACAGGGCCTGGCCGAGGATGCCGAAGAGCTGCACAGTCTGGGTTACCGCCACGAAGTGCGCCTGCTGCAAGCCAGCGAGATGGGCACGGTAATCGGCTCTGATCGCTATGTAGGCGGCATGATCGATATGGGTTCCGGCCATCTGCACCCGCTGAACCTGGCACTGGGTGAGGCTGCCATTGCCCAGCAGTTGGGCGTGGCGCTGTACGAGCAATCCCAAGTGACCCGTATCGACTATGGCCCTGAGGTCAAGGTGCATACCGCCCAAGGCACTGTGCGCGCCAAGACCCTGGTACTGGCCTGCAACGCCTACCTGAACGGGCTCAACCCGCAACTGAGCGGCAAGGTGTTGCCCGCCGGCAGCTACATCATTGCCACCGAGTCCTTGAGCGACGCGCAAGCCACCCGCCTGTTGCCGCAGAACATGGCCGTGTGTGACCAGCGCGTGACGGTGGACTACTTCCGCCTGTCCGCCGACCGCCGCCTGTTGTTCGGCGGCGCCTGCCACTACTCCGGTCGAGACCCCAAGGACATCGGCGCCTACATGCGACCGAAGATGCTGCAGGTATTCCCCCAATTGGCAGACGTGAAAATCGACTACCAATGGGGCGGCATGATCGGCATCGGCGCCAACCGCCTGCCGCAGATTGGCCGCCTGGCCGATCAACCCAACGTGTATTACGCCCAGGCCTATGCCGGCCATGGCCTCAACGCCACGCACCTGGCGGGCAAGCTGCTGGCCGAGGCCATCAGCGGCCAGCAACAGGGGCGTTTCGATCTGTTCGCTCAGGTGCCACACATCACCTTCCCCGGCGGTAAACACCTGCGTTCGCCGCTGCTGGCACTGGGGATGCTCTGGCACCGCCTCAAAGAACTGCTCTGATCAATCGCGCCAGAAGGGTTTCAAACCCTCACGGCGCGCCTGCTCGGCGGTCAGCCCGATGTCGCGTAACTGCTCGCGGCTCAGGTCCAGCAGGGCCTTGCGCGTATGGCGACGGCGCCAGAACAGATTCCAGCGGCCAGGCGCCGAGGCAGTGATCACCTGCTCCTGCGCCACGTCCAGTTCCTGACTGCGTAACGCCAGCCGTACATCGCTCATGCCGCTCATTTGACTGCCCCTCATTGGCCTGTTGTCTTGAGTGATCAGCATGCGCGGGCGGCCAGAACCATTACAGATTCAGCCAACTTTTAATAAATACATACAGATGCTGCCTCTGCGTGGCTGAATCCTGTATTTTCCCCCTATCTGTACTGGTCCCTCGGGAGCGACCACCATGACCCTTTACGTCAACCTAGCCGAATTGCTCGGCACCCGTATTGAACAGGGCTTCTATCGTCCGGGCGATCGACTGCCCTCGGTGCGGGCCTTGAGTGTGGAACATGGGGTGAGCCTGAGCACCGTGCAGCAGGCGTATCGGTTGCTCGAAGACAACGGCCTGGCGATGCCCAAGCCCAAGTCGGGCTATTTTGTTCCGGTGGGCCGTGAACTGCCGGCACTGCCCGAGATAGGCCGCCCGGCCCAACGACCAGTGGAAATCTCCCAATGGGACCTGGTGCTGGAACTGATTCGTGCGGTGCCGCGCAAAGACGTCATACAGATGGGCCGAGGCATGCCGGATGTATTGTCGCCTACCTTGAAGCCGCTGCTGCGTAGCCTCGCCCGTGTCAGCCGGCGCCAAGACCTGCCGGGGCTGTATTACGACAATATCCTCGGCTGTATGGAACTGCGTGAGCAAATCGCCCGGCTGTCATTGGACTCCGGCTGCCAACTGAGCGCCGAAGACATCGTGATCACCACCGGTTGCCACGAAGCCCTCTCCGCCAGCATTCACGCGATTTGTGAGCCCGGCGATATCGTCGCGGTGGATTCGCCCAGCTTCCACGGCGCCATGCAGACCCTCAAGGGCCTGGGCATGAAAGCCCTGGAAATCCCCACCGACCCGCTCACCGGCATCAGCCTGGAGGCCTTGGAACTGGCGCTGGAACAGTGGCCGATCAAAGTCATCCAGCTCACCCCAAACTGCAACAACCCCTTGGGCTACATCATGCCGGAAGCCCGTAAACGCGCCTTGCTGACCCTGGCCCAGCGCTTTGACGTGGCGATTATCGAAGACGATGTGTATGGCGAGCTGGCCTACAGCTACCCACGCCCGCGCACCATCAAATCCTTCGATGAAGACGGCCGTGTGCTGCTGTGCAGCTCGTTCTCCAAAACCCTGGCGCCCGGCCTGCGCATTGGTTGGGTCGCACCGGGACGCTATCTGGAGCGGGTGCTGCACATGAAATACATCAGCACCGGTTCTACGGCCACACAGCCGCAGATTGCTATTGCCGAATTCCTCAAAGGCGGTCATTTCGAACCTCATTTACGTAGGATGCGCACCCAATACCAGCGTAATCGCGACTTGATGCTCGATTGGGTCAGCCGTTATTTCCCCGCTGGCACGCGCGCCAGCCGGCCCCAAGGCAGCTTCATGCTATGGATTGAGCTGCCGGAGGGCTTCGACACCTTGAAGCTCAACCGCGTGCTGGTGGAACAAGGTGTACAGGTGGCGGTAGGCAGCATCTTCTCCGCCTCCGGCAAGTACCGTAACTGCTTGCGCATGAACTACGCTGCCAAGCCAACGCCGCAGATTGAAGAGGCCGTACGCAAGGTAGGTGCTGCCGCTGGCAAGATGCTGCAAGAGACGGCGGACTGACCTTTCCCGAGCAAATGCCGTCATATGCCACAACCGCCCTGACCTGGAAGCAGTTTCCTTGATGATTCGACGGCTTTTACCGTTTTGCCTGCTGGGCGCCCTGGCCCTGGGCGGCTGTGCCACGGTCGACACCCCGCGCATCCCCAGCGATGCCCTGCCGGCGAAGGACTCCTCGTTCGGTCGCTCGATCCAGGCCCAGGCCGCCCCCTACCAAGGACGCTCGGGCTTCCGCTTGCTGCCCAACAGCAGTGAGGCTTTCATGGCTCGGGCCGAGTTGATTCGCAACGCCCAGACCAGCCTCGACTTGCAGTACTACATCGTGCACGACGGCATCAGCACACGCATGCTTGTGGACGAACTGCTCAAGGCCGCCGACCGCGGGGTGCGCGTGCGGATTCTGCTGGACGACACCACCAGTGATGGCCTCGACCAGATCATCGCCACCCTCGCCGCCCATCCCAAGGTGCAGATACGCCTGTTCAACCCGCTGCATCTGGGCCGTAGCACCGGCGTCACGCGCGCCATGGGCCGTGTATTCAACCTGTCACTGCAACACCGGCGCATGCATAACAAGCTGTGGCTGGCCGATAACAGCGTGGCCATCGTTGGCGGGCGCAATCTGGGCGACGAGTATTTCGACGCCGAACCGAACCTGAATTTCACCGATATCGACATGCTCAGCGTCGGGCCGGTGGCCGAGCAATTGGGTCACAGCTTCGACCAGTACTGGAACAGCGCCTTGAGCAAGCCTATCGATGACTTCGTCTCGAACAAACCCTCCAAAGTCGACCTCGCCGTCGCCCGCGGGCGCCTTGAAGCCTCCCTGGCTCAGTCCCGTCAGCAGAACCACACGCTGTATAACCGCCTGCGCACTTACCAGACCCAGCCCCGCATGGACCTCTGGCGCCGCGAGTTGATCTGGGCCTGGAACCAGGCGCTGTGGGACGCACCGAGCAAGGTACTGGCCAAGGCCGACCCCGACCCACGACTGCTGCTGACCACTCAGCTGGCGCCAGAGCTGGCGGGTGTCAGCCATGAGCTGATCATGATTTCGGCTTACTTCGTACCGGGCCAACCTGGGCTGGTCTACCTCACAGGGCGTGCCGATGCGGGTGTTTCGGTGCGCCTGCTGACCAACGCCCTCGAAGCCACCGACGTACCGGCCGTGCACGGCGGTTATGCGCCGTATCGCAAGGCGCTGCTGGAGCACGGGGTAAAGCTCTATGAGCTACGCCGGCAACCGGGCGACCCCAGCGCAAGCAGCGGCCCGCACCTGTTTCGGCATGGCAGCTGGCGCGGCTCGGACTCCAGCCTGCACAGCAAGGCGATGATCTTCGACCGAGAAAAGTCGTTTATCGGCTCGTTCAATTTCGACCCTCGCTCAGTGCTGTGGAACACCGAAGTCGGCGTACTGGTGGACAGCCCCGAGCTGGCTGAACACGTGCGCAACTTGGCCCTGGAAGGCATGGCGCCGGCGTTGAGCTATGAGGCCAAACTGCAGGACGGCCAGGTGGTGTGGGTGACAGAAGACAACGGCCAGATGCACACCCTGACCCGCGAACCGGGCAGTTGGTGGCGACGGTTCAATGCCTGGTTCGCCACCCGCGTTGGCCTGGAACGCATGCTCTAAAAAACACTGCAAATCACCTGTGGGAGCCGGGCTTGCCCGCGATTACGGTGTGCCAGACAACAAATCAGCTGGCTGACAAACCGTAATCGCAGGCAAGCCAGCTCCCACAATTGATTGCATTTCGAGGTCAGGCCGGCTGCGTAGCGCCGAAAGCCCCCTGGCGCAGCAACAGCACCACCAACCCCAGCGCCCCGGCAGCCATCAACAGCGCCAGCGCATGCCCACTGATCCACTGGCTGCCCGCCCCCGCCACCAGCGGCCCGATCAGGCAGCCAATGCCCCACAGCTGCGCCACGTGAGCGTTGGCACGCACCAACGCATCGTCGCGGTAGCGCTCGCCAATCAAAATCAGCGACAAGGTGAACAACCCGCCGGCACTGGCGCCGAACAGCACCCACACCGGCCAGATCAGCAACGTGTGCATCAATAACGGCACCGCCAGGCTCGACGCCAGCAACAGCAGTGCACAGGCCAGAAACAGGGTACGTCGCGGCAGATAGTCGGCCAGCGCGCCAATGGGCAATTGCAGCAACGCATCGCCCACCACCACCGTGCTGACCATCGCCAAGGCGATCTCGGCGGTAAAACCCTGTTGCAGGCAGTACACCGGCAACAGCGTCAGGATCATCGCTTCAAACGCAGCAAACAACGCCACGGCCCAGGCAATCGCCGGCAGGCCCAGGCAAAAGCGCCACAGGTCGCCAAAGGTCACGCTGAACGAATCCGCCGTCGGCGCCCCGGTACGTCCCAGCAACAGCAGCGGCGCCAGCACCAAAAGGCCCGCGCCGACCCAGAAGCCGTAGTCATGGTCGGTGCCAATCAGGCCCAACAGCAACGGCCCCGACAACTGACTCAAGGCATAGCTACAGCCGTAGAGCGCCACCAGCCGGCCACGCCACTGCTCGACCACCAATTGGTTGATCCAGCTTTCACCCAGGATAAATACGATGGTCAGGATCACCCCGATCATCAGCCTGAGCACCAACCACACCGGGTAGCTGGGCAGGATCGCCAGCAAGCCGATGGACACCGCACCGGCCCACAGGCACAGGCGCATCAGGTTGGCAGTGCCGAGCCAGGACGCCATACGGCTGGAGACCTTGGCTCCCAGCAGCACGCCGAATGCCGGCATCGCCGCCATCACGCCAATGGCGAAACTGCCATAACCCCAGCCTTCAAGACGCAGGGATACCAACGGCATGCTGACACCCAGGGCCAGGCCAACGCTGAGTACCGACGCCAGCACGGCGAAATAAGTCGCCCAACGCATTGCCACGCTCCTGTGGATAATTCTGGTTCGCAAAACGACTGTAGGAGCGAGCTTGCTCGCGAAAAACGTTAACGATGACGCGTTCATGCTGGATAAACGCGGCGCCTTCAGGTTCTTCGCGAGCAAGCTCGCTCCTACAGGGGGATCAGCCGTGTTGCTTAGAGCTTGATCCAGGTCGCCTTCAGCTCGGTGTACTTGTCGAATGCATGCAGCGACTTGTCGCGGCCATTACCCGACTGCTTGAAACCACCGAACGGTGCAGTCATATCGCCGCCGTCGTACTGGTTAACCCACACGCTGCCGGCGCGCAGAGCCTTGGCCGTCAGGTGTGCCTTGGAGATGTCTGCCGTCCACACCGCCGCAGCCAGGCCGTATTGGGTGTCGTTGGCGATGGCGATGGCTTCTTCGGCGCTGTCGAAAGTGATCACCGACAGGACGGGGCCAAAGATCTCTTCCTGGGCGATCTTCATGGCATTGGTCACGCCGTCGAAAATCGTCGGCTCGACGTAGGTGCCGCCGGACTCTTCCAAGGTGCGCTTGCCACCCGCGACCAGCTTGGCGCCATCGGCGTGGCCAGCTTCAATGTACGAAAGCACGGTGTTCATCTGCTGCGTATCCACCAGTGCACCCACAGTGGTGGCTGGGTCCAGTGGGTTGCCGGGTTTCCAGCCCTTGAGGGCCTCGATCACCAGCGGCAGGAAGGTGTCCTTGATCGAACGCTCGACCAGCAGGCGCGAGCCGGCAGTGCAGACTTCGCCCTGGTTGAAGGCAATCGCACTGGCGGCAGATTCGGCCGCCGCTTGCAGGTTCGGCGCGTCGGCAAACACGATGTTCGGGCTCTTGCCGCCAGCCTCCAGCCAGACACGCTTCATGTTCGATTCGCCGGAGCGGATCAACAGTTGCTTGGCGATCTTGGTCGAGCCCGTGAACACCAGGGTATCGACGTCCATATGCACCGCCAGAGCATTACCTACCGTGTGGCCATAGCCAGGCAGCACGTTGAACACGCCTTTTGGAATACCAGCCTCAACGGCCAACGCGGCGATGCGGATGGCGGTGAGCGGCGATTTTTCGGACGGCTTCAGGATGACAGAGTTGCCGGTGGACAGCGCCGGACCGAGCTTCCAGCAGGCCATCATCAACGGGAAGTTCCACGGCACGATGGCGCCAACGACACCGACGGGCTCGCGGGTCACCAGGCCCAGTTGATCGTGGGGCGTGGCGGCGACTTCGTCGTAGATCTTGTCGATAGCCTCGCCGCTCCAGCTCAGGGCTTGCGCCGCGCCGGGGACGTCGATGTTCAGGGAATCGCTGATGGGTTTGCCCATGTCCAGGGTTTCGAGCAGCGCCAGCTCTTCAGCGTTAGCCTTGAGCAGCGCGGCGAAACGGATCATGACGGACTTGCGCTTGGCCGGCGCCAGGCGCGACCACACACCGGAATTGAAGGTGGCACGCGCATTTTCCACGGCGCGCTGGGCGTCGCTGGCATCACAGCTGGCGACAGTGGCTAGCAAGCACCCATCCACCGGGCTGATGCATTCGAAGGTGTCACCGGAAACGGCGGCGGTGTATTCGCCATTGATATAGGCGCGGCCTTCGATTTTCAGAGCCTTGGCGCGTTGTTCCCAGTCGGCACGGGTCAGGGTGGTCATGCGAGTGTCCTCCTCTTATTGAATACAAGGGCCTGGGAGGTTTATCCCGGCGCCATCACGAATGCTTGCCCGGCCAGCCTGCTGTTCGGCTCAAGGCAGCTGCCACCCTAAACCAGCGGCTGGGGATGTTTCAATATATTTGACAGAACGGCGGCAAACGCCCTTGCGATGTTCATTTTAATAAACATAGACTTTGGGCTCTCCAACCGCAGGCCAGACGGGAAATGCACATGAGCATCCAGGACATCGTCGATTTCAGCCAAGCCAACACCGCTCCCGAACGCTACCGCCCTGCCGCCGAGAAAATCCTCAAGGGCGATCCCGAGCAGACACTCTACAACCACTACAACAGCCCATGCGGCCAGATGAACGCGGGCGTCTGGGAAGGTGACGTGGGCCAGTGGAAGGTCAATTACACCGAGCATGAGTACTGCGAGATCGTGCAAGGCGTGTCGGTGTTGCGCGATGCCGAGGGGAA
The DNA here is from genome assembly GCF_016613265.1 of Pseudomonas sp. MF6751. Lineage (NCBI taxonomy): Bacteria > Pseudomonadati > Pseudomonadota > Gammaproteobacteria > Pseudomonadales > Pseudomonadaceae > Pseudomonas > Pseudomonas sp. MF6751. The sequence goes on from NZ_JAENSV010000001.1 coordinate 123,622, forward strand.
TGCCAAGACCCTGCGCGCCGGCGACCGCTTTGTGGTCCCTGCCGGTTTCAGCGGTACCTGGGAAGTGCTGGAAGCGTGCCGCAAGATCTACGTGGTGTTTGAAGAGAAAGCCTGATCACCAAACCCCAGGCAAAAAAAAGCCCGCATCGTGAGATACGGGCTTTTTTTCACAAGGAAGAAAATCAATTACTTGATTTTGCCTTCTTTGTAGATCACGTGCTTGCGAACGCGCGGGTCGAACATTTTCTTTTCGAGCTTGTCCGGGGTAGTACGCTTGTTCTTGTCGGTAGTGTAGAAGTGACCAGTACCGGCGCTAGAGATCATTCGAATCAATTCACGCATGATAGAGCTCCTTAGATCTTGCCAGCGGCGCGGATTTCGGCCAGCACGACAGTGATGCCACGCTTGTCGATAATACGCATGCCTTTAGCAGATACACGCAGGCGAACAAAACGTTTCTCTTCTTCAACCCAGAAGCGGTGATGCTGCAGGTTCGGCAGGAAACGACGACGGGTTTTGTTATTTGCGTGGGAAATGTTATTCCCAGTCACCGGACCCTTACCGGTAACTTGACAGACTCTCGACATGCCTCAGCCCTCTAAAACCACATGCCCAACCCGGCATGGGTTGGCCGCTTAATCTCTCAGTCATTTGGCGCCAGGCGCCGCGTTTCTTTAGGGTCTTACCGGCTACACCTACAGTGAAGGAACCGGGCCCCTAGAAAAGAGCGCTGCTTTATACCAGAAAGACCCCAGTGCAACAACAACCTGTGTACTTTTAGCAGCGTAAATCTTGGCCACAAGTGCCTGAACCGCTGCCAGGAGGGGCCGCTGTAACAGCCGACCGCTCGTCGCACAGAATGATTTACAACGCCTGCGGTCACAGGGAAGTGCACGGCGAAACACGCTGAGGCGCCATCAAAACAGCATTTTGGCCAAAAGCACAGGCAAAAATGGGCTAGTCATTTATCAATCAGACCTCTACGGTAGGCTTTTTCCAGACTGCACTCGCAGATGGGCCTTCGATCTGCACAGGAAACCGAATATGCGCCTCGCTGCCCTACCGCTATTGCTTGCCCCTCTCTTTATTGCGCCGATGGCCGTTGCGGCCACCAACTTGAGCGTATGCACCGAGGCCAGCCCCGAAGGGTTCGATGTGGTGCAGTACAACTCACTGACCACCACCAACGCCTCGGCCGACGTGCTGATGAACCGTTTGGTGGAATTCGACGCGGCCAGTGGCAAGTTGGTACCGAGCCTTGCAGATAGCTGGGAAGTGTCGCCCGATGGGCTGACGTACACCTTCAAACTGCACCCCGATGTGAAATTCCATCGCACCAGCTATTTCAGCCCAAGCCGCACCCTGACCGCCGAAGATGTACGCTTCAGCTTCGAGCGCATGCTCGACCCGGCCAACCCGTGGCACAAGATCGCCCAGAGCGGCTTTCCTCACGCCCAGTCCCTGCAATTGCCGGCACTGGTCAAGAAAATCGACGCCCTTGACCCACTGACCGTACGCTTCACCCTCGACCATGCCGATTCCACCTTCCTCCCAGCACTGAGCATGGGCTTTGCGTCGATCTATCCGGCTGAATATGCCGATAAATTGCTCAAGGCCGGCACACCCGAGAAGCTCAACAGCCAGCCAATCGGCACCGGCCCGTTTGTGTTCGTGCGTTTCCAGAAAGATGCCGTGGTGCGTTACAAGGCCAACCCGGACTACTTCGCCGGCAAACCGGCGGTGGACAACCTGATTTTCGCCATCACCCCGGACGCCAACGTACGCCTGCAGAAGCTGCACCGCGATGAATGCCAGATCGCCCTGTCACCCAAGCCCCTGGATGTGGGCGAGGCCGAAAAAGACGCGGCGCTGAAGGTGGAAAAAACCGCCGCCTTCATGACCGCGTTCGTCGCCATCAACAGCCAGCACCCACCGCTGGACAAGCCCGAAGTGCGCCAGGCGATCAACCTGGCCTTTGATAAGGGCAGCTACCTCAAGGCCGTGTTCGAAGGCACCGCCGAAGCGGCCAACGGTGTCTACCCGCCGAACACCTGGAGCTATGCCAAAGAGTTGCCAGGCTACCCGCAGGACCTCGCCAAAGCCAAGGCCTTGCTGGGCCGCGCCGGGCTCAAGGACGGTTTCAAAACCACGATATGGACCCGCCCTACCGGCAGCCTGCTGAACCCCAACCCGAACCTCGGCGCCCAACTGTTGCAGGCCGACCTGGCCAAGGTTGGCATCCAGGCCGAGATTCGCGTGATCGAATGGGGCGAGTTGATCCGCCGCGCCAAGGCCGGCGAGCACGACTTGCTGTTCATGGGCTGGGCTGGGGACAACGGCGACCCGGATAACTTCCTGACGCCGCAGTTCTCCTGCGCCGCGGTGAAGTCCGGCACCAACTTTGCCCGCTATTGCGACCCCACCCTGGATAAGTTGATCAGTGCAGGCAAAACCACCAGCGAGCAAGGTGTGCGCAGCAAGCTATATCAGCAGGCCCAGGCGCAGATCCAGCAACAGGCGCTGTGGCTGCCACTGGCGCATCCGACGGCGTTTGCCTTGACCCGCAAGAACATCCAGGGGTACCAGGTAAGCCCGTTCGGGCGCCAGGACTATTCGAAAGTCAGCCTCAAGCCCTAAGGCACAACCCCCCACCTGTAGGAGCGAGCTTGCTCGCGAAAATCGTCAACGATGACGCGGAAAAACCTGACACCCCACGGGGCCCTCTGGTTTTTCGCGAGCAAGCTCGCTCCTACAGAGGCAGGGCCGTTACAGCCAACCGTATTCAGCCATCGACAGCGGGTCACCATCCCCCACGATGATGTGGTCCAGCACCCGCACATCCACCACGTCCAGCGCCTTTTGCAGCAGCTTGGTCAATTTTCGATCAGCCGCGCTGGGTTCTGTGCTTCCCGACGGATGGTTATGACACAGGATCAATGCCGCCGAGTTGTACGCCAAGGCGCGCTTGACCACCTGTCGCGGGTAGACAATCGCAGCGTCGATCGTGCCTTGGGACATGACCTCGAACCCTAGCACCCGATGCTTGGAGTCCAGGAACAGGCAGCCGAAGATCTCATGGGGCTCATGGCGCAGCAGTGCCTTGAGGTACTCGCGCACGGCCAGCGGGCTTTCCAGTACAGAGTCAGTCCGCAAGCGCTCGGCCAGGTGGCGCCGGGACATCTCAAGCACCGCCTGCAACTGGGCAAACTTCGCCGGCCCCAGCCCCAGATGCTGGCTGAACAGCGTCTGGCTGGCCTCCAGTAACGGGCGCAGGCCACCGAATTGCGCCAACAGATGGCGCGCCAGATCCACCGCACTTCGGCCGGCCACCCCCGTACGCAGGAAGATCGCCAACAGCTCGGCATCGGACAGGCTCGCCGCGCCGCCTTCCAATAACTTCTCCCGTGGACGCTCTGCCACGGGCCAATCACGAATACTCATCCCACCTCCCTGTATCTGCTCCGCTGTTGCCCGGCGGGCGCTGTGTTATCGTAGGGCCCTCTTTTTTGCCTGCGATTTCACCTGGGGAGGGGTCATCGCAGGTGTCATTGAACTGGCATCACTGAACTGGAAAGGCAAACCAATGCAGCGTCTGTATCGGAAACGCATCGTTCTCGGCGTCGGCGGCGGCATTGCCGCCTACAAGAGCGCAGAGTTGGTTCGCAGGCTCCTGGACCAGGGCGCCGAGGTGCGCGTGGTCATGACCCGTGGTGGCAGTGAGTTCATCACCCCGCTGACCATGCAAGCGTTGTCCGGCCACCCGGTTCACCTCGACCTGCTGGACCCGGCCGCCGAAGCCGCCATGGGCCATATCGAACTGGCCAAATGGGCCGACCTGGTGCTGATAGCCCCGGCCACTGCCGACCTGATCGCCCGCCTGGCCCAGGGCATTGCCGATGACCTGCTCACCACCCTGGTATTGGCCACCGACGCCACCGTCGCTATCGCACCGGCCATGAACCAGGCCATGTGGCGCGATCCGGCCACCCAGGCCAATACCCAACTCCTGCAAACCCGCGGCCTCAAGGTGTTCGGCCCGGCTTCCGGCAGCCAGGCCTGCGGCGACGTCGGCCTGGGCCGCATGCTCGAAGCCACGGACCTGGCGCAGTGCGCCGCCGAGTGCTTCCAGCATCTGGCCCTGACCGGCAAGCACGTGCTGATCACCGCCGGCCCGACCCAGGAAAACATCGACCCGGTGCGCTACATCACCAACCATAGCTCAGGAAAAATGGGCTTCGCGTTGGCAGAAGCCGCGGTCGAGGCAGGCGCACGGGTCACACTGATCACCGGCCCGGTACATTTGCCGACCCCTGATCGCGTTACGCGGATCGACGTAGTCAGCGCCCGGGACATGTTGGCGGCCTGCGAAGCCGCCATTCCCTGCGACCTGTTTATCGCCTCGGCAGCGGTTGCGGATTACCGACCCGAGGTCGTGGCCCCGCAGAAGCTCAAGAAAGACCCTACGAGCGGCGACGGCCTGCTCCTGCAAATGGTGCGTAACCCGGACATTCTGGCCACCATCGCTACCCGTGCGGACCGTCCGTTCAGCGTCGGCTTCGCTGCCGAGACCGAGCACCTGCTGGACTACGCCGCACGCAAACTGAAAGACAAAAACCTCGACCTGATCGTTGCCAATGATGTCGCCAACCCGAGCATCGGCTTCAACAGCGAGGAAAATGCGTGCAGCGTGATCGACCGTGAACTGCACGCCACCCTTTTCGCCCAGACCAGCAAGGGCAAGATTGCCCGCCAACTGATCTCTTTTATCGCCCAACGGCTGAACCAGGTTTAATGTCCATGCACGCTTTGCAAGCCAAGATTCTCGACCCACGCCTCGGCAACGACTTTCCGCTGCCGGCCTACGCCACGCCGGGCTCCGCCGGCCTGGACCTGCGCGCCATGCTCAAGCAAGACACCGTCCTTGAGCCGGGCCAGACCATCCTGATTCCCACTGGCCTGTCGATCTATGTCGGCGATCCTGGCCTGGCGGCGCTGATCCTGCCGCGCTCCGGCCTGGGTCACAAACATGGCATCGTGCTCGGCAACCTGGTCGGCCTGATCGACTCCGACTACCAGGGCGAGTTGATGGTGTCGTGCTGGAACCGTGGCCAGACTGCTTTCAACATCGCCGTCGGCGAGCGCATTGCCCAGTTGGTATTGGTGCCGGTGGTGCAGGCGCATTTCGAATTGGTACAGGAATTCGACGAAACCCAACGTGGTGCAGGCGGTTTTGGGCATTCCGGCAGTCACTGACTAAGCTGAACGTGGCCGGGCGCAATCGCCCGGCCACGCACCGCCGCCCGGCCTTTCAGGATAAAGAATGCGCGGAAATGATCATCGAGATTTCTATAATGAAATCAAAGGATTACGTAAAAATAATGCCGAGACCGAAGCGCCGATGGCATTTTTACACCACGAACTCTCTGCCGAAAACGCCGTCATACCCTTCAGTTTGAGCCTGCCGGCCAGCCACATCAGGCCCGCCTTGCCCCCTTTCAGATGGAGTTTCCCCCGCGATGAGTACCGCAGCCCGCGTAGCCCCGACCTTTCCCGACAGCATTTTTCGCGCCTATGACATCCGTGGTGTGGTCCCCAAGACCCTGACCGCCGAAACCGCCTACTGGATCGGCCGCGCCATCGGCTCCCAGAGCCTGGCCCAAGGCGAACCCAACGTCTCGGTAGGCCGTGACGGCCGCTTGTCCGGCCCGGAATTGGTCGAGCAACTGATCCAGGGCCTGGCTGACAGCGGCTGCCATGTCAGCGACGTCGGCCTGGTGCCAACCCCCGCGCTGTACTACGCCGCCAACGTACTGGCGGGCAAATCCGGGGTCATGCTCACGGGCAGCCACAACCCATCGGATTACAACGGCTTCAAGATCGTCATCGCTGGCGACACCCTGGCCAATGAACAGATCCAGGCCCTGCACACCCGCCTGAAGACAAACGACCTAACCAGCGGCACCGGCAGCATCACCAAGGTCGATATCCTCCAGCGCTACTCCGATGAAATCACCCGTGACGTCAAGCTCGCCCGCCGCTTGAAAGTCGTGGTGGATTGCGGCAACGGCGCAGCGGGTGTGATTGCCCCGCAATTGCTTGAAGCCCTGAACTGCGAAGTGATCCCACTGTTCTGCGAAGTGGACGGCAACTTCCCCAACCATCACCCGGACCCAGGCAAGCCGGAAAACCTGGTAGACCTGATTGCCAAGGTCAAGGAAGTGGGCGCCGACGTCGGCCTGGCCTTCGATGGCGACGGCGACCGTGTGGGCGTGGTGACCGAAACCGGCGAGATCGTGTTCCCGGACCGCCTGTTGATGCTGTTTGCTCGAGACGTGGTTGCGCGCAATGCCAACGCCGAGATCATCTTCGATGTGAAATGCACTCGTCGCCTGACGCCATTGATCAAGGAATACGGTGGTCGCCCGCTAATGTGGAAGACCGGTCACTCGTTGATCAAAAAGAAAATGAAGGAAACCGGCGCGCTGTTGGCCGGTGAAATGAGCGGTCACGTGTTCTTCAAAGAACGTTGGTTCGGGTTTGACGATGGTATCTACAGTGCCGCTCGCCTGCTGGAGATCCTCAGCAAGGAGAAATCCACGGCCGAAGAGCTGTTTCAGACCTTCCCGAATGATATTTCTACACCAGAGATCAATATCCATGTGACCGAGGAGAGCAAATTCAGCATCATTGACGCATTGCACGATGCGCAATGGGGTGAAGGCGCCAACCTGACCACCATTGATGGTGTGCGAGTCGATTACGCCAAAGGCTGGGGCCTGGTTCGCGCGTCCAACACCACACCGGTGCTGGTCCTGCGTTTCGAGGCGGATACCGAGGCTGAGTTGCAGCGCATCAAGGACGTGTTCCACGCCCAGTTGAAACGTGTTGCCCCTGATCTCCAATTACCGTTCTGATTTTTGCCCGGAGCCCTGAATGACCCTCGAACGCGAAGCCGCTGCCAACACCGCCAAGGTCCTGTCCGAAGCGTTGCCTTACATTCGACGCTACGTCGGCAAGACGCTGGTGATCAAGTACGGCGGCAATGCCATGGAAAGCGATGAGCTGAAAACCGGCTTTGCCCGCGACATCGTGCTGATGAAGGCTGTGGGGATCAACCCCGTGGTCGTCCACGGCGGCGGCCCGCAAATTGGCGACCTGCTCAAGCGTTTGTCGATCGAGAGTCACTTCATCGATGGCATGCGTGTCACTGACGCGCAAACCATGGACGTGGTGGAAATGGTCCTCGGCGGCCAGGTCAACAAAGACATCGTCAACCTGATCAACCGCCACGGCGGCAGCGCCATCGGCCTGACCGGCAAGGATGCCGAGCTGATCCGCGCGAAAAAGCTCACCGTTACCCGTAAGACACCCGAAATGACCCAGCCGGAAATCATCGATATCGGCCAGGTGGGCGAAGTCATCGGCATCAACACCGATTTGCTCAACCTGCTGGTCAAGGGCGACTTCATCCCGGTAATTGCGCCGATCGGCGTGGGTGCTAATGGCGAGTCCTATAACATCAACGCCGATCTGGTAGCCGGTAAGGTGGCGGAAGCACTGAAGGCTGAAAAGCTGATGCTGCTGACCAACATCGCCGGCTTGATGGACAAGGAAGGCAAGGTACTGACCGGCTTGACTACCCAGCAGGTAGACGACCTGATCGCCGACGGCACCATCTACGGCGGCATGTTGCCGAAGATCCGTTGCGCACTGGAAGCGGTGCAGGGCGGCGTCGGCAGCTCGCTGATCCTGGATGGCCGCGTGCCAAATGCAATCCTGTTGGAAATCTTCACCGATACCGGTGTGGGCACGCTGATCAGTAACCGCAAGCGTCCTTGATCGCTGCAAAGCAAAAGGCCCCGCTCAATTGAATTGAGCGGGGCCTTTTGTTTGTAAACAGTTCACATGTGGGAGCTGGCTTGCCTGCGATGACGGCAGTACATGCAAAAATGCACCGCCTGACACACCGCTATCGCGGGCAAGCCCGCTCCCACAGGATTCAGTGTCAGACGCCGAACTGCTCGCGGTATGCACGCACAGCCGGCAAATGTTGCTTGAGCTGCGAGTCATCTTCCAGGAACTGCAACACCTGGTTCAACGACACGATGCTCACCACCGGAATGCCGAAGTCACGCTCCACTTCCTGGATCGCCGACAACTCACCGTTGCCACGCTCCTGGCGGTTCAAGGCGATCAGCACACCGGCAGCCTTGGCGCCGTCCTGGGAAGCGATGATCTGCATCACTTCACGGATAGCAGTACCCGCGGTAATCACGTCATCGATGATCAGTACATCGCCGGTCAATGGCGCGCCGACCAGGCTGCCACCTTCACCATGGGCCTTGGCTTCCTTACGGTTGAAACACCACGGCAAGTCCTGCCCGTGATGCTCCGCCAGGGCTACCGCCGTCGCCGCTGCCAGGGGAATACCCTTGTAGGCCGGGCCAAAGAGTACGTCGAAGGAAATACCGCTCTCAACGATGGCTGCCGCATAGAAACGGCCCAGCTGAGCCAGGGCCGAACCTGAGTTGAACAGGCCCGCATTGAAGAAGTACGGGCTGGTGCGCCCGGACTTGAGGGTGAACTCACCGAAGCGTAAAACGCCGCGATCGATGGCAAAACGAATGAAATCGCGCTGATACGCCTGCATGAAAAAAGCCTCAGATACCACGGATTTAGCTAATTGGGTGGACGGCGTGTATCATACACGCACGCGATTTTTGGGGCCATTTATGCGGATCATCAGTGTGAACGTTAATGGTATTCAGGCTGCAGTCGAGCGCGGTTTGCTCAGTTGGCTGCAAGCACAGAATGCCGACGTCATCTGCCTGCAGGACACCCGTGCCTCCGCCTTTGAACTGGACGACCCAGCCTTCCAACTGGATGGCTACTTCCTTTATGCCTGCGATGCCGAAGTGCCCACCCAAGGTGGCGTGGCTTTGTACTCGCGGTTGCAACCCAAGGCGGTCATCAGCGGCCTCGGCTTCGAGACAGCCGACCGCTACGGGCGTTACCTGCAAGCCGATTTCGACAAGGTCAGCATCGCGACCTTGCTGCTTCCTTCCGGGCAGAACGGCGATGAAGACTTGAACCAGAAATTCAAGCTAATGGACGATTTCGCCCGTTACCTGGATAAACAGCGACGCAAACGTCGCGAGTACATTTATTGTGGCTCGCTGTACGTGGCGCAACAGAAGCTGGATATCAAGAACTGGCGCGACAGCCAACAATCCCCGGGCTTCCTGGCGCCAGAACGCGCCTGGATGGACGAGATTGTCGGCAACATGGGCTATGTCGATGCTCTGCGTGAAGTCAGCCGCGAAGGCGACCAGTACAGCTGGTGGCCAGATAACGAACAGGCTGAGATGCTCAACCTGGGCTGGCGTTTCGACTACCAGCTGCTGACCCCAGGTCTGCGCCGGTTCGTGCGCAGTGCACGCCTGCCGCGCCAGCCGCGCTTCTCGCAGCACGCGCCGCTGATCGTGGACTACGACTGGACATTGACCATCTGAGGTCTTTTTCCAGGCACAAAAAAACCGACAGCAATGTCGGTTTTTTTGTGGCCGCTCGGTTACTTGACCAGGCGCCAGGTCCACGGATAGCGATAGGCAATGCCTTTGTTGGCCTTGATACCGGCGATGATCGTCAGTATCAACGCCCCGATCACCAGCACGGTCATCAGCAAGAAGCCAACGACCACGAAGCCCAGCAACAGGCACACCAGCCAGGCGATCGCCACGGTGATCTGGAAATTCAGCGCCTCCTTGCCCTGGTCATCGATGAGCGGGTCCATGTCCTTCTTGAACTGCCACAGGATCAACGGCCCGAGCAAGCTGCCGAAGGGGAATACCAACCCCAGAAATGCCGCAAAATGACACAACATTGCCCACTGGCGTACTTCCTTGGACGGTGCCGGAACCGGCAACTGGCTGTCATTCATGGCGTTTCTCCTTGGGCCGGCTCAGTCAGCCAGCGCGGCGTTCTGCAATTCAAAAATTTCGGTCATGCCTTTCTGGGCCAAGGCCAGCATGGCGTTCAGCTCAGCCGGCTGGAATGGCGCGCCTTCGGCAGTGCCCTGCACTTCGATGAAACCACCGGTGCTGGTCATGACCACGTTGAGGTCGGTCTCGGCGGCCGAGTCTTCCAGGTAGTCCAGGTCCAGCACAGGCTCGCCCTGGTACATGCCAACAGACACAGCGGCGATCATCTGCTTGAGCGGGTCACCCGCTTTCAGGCCGCCACGCTTCTTGATCACTTTCAGCGCGTCGACCAGGGCCACCATGGCGCCGGTGATGGACGCCGTGCGGGTACCGCCGTCAGCCTGGATCACGTCGCAGTCGACGTAGAGGGTGACGTCACCCAGCTTGGACATATCCAGAGCGGCACGCAGGGAACGGCCGATCAGGCGCTGGATTTCCAGGGTACGCCCGCCTTGCTTGCCACGGCTGGCTTCACGCTGGTTACGCTCGCCAGTGGCGCGCGGCAGCATGCCGTATTCAGCGGTCAACCAACCCTGGCCCTGGCCCTTGAGGAAGCGCGGCACGCCGTTTTCGACGCTGACAGTGCAGATGACCTTGGTATCGCCAAACTCGACCAGTACGGATCCCTCGGCGTGTTTGGTGTAGTTGCGGGTGATGCGGATCGAGCGGAGCTGATCGGCAGCGCGACCACTTGGACGTTTCATAGGGGATACCTGTACTGAGGACGAAAAACTGCCGAGCATTATAGAGCCGCAAGCCGGTTCGAGGCACTTCTAAAAAATTCGGTTACGAATGGTCAGGCGCTCGGCCATTGTTTTGGCGCACCCGCCCCACTGCGCTACACTCCTGCGCCTTCGCAGCCTGTCGGCTTCAATTTACCCATCAGCCCGTATTTGCGGGACTGCATCGCGAGGTACCTCCATGGTGCACAGCATGACCGCCTTCGCCCGTGTCGAAAAAGCCGGGGTTCAAGGCACCCTCAGCTGGGAACTGCGCTCGGTCAACAGCCGTTACCTGGAGCCGCACCTGCGCCTGCCAGAGTCATTCCGCGACCTTGAAGGCGCGGTTCGTGAAGCGCTGCGCCAGGGCATTTCCCGTGGCAAGCTGGAATGCACTCTGCGCTTTACCGAAGAAACCACCGGCAAGCCGCTGCAGGTCGACCGCGACCGCGCCGCCCAACTGGTGGCCGCGGCCGAAACCATCGCCGGCCTGATCAAACAGCCAGCCGCATTGAACCCTCTGGAAGTATTGGCCTGGCCCGGCGTGCTGGTGGCCGACGCGGCAGACCCACAGGCCTTGAATGCCGAAGCCCTCGCCCTGTTCAACCAGGGCCTGAAGGAGCTCAAGGCCGGCCGTGAACGCGAAGGCGCCGAACTGGCGCGCCTGATCAACGAGCGGCTGACCTCGATCGAAGCCGACGTAGTGACCCTGCGCGAATTGGTACCGCAGATGCTCGCCACCCAGCGCCAGAAGGTCCTCGACCGCTTCACCGACATGAAGGCCGACCTCGATCCGACGCGCCTGGAACAGGAAATGGTCCTGCTCGCGCAGAAGAGCGACGTGGCCGAAGAGCTCGACCGCCTGAGCACCCATATCCTTGAAGTGCGCCGCGTGCTCAAGTCCGGCGGTGCCGCCGGTCGGCGCCTGGACTTCCTGATGCAGGAACTCAACCGCGAAGCCAATACACTGGGCTCCAAGGCGTTCGACCCGCGCAGCACCACGGCGGCGGTCAACCTCAAAGTGTTGATCGAGCAAATGCGCGAACAAGTACAGAATATTGAGTAAGGCACCCTCCATGACCCACAGCACCGGCACCCTTTACATCATTTCCGCCCCTTCGGGCGCGGGCAAGAGCAGCCTGGTCAAGGCCTTGACCGACGCTGACGAGCAGATCCGCATTTCGGTCTCGCACACCACCCGCGCCATGCGCCCGGGCGAAGTGGACGGCGTGCACTATCACTTCGTCGAGCGTACCGAGTTCGTCAAGATGATCGAACACGGTGACTTCCTGGAGCGCGCCGAAGTGTTCGGCAACCTCTACGGCACCTCGCAGAGCCACCTGCAACAGACCCTGGACGAAGGCCACGACCTGATTCTGGAGATCGACTGGCAGGGCGCCGAGCAAGTGCGCCAGCTGATGCCCAAGGCGCGCTCCATCTTCATCCTGCCGCCATCGCTCCAAGCCCTGCACCAACGCCTGACCAACCGCGGCCAGGACAGCGATGAGATCATCGAGGGCCGCATGCGTGAAGCCGTCAGCGAAATGAGCCACTACGTCGACTACGACTACCTGATCATCAATGACGACTTTACCCACGCCCTGGATGATTTGAAGGCGATTTTCCGCGCCAACCAACTGCAGCAAAAGCGCCAACAGCAGCGTTTCGGCAAATTACTCGCCGAATTGCTCGGCTGATTGACTCTTCCCAAAACAGCTGCAAGGGCCTTACATTGGCACTTGTAGCGGTTTTGCGAAGGCCTGCGAAAAATCAGCGCTTCCCTAAACGCTGGTGATTTTTTAAACTGCTCAGTCCGCTCGCCCAACCGGGCAGCGCGCATCTTGCATTCGCTCCGAGGAATACCATGGCCCGCGTAACCGTTGAAGACTGCCTAGAACACGTGGATAACCGCTTTGAGCTGGTCATGCTCTCTACCAAGCGTGCCCGTCAACTGGCCACTGGCGGCAAAGAGCCTCTGGTCCAGTGGGAAAACGACAAGCCTACCGTTGTAGCCCTGCGTGAAATCGCTGAAGGCCTGATGAGCTACGAGTTCATCGCCAACGCCGAAATCGTTGAAGACGAACCGCTGTTTGCAGCGTTCGAAGGCGAGTCCAACGAGGACGTCTAAGCCTATGCCTGGTCGACGTAGCACGGCGCGGGGTCACAGCCATCGGCAGGAGTTCACACTTTGCCGAGCATAGACGCCCTCGCCGATCGCTTATCGGCCTACCTCGGCGCAGACCAGGTCAACCTGGTTCGCCGAGCGTATTTCTACGCCGAACAAGCCCACGACGGCCAACGCCGACGTAGCGGCGAGGCGTATGTCACCCATCCTCTTGCGGTGGCCAATATTCTTGCCGACATGCACATGGACCATCAGAGCCTGATGGCCGCGATGCTGCATGACGTGATCGAAGACACCGGCATTGCCAAGGAAGCGCTTAGTGCGCAATTTGGCGAAACCGTGGCCGAACTGGTCGATGGGGTCAGCAAGCTGACCCAGATGAACTTCGAGACCAAGGCCGAAGCCCAGGCGGAAAACTTCCAGAAGATGGCCATGGCCATGGCCCGAGACATTCGGGTGATCCTGGTCAAGCTGGCCGACCGGCTGCACAACATGCGCACGCTGGAAGTGCTGTCCGGCGAAAAGCGTCGGCGCATCGCCAAGGAAACCCTGGAAATCTATGCGCCCATCGCCAACCGGCTGGGCATGCACGCCATTCGTATCGAATTCGAAGACCTGGGCTTTAAAGCCATGCACCCCATGCGTTCGGCGCGCATCTACCAGGCGGTGAAGCGCGCACGGGGCAACCGCAAGGAAATCGTCAACAAGATCGAAGAGTCCCTGAGCCATTGCCTGGCGATTGACGAAATCGAGGGCGAGGTCAGCGGTCGGCAGAAGCACATCTACGGCATCTATAAAAAGATGCGCGGCAAGCGTCGGGCCTTCAACGAGATCATGGACGTCTATGCGTTCCGGATCATCGTCGACAAAGTCGATACCTGCTACCGCGTACTGGGCGCTGTACATAATTTGTACAAGCCCCTGCCGGGCCGCTTCAAGGACTACATCGCAATTCCCAAGGCCAACGGCTACCAGTCGCTGCATACCACCCTGTTTGGCATGCACGGCGTGCCGATCGAGATCCAGATCCGCACCCGCGAAATGGAAGAGATGGCCAACAACGGCATCGCCGCCCACTGGCTGTACAAGTCCAGCGGCGACGAGCAGCCCAAAGGCACCCATGCTCGCGCGCGCCAATGGGTCAAGGGCGTGCTGGAAATGCAGCAACGTGCCGGCAACTCCCTGGAATTTATCGAAAGCGTGAAGATCGACCTGTTCCCGGACGAGGTCTACGTATTCACGCCCAAAGGCCGGATCATGGAGCTGCCCAAAGGCTCCACGGCGGTCGACTTTGCCTACGCGGTGCACACCGATGTCGGTAACAGCTGCATCGCCTGTCGCATCAACCGGCGCCTGGCCCCGCTGTCCGAACCGCTGCAAAGCGGTTCAACGGTAGAGATCGTCAGCGCACCGGGCGCTCGCCCGAACCCGGCCTGGCTCAACTTTGTGGTCACCGGCAAGGCGCGTACGCATATTCGCCACGCACTGAAATTGCAGCGCCGCTCCGAGTCCATCAGCCTGGGCGAACGCCTGCTGAACAAGGTGCTCAACGGCTTCGACAGCGCCCTGGACAAGATCCCGCAAGAGCGCGTGCAAGCGATGCTCCACGAGTACCGCCAGGAAACCATCGAAGACCTGTTGGAAGATATCGGCCTGGGCAACCGCATGGCCTACGTGGTTGCGCGCCGCCTGCTGGGCGAAGGCGAACAGTTGCCGAGCCCCGAAGGCCCACTGGCGATTCGCGGCACCGAGGGCCTGGTGCTCAGCTACGCCAAATGTTGCACGCCGATCCCGGGCGACCCGATTGTTGGCCACTTGTCCGCAGGCAAAGGCATGGTGGTGCACCTGGACAACTGCCGCAACATCACCGAAATCCGCCACAACCCGGAAAAATGCATCCAGCTCTCGTGGGCCAAAGATGTCACCGGCGAATTCAACGTCGAACTGCGGGTTGAGCTGGAACACCAGCGCGGCCTCATCGCCCTGCTGGCCAGCAGTGTCAACGCCGCCGACGGCAATATCGAGAAAATCAGCATGGACGAACGCGATGGTCGCATCAGCGTGGTCCAACTGGTGGTCAGCGTGCACGACCGCGTGCACCTGGCCCGCGTGATCAAAAAGTTGCGCGCCTTGACCGGTGTGATCCGCATCACCCGCATGCGTGCATAACCGATCCATTACAAGGAGTCATTCATGACCAAGACAGTTATCACCAGCGATAAAGCTCCAGCCGCCATCGGCACTTATTCCCAGGCGATCAAGGCGGGCAACACCGTCTACATGTCCGGCCAGATCCCGTTGGACCCAAAGACCATGGAACTGGTTGAAGGCTTCGAAGCCCAGACCGTGCAGGTCTTTGAAAACCTCAAGTCCGTGGCTGAAGCTGCCGGTGGTTCGTTCAAGGACATCGTCAAGCTGAACATCTTCCTCACCGACCTCAGCCACTTTGCCAAGGTCAACGAGATCATGGGCAAGTACTTCGAACAACCTTACCCAGCCCGCGCCGCCATCGGCGTCGCCGCCCTGCCAAAGGGCGCACAGGTTGAGATGGACGCCATTCTGGTCATCGAGTAAAACACCCGGCGCAGCCCAAACAGGCTGCGCCGACTTCGTTTCAGAAGGATTTCGTAATGCGCAAAGCGCTTGTAGCCTCCTCGTTGCTCGCCCTGTTGCTCGGCGGCTGTGCCAGCAACCCCGCCGACCTGGATGTAAGCGGTACCTGGATCAACCAGGCCGCCATCGACGCGGCAGCCAAGGGCGGCCCTTTGCGTGAAGCCCTGCAGTCCTATGGCCCCAACCTCGAGTGGGAGGTCAACACCAAGGCCTTGCAGGCGCGCTACTACAACGGTTTTGAAGTGGCGGAAGGCAAGTTGTCGGGTGAAAAACCCGGCGCGTGGAGCGTGGACTTCTATGGCAGCTCAGCCACCGAACTCAAGCGCAAAGGCAGGCAACTGCTGCAAGTGGCCAACGACAATGAGCCCGAACAGCTGTTTGCTCGCGCCAAAGAACCCGCACCGGAAGGCGCGCCACTGGGCGCCACCTTCGAGCGCGCGCTGTATGCGGCCTATATGGGCGGCGACTGGAAGATCAGCGACGGCACCGGCAGCGGTGCCACGGTGCAGTTCCAGGCAGACGGCAAGGTCGCCGGCCTGCCGGGGGTTGATCGCTATTCACTCTGCCTGGCAGGCGATTGCGCCTCCATGAGCGGCGGCTACGACAGCATCTGGCTGCAACTGGACGGCCAGGGCAACCCATGGATCTTCACGCGCAAGGGTAAACAACTGGAGATCTTCCAGGCGATCAATACCGCGCAGGCCGATGAAGTACCTTCGTTTACGCCAGGCCCTCGCCAATGGTTGCTTGAGAAGTAATAAAAGCCTCGCCCAAATCCAAATGTGGGAGCTGGCTTGCCTGCGATGACGGTATTACATCCAACAAAGATGTGATTGATATACCGCTATCGCAGGCAAGCCAGCCCCCACATTTTTTGCCGCGCTTCAGCCTTTCAGAATCGCCGCATAGCCTTCCCGGTAAGTCGGGTATGTCGGCGTCCAGCCAAGCGCCTTGATACGTGCATTACTGCACTGCTTGCTCCCCGCACGCCGCACACTGGCGTCCTCGGCCCATTCGGTCACACCCAGGTACTCGCGCAACCAGGCCACCACCTCGGCCAGGGGTGCCGGTGCATCGTCAACGCCGATATAGACCTTGTCCAGCGAACCGCCCTTTTCCACATGTCGCAGCAAGAAGGCGAGCAGGCCCGCGGCGTCATCGGCGTGGATACGGTTGCCATACAACGGCGGGTCAACCGCTACGCGATAGCCTTGGCGAACTTGAGTGAGCAGCCATTCCCGACCCGGGCCGTAAATCCCGGTCAGTCGCACGATAGTCGCTGGAATACCGCTGTTGAGCGCCACCTGTTCAGCTTCCAGCATCACCTGCCCGGAATAGCCCTTCGCTTGCGTCTCGGACGTTTCGTCGACCCACTCGCCGTTTTGCTGCCCATACACACTGCTGCTGGAGACAAACAGCAAATGCTTGGGCGTCTGGCCGTAGTCTTCCAACCACTCCAACACATGCTGCAACCCTTGCACGTAGGCGGCGCGATAGCCGGCCTCGTCGTGGTCGGTGGCAGCGGCGCAGTACACCAGATAATCCACCCCGCCGATCGGCCAGGTGTCCGGGCAGTCCTTTTTGAACAGATCGCCGGCAATGCCGATCACGCCGTCGGGCAAGCGTGAAATATCGCGGCGCAGGCCGTGGACCTCCCATTCCGAGGCCAGCAATTGGCTAGCCAGCCGACTACCCACATCACCGCAACCGGCAATCACAACAGAAGGCGCAGACATCATAAAACTCCATTCTCAAAGGCGCAGATTAGCCGCGCGAGTGGATCAACGGCCAGTAAAAAGCGAAATAAAGTAACAGTGCCACTTTAGTTAACAAGAATTACTTGCAATAATAACCGCCCATTTGTCCTCGACCCTAAATGGTCTGGAAGGACGATCACCCATTTTTTCTCTCAGGTCCGGCCAGCATGACACGTCTTACAACCCCCGCTTCGCCAACCAAGCTTCACAGCCCCTCCCGCGCCTGGCGTGCGATTGCTGCGATGCTGTTCAGCGTACTGCTGGCACCGACCGCCGCATTCGCTGACGCCACTGCCCCAGCCGCTCCGGCAGCTGCCGAGCAAAATGCCGCTACTGCGGCAACGCCTGCCGTCGCGCCAGTGGCCACCGACCCGGCCCAGGCCGCCGGCGCCGCCGCACCTGCCGACGAAACCGGCGTGGTGCTGGAAGAAGACAACACCCTGGGCATGGCCCACGACTTGTCGCCATGGGGCATGTACCAGAATGCTGACGTGGTGGTGAAAGCCGTAATGATCGGCCTGGCCATTGCCTCGATCATCACCTGGACCATCTGGATTGCCAAAGGCTTCGAGCTGTTGGGCGCCAAGCGTCGTCTGCGCGCTGAAATCGTCCATCTGAAAAAAGCCACCACCCTCAAGGAAGCGAGCGAAACCGCGACCAAGAAGGGCACCCTGGCCAACCTGCTGGTGCACGACGCACTGGAAGAAATGCGCCTGTCGGCCAACACCCGTGAAAAAGAAGGCATCAAGGAGCGCGTCAGCTTCCGCCTTGAGCGCCTGGTAGCCGCCTGTGGCCGTAACATGAGCAGCGGCACCGGCGTACTCGCTACCATCGGTTCCACCGCACCCTTCGTCGGCCTGTTCGGTACCGTGTGGGGCATCATGAACAGCTTCATCGGCATCGCCAAAACCCAGACCACCAACCTCGCCGTCGTTGCCCCCGGCATCGCCGAAGCCCTGCTGGCTACCGCCCTGGGCCTGGTTGCCGCAATTCCTGCGGTGGTCATCTACAACGTCTTCGCCCGTTCGATTGCCGGCTACAAGGCCCAGGTGTCGGATGCGTCGGCAGAAGTCCTGTTGCTCGTCAGCCGTGACCTCGATCACCTGCCTACCGAGCGCAGCTCGCAACCGCACATGGTGAAAGTGGGGTAATCGGCCATGGGCCTGCATTTGAATCAAGGCGACGACGAACTCGTCGAGAACCACGAAATCAACGTCACGCCGTTTATCGACGTGATGCTGGTGCTGCTGATCATCTTCATGGTGGCGGCACCGCTAGCGACCGTGGACATCAAAGTGGACCTGCCCGCGTCCAGCGCCAAGCCGGCGCCGCGGCCGGAGAAGCCGATTTTCCTCAGCGTCAAGGCGGACCAACGCCTGTTCCTGGGCGAAGAAGAGGTCAAAGCCGAAACCCTGGGCCCGGTGCTGGATGCCAAGACCCAAGGCAAGAAAGACACGACCATCTTCTTCCAGGCCGACAAAGGCGTGGACTATGGCGACCTGATGAGCGTGATGGATGCCCTGCGGGCAGCCGGCTACCTCAAGGTAGGCCTGGTCGGACTTGAGACGGCAGCCAAGAAATGATCACGACGCGCCACAAACTGACGCGTTATGGCACCAGCCTCGCCGTCGTGCTGGGCGTGCATGCCGTCGCGATCATCATCGCGCTCCAATGGTCCGCGCCGCAGGCGATCCAGCTGCCACCCGCCGCCATGGTCATCGACCTGGCGCCGCTGCCAGCACCGCCGCCGCCTCCAGCACCGCCCAAGGTCGTTGCGCCGCCGCCACCACCGGTCGAAGAGCTGCCCCTGCCGAAGCTGGCCGAGGCGCCCAAGCCAACGATCCAGGTGCCCAAGCCGATCAAGCCCAAACCCAAGCCACAACCGCCAAAGCCGGTGGAGAAGAAGCCCGAGCCACCCAAGGAGAAACCTTCCGAGGAGCCGCCGAGCGAAACGCCGCCGAGCAACGCACCTGCGCAGAAGTCCGCCCAGCCTACGCCAGGCCCGTCGGCACAGCAGCTGGCCGCCCAGGCATCCTGGCAAAGCACGTTGTTGGCGCATCTGCAGAAGTACAAGAAGTACCCGCCCGGCGCCCAACGCAGTGGCAAGGAAGGTATGAACCGCTTGCGCTTCGTGGTCGATGGCGAAGGTAATGTGCTGTCCTACGAACTGGAAGGCCGCTCCGGCAACGCCGACCTGGACCGTGCAACCCTGGAGATGATCCGCAAGGCTCAGCCGCTACCCAAGCCACCCGCCGATCTGCTGAAAAACGGCAGCGTCGAACTGGTCGCGCCGTTCGTTTACAACATCGACAAGCGTCGCCGCTGACAGAGCACTGTGGGAGGGACTGGTGCCCTCCCACATTCGCTTTATTACTTCAGTAAAATTCCGACACTCCCCACTCAATCCCCAGCAAAGTTCTGATAACGTGCGTCTATCGATTGCAGCCGGTATGCTTGGCCCGCAACCTCATGGACGCCCGCTATGACTCTTACAGAATTACGCTACATCGTGACCCTCGCCCAAGAACAGCACTTCGGCCATGCAGCCGAGCGTTGCCACGTCAGCCAGCCGACGCTGTCGGTGGGTGTGAAAAAGCTTGAAGACGAACTCGGTGTGCTGATTTTCGAGCGCAGCAAGAGCGCCGTGCGCCTCACCCCGGTGGGCGAAGGCATCGTTGCCCAGGCCCAGAAGGTCCTGGAACAGGCGCAAAGCATTCGCGAACTGGCCCAGGCCGGCAAGAACCAGCTGACCGCGCCGCTCAAGGTCGGCGCGATCTACACGGTCGGCCCCTACCTGTTCCCGCACCTGATCCCGCAACTGCATCGCGTCGCACCGCAGATGCCGCTGTATATCGAAGAAAACTTCACCCACGTGCTGCGCGATAAACTGCGCAACGGCGAGCTGGACGCGATCATCATCGCCCTGCCCTTCAACGAAGCTGACGTGCTGACCCTGCCGCTCTACGACGAGCCGTTCTACGTGCTGATGCCAGCCTCCCACCCGTGGACCAAGAAGGACACCATCGACGCCGGCCTGCTCAATGACAAGAGCCTGCTGCTGCTCGGTGAAGGCCACTGCTTCCGCGACCAGGTGCTGGAAGCCTGCCCGACCCTGACCAAGGGCAACGACGGCGCCAAGCACACCACGGTGGAATCCAGCTCCCTGGAAACCATTCGCCATATGGTCGCTTCCGGCCTGGGTATCTCGATCCTGCCGCTGTCTGCGGTAGACAGCCATCACTACGCCCAGGGCGTGATCGAAGTTCGCCCACTCACGCCGCCGGTGCCATTCCGTACCGTAGCGATTGCCTGGCGCGCCAGCTTCCCGCGCCCCAAAGCGATTGAGATCCTCGCGGACTCGATCCGCCTGTGTTCGGTGGCCAAGCCGCCCGTTGCGAGCTAAGCCACGGTATGACTGAGCTGTCGCAGGTGTCGGTGACGGCACTCAAGGGTGTCGGTGAGGCCATGGCCGAGAAGCTGGCCAAGGTCGGCCTGGAGAACCTTCAGGACGTGCTGTTCCACCTGCCCCTGCGCTACCAGGACCGCACCCGCGTGGTGCCCATCGGCCATTTGCGCCCTGGGCAAGACGCGGTGATCGAAGGCACCGTCAGTGGCGCCGACGTGGTGATGGGCAAGCGCCGCAGCCTGGTGGTGCGCCTGCAGGACGGCACTGGCGGCTTGAGCCTGCGCTTCTACCACTTCAGCAACGCGCAGAAGGAAGGCCTCAAGCGTGGCACCCGCGTGCGCTGCTACGGCGAGGCACGCCCTGGCGCATCGGGCCTGGAAATCTACCACCCGGAATACCGCGCCATTACCGGCGATGAGCCTCCACCGGTGGACACCACGCTCACGCCGATCTACCCGCTGACCGAGGGCCTGACCCAGCAACGCCTGCGCCAGTTGTGCATGCAAACCCTGACGATGCTCTGCCCGCAAAGCCTGCCCGATTGGCTGCCCCTGGAGTTGGCCCGCGATTATCAGCTGGCGCCCCTGGCCGATGCGATTCGGTATTTGCATCACCCACCCGCCGATGCCGATGTGGACGAACTCGCCCTCGGTCATCATTGGGCCCAACATCGCCTGGCCTTTGAAGAACTGCTCACGCACCAGCTGTCCCAGCAACGCCTGCGCGAAAGCATGCGTTCCCTGCGCGCCCCGGCGATGCCCAGGGCCACGCGGCTGCCCGCACAATACCTGGCCAACCTCGGCTTTGCGCCCACCGGCGCGCAACAGCGCGTGGGCAATGAGATCGCCTACGACCTCAGCCAGCAAGAACCGATGCTGCGGTTGATCCAGGGTGACGTAGGGGCAGGCAAAACCGTGGTCGCTGCCCTGGCCGCCCTGCAAGCCCTGGAAGCTGGCTATCAAGTGGCGCTGATGGCACCGACGGAAATCCTCGCCGAACAACACTTCATCACCTTCAAGCGCTGGCTCGAACCGCTGGGCCTGGAGGTGGCGTGGCTGGCTGGCAAGCTCAAAGGCAAGAACCGCGTGGCCGCCCTGGAGCAGATCGCCGCCGGCGCACCGATGGTGGTGGGCACCCATGCGCTGTTCCAGGACGAAGTGCAGTTCAAGAACCTTGCGCTAGTGATCATCGACGAACAGCACCGATTTGGCGTGCAACAGCGCCTGGCCCTGCGCCAGAAAGGCGTGGGCGGGCGCATGAACCCGCACCAGTTGATCATGACCGCCACGCCGATCCCACGCACCCTGGCCATGAGCGCCTACGCCGACCTCGACACCTCGATCCTCGACGAACTGCCGCCGGGGCGTACCCCGGTCAACACCGTGCTGGTCACCGACACCCGGCGCGTCGAAGTGATCGAGCGCGTGCGCGGTGCCTGCGCCGAAGGCCGCCAGGCGTACTGGGTGTGCACCCTGATCGAAGAGTCCGAAGAACTGACCTGCCAGGCCGCCGAAACCACTTATGAAGACCTCACCAGTGCCTTGGGTGAGCTCAAGGTGGGGTTGATCCATGGCCGTATGAAACCGGCGGAAAAAGCCGCGGTAATGGCCGAGTTCAAGGCCGGCAACCTGCAATTGCTGGTGGCTACCACCGTGATTGAAGTGGGCGTGGACGTCCCCAACGCCAGCCTGATGATCATCGAAAACCCCGAGCGCCTGGGCCTGGCGCAACTGCACCAGTTGCGCGGGCGGGTTGGCCGGGGCAGTGCAGCCAGCCACTGCGTGCTGCTCTATCATCCGCCGCTGTCGCAGATCGGTCGACAGCGCCTGGGCATCATGCGCGAAACCAACGACGGTTTTGTCATTGCCGAAAAAGACCTCGAACTGCGCGGCCCCGGTGAAATGCTCGGCACCCGCCAGACCGGCCTGCTGCAATTCAAGGTCGCCGACCTGATGCGCGATGCCGACCTGCTGCCCGCCGTGCGCGATGCTGCGCAAGCATTGCTCGAACGTTGGCCCGATCACGTCAGCCCCTTGCTCAACCGCTGGCTGCGCCACGGCCAGCAATACGGCCAAGTGTGACGCCTGACGCACTTATCCGACCAACACCCGTATCAAGCTGGTTATACTCCAATGAATGT
This sequence comes from Pseudomonas sp. MF6751, assembly GCF_016613265.1. Taxonomy (NCBI): domain Bacteria; kingdom Pseudomonadati; phylum Pseudomonadota; class Gammaproteobacteria; order Pseudomonadales; family Pseudomonadaceae; genus Pseudomonas; species Pseudomonas sp. MF6751. Next base: position 146,362 of record NZ_JAENSV010000001.1, read on the forward strand.
AAGAAATTGGATCAGGCCATGTCAGAAGTTGCCCTCGCCACAGCCCCACTGACCGCCCCGCCGGTCATTCGGGCGCTGCTCGCAAAGCTCGCCATCCCCTACACGGAAGTTATCGAACAGCCTGGCCTGAACCCTGCCCGAAAGGTCCAGGCGGTGTTGCTTGAAGATGCGGTTGGCGCGCTCATGGTGCTGTTTCCCCAAAGCCAATTGCTGGACCTCAACCGCCTCGCCGAACTCACCGGTCGCCGCCTCACGGCCGTCGCCCCCGAGCGGGTCGAGCGCATGCTGGGCAAGCATGACCTGAGCCTGCTGCCGGGCTTGCCGCCACTGACCAGTTCGCCGTGCCTGTACGAAGGCCGTTTGCTCAATGAGCCGAGCCTGCTGGTGCATTCGGGCGAAGCCGGGCTGTTGCTGGAAATCCCCACCGACGCCTTCAAGAGCCTGCTCACCAAGGCCAGCGCCGCGCAGTTCGGTGAGCCCTTGAGCAACATCCGTCCGAACCTCGACCGCCCCAATGATGACCGCGAGGAAATCACCCAGGCGATGCAAGCCTTCACCGCTCGCCGTATCCAGCAACGCCTGGAAGCGACCATCGAAATTCCGCCGCTGGCCGACACGGCGCAGAAGATCATCAAGCTGCGCGTGGATCCCAACGCCACCATCGACGACATTACTGGCGTGGTGGAAACCGACCCGGCCCTTGCCGCCCAGGTCGTAAGCTGGGCCGCGTCGCCCTACTACGCCTCGCCGGGCAAGATCCGCTCAGTCGAAGACGCCATCGTGCGCGTGTTGGGCTTTGATCTTGTGATCAACCTGGCGCTGGGCCTGGCCCTGGGCAAAACCCTGAGCCTGCCCAAGGACCGCCCGCACCTGTCCACGCCGTACTGGCACCAGTCGATCTACACCGCCGCCGTGATCGAGGGCCTGACCCGCGCCATGCCCCGCGCCCAACGCCCGGAAGCCGGCCTGACCTACCTGGCAGGTTTGCTGCACAACTTCGGCTACCTGCTGCTGGCCCACGTGTTTCCGCCGCACTTCTCGCTGATCTGCCGCCACCTGGAGGTCAACCCGCACCTGTGCCACAGCTACGTCGAGCAACATTTGCTGGGTATCAGCCGCGAACAGATCGGCGCCTGGCTGATGCGCTACTGGGACATGCCGGACGAACTGTGCACCGCCCTGCGCTTCCAGCACGACCCCACGTATGACGGGCAATACGCCGAGTACCCAAACCTGGTGTGCCTGGCGGTGCGCCTGTTGCGCAGCCGGGGGATCGGCTCCGGGCCGGATGAATCCATTCCGGACGCATTGCTGGAGCGCCTGGGCCTGAGCCGCGAGAAGGCCGAGGACGTGGTGGGTAAAGTGCTGGATGCCGAAGTGCTGTTGCGCGAATTGGCTTCGCAGTTCAGCCAGGGGTAAGCCCACCGCCTGTTACACCGCTATCGCAGGCAAGCCAGCTCCCACAGTGACCGCGTTCCAACGTTGAAATACGGTCACTGTGGGAGCTGGCTTGCCTGCGATGAAGTCAACTCGGTCTACCTGACCACCTACTTCTTTTTCTTCGGCTTCAAATACTTGGTCAGGCCCTGGAACCAGATCACCAGTGCCGGGTTGCCCTTGATCTGGATCGACTTGTCCTGAATCCCCGTCATGAACGCCAGTTGCTTGTTCTTTGCCTGCATCGTGGCGAAGCCGTAGGCGGCATCCTTGAAGGCAATCGCGAAGGCCGGCGCCGGGTGGACACCTGAGCGGCTGGTGATGCGCTGGTCTTTGACGATGAAGTGACGGGCAACCTTGCCGTCGAGGGTCTGCAGCTGGAAGGCCAGGTCTTTGTCACCCAGTTGCTGCTGGAAGGCGGGGTTGGTGCGGCTGGCTTTGCCCATCATCAGGCCCAGCACCCACAGGAGAAGACGAAATTTCATGCACACGGCCTCGGTGTATTTATTGGAGTGGCCGCAGCAGTGTAACGATTTGCAAAAGGAACGCCACCGATCTCGCGCTTTAGGCGCAGATCGGTTGGCGTTTAACGCTTATAGCAACAAGTACTTAAACGTTAGGGCAAGGCACTGGCGCCCAGTCGGCCAGGTTTGGATTGCGGCAGGTTGCTTCGATCTGGGTCTTGCCCGCACTGGCGACCTGCTTGCTTTCAGCTTGCTTGGCCTGCACGGTCTGGATGCTACGTTCGGTGGTTACCGCTTCTTTCGGCACTGTCGGCAGCACCGGCTTCTTGGCTGGCTTGACGGCTTTCTTGCCCTTGGCCGGAGCGACCACTGGCGTGGTATCGGCGGTGGCCACGGTCACCACATCGCTGCGCTGTACGCCGACCTGTTGCAGGTCTTTCTCGTAGGCCTGGGTGTAGTTGTTCAGGTCTTCGCTGGCTTTGCCGTTGACCGTCACGATCAGGTCATTGGACTCCTTCAGGCCCGCGACGATTTCCGCCAGGCGCTTGCGGCCTTCGGTGTCGTTGACGGTCTTGGCCTTGCGATCAGCCACCAGCTTGGTGAATGCGCTCTGGTAGCACTGCTGCGAGGCCTTGGCATAGGCGGTGCTGCGGTCGATGTCCGAGGCGCTTTTGTTGAAGTCAGTGGAGTAGGACGCGATGCGCTGGTTGTCATCGGTGATCTGCTTCTGGCGCTCGGTGTAGTAACCCGCCGCACCGCCAGCCAGGGCGCCGCCTGCGGCACCGATCGCGGCATTGCGGCCACGGCTGTCCTTGTCGCCGGTCAGCGCGCCCAGCAGGGCACCGCCGGCCGCGCCGATCGCGGCACCGGTGACGACCGACTTGGTCATGTCCGAATCGGTGGCGCGCAGGTGCTGCACCGGCTCGTAGCAGTTGGGGTAGTACTCGACCTTGGTGCTCGACGCCACCTTGGACGCAGGCGACGTAGCGCAACCAGTCAACACGGTGCTGAAACCAGCTGCGATCAGCAGCAGGTGACGCTTGGAAACCGCCTTACGGGAAAAAAGCATAGATGTGATCTCTGTTAAGTTTGACTTGCCCAGCACGGCCCACCGCCGCCTGAGTCCCTTCCAAGCTCGCTAGACAGCCAACGATCAAGACCGCTGACCGCTCGCTGCGAGCAATTCCTTCAAGATCGTTGCCGGGTCGGCCCGCTGTTGCTTGCGGTAGTTGCCGACATGGCGAACGAACAGTGTCGCGCGCGTCACCAGGCTCTTACCGAGCACTGGCTTGCGATCCAACTCTTCCTTGATCCGTTGAAACTGCGCCTGGATCACCGCATCGGTGTAGCGCGTGCCGGTGGCCAGGTTGTCGATGTAAATCGCCACCGCGCCATCCAACGCGCTGCGTCCATTGGTGATGGCCATGTCGAACAGCTGCGTGCTGGCCTCGTCCTTGCTGTCCACCGCCTGCTGGCGACTCTTCCGCAGGTTGGCCAGGCGGATGTTGTAGTTGCTGATGGTCTCGGCCACCAACGCCGCCGACTGGATCAAATTGCCCGCCGCTTCTTCGCGTTGCTGGGCGATCAGCGACACGTTGCGCTTGAGCTCTTCGTTGACCAGGCCCAGTTCGGCTTGCAGCTTGGGATCGACACTAGCGGCGATGATGCTGTCCAGGCGTTTGGTCGGGTCCTGGGCGTCGTCGATGGCATCGGTCAGCGCGGCCAGGCGGCCCTCCTTCTGCCACTGGGCGAACAGCTCCTTGTAGCGCGAGCGCGGCGCCGACAACGCGCCAATCGCCACGCGAAAACCGGTGGTCTCGTTGCTTTGCTCGGTGCCATCAGCAGCAAACAGCGGGTATTCGCGGCGCATGCCGGTGAACAACGTGCCCTCGCCTTCCAGGTAGTTGCCGCCCTTGACCACAAAGCCGCCGTAGGTGCCCTGGCGGCGGCCGGCGTGTACCAGTTGGAAGGATTCCTGGACCATTTCCGCGGCGTTGCCGATCACGTCGAACATGCCGATGGGGTTAGGCAATTTGGTGCCGATGGGCATCAATCGCGCCGCCTGGCCGGTGCCGCCGGCCACTTGGTTGAACACCGCGTAATCGGCCAGCGGGCCATCGCTTTCACTGCCCTCGGCGCGCCGTGGATACAGCCGGCCTTCCAGGTCCTGGCGGCTCACCGCCTGGCCGCCGCGCGCGGCGTACTCCCACTCCACTTCGGTGGGCAGGCGCACAAAGCCCAGGCCACCGTCTTCGGCCGACGCACCGCGCCCGCTCACCGGCAGCAGTTCGCGGTGGTATTTCATCAGCCAGGCGCTGTACACCGCCGAGAAACGCTCGGCTTCAAAGCGCGACAGTTTCACCTTGGGCAAACGTCCGGCCATACCGGTGGGCGCCTCACACGCCGGCGCCGGTTCGCCGCTGGCCAGGGATTGCGCCTGGGCCATCACCTGGGCGTACTGGCGCGCAGTCACTTCGTATTTGCCGATGAAGTACAGCATGGGCTTGAGCGGGGTCTTGGCGTCGGTCTTCGGCATCTGCGGCGCGATGACCTTGCTCCAGTCTTTGGGCAAGTCTTTGAGGGTGAACTGGCCGTTGATGAAGTCGCGGCGGTAGCCGGAAATAAACGACTGCTGATAACCCGCCTCGCCTTCGGCAAAGGGGTAGCCCAGGTTGATTTCACGGTCATCCAGGGTGCCCTGGGCCAGAATGTAGGCGTAGCGGAATACCATGTTACCTTCGCAGGGCAGCGGCAGGCTCACGTCGTCCGGCAACGGCTTGGGGTTGTCGAGCTTGTCACTTGCTTCATCAGCCCAGGCCAGCGAGGCCAGGCTCAGCGCCACGCAGGCGCCCAGTAATTTATACATCTCTGATTCCTTCAGAAGCCTGGATACGGGCCACCCGCCAACCACCACAGGCGGCCGCCACGGCGCTGACGCCGAGCACCGCCACCAAGGCCAGGCCGTAATGGCACGCCAACAGATGGCTGGCGTACTCGCCTGGCACCTGCACAAAAAGCTTGTTCAACGCCGCCTCAGCCAGGCCATACAGCCCAACGCTGAGCACAGCGGCAAAACCCGCGCTGTATAGCGCTTGCAGCAGCACAAACAGCAACAACGCGGCGGTGGAAAACCCCAGCAGGCGCAACACCGAGAGTTCACGGTGCTTGCGCGCCACCGCCGCCAGGGTGCCCGCGAAAATCGCCGCAAACGCCCCGGCCAACGCCAACCCGGCGATGATCCAGAACACAATCGACAGGTTGCGGCTCAACGATTGCACTTGAGCGATGGTGTGCGCCTGGGTTGAAACCAACAGGTTCTGCCCGGCGAAATACACCCGCAACGGTTCCACATCACTGAGGCTGCGCGCATACAGGCGAAACGCCGGGTAGATACGCTGTTCACTCACACTCGCCGCTTCACCGGCCCAACCCAACGCCGGCACCGCACGGCCATCGCGGTAATCTTCCGCTGCCTCCAGCAACGCCAGATCGGCAAACAGACCCTCGCGAGCGAACGCCTCCAGCGGCAACACCGCCAGCACCTGCAACCGCGTGCGCTGGGCCTCGACGCGCCCCGCCACTTGCCGCGCAAAGCTAGTTTCCAGCCAGTCACCGGGCCTTGCCGCGAGCTTTTCGGCGGCGGTATGGCTGAGCACGATCTGGTCCAGGCCGTGGGGCATCGGCAAGCCTGCCAACAACGGGTCGCCTGCGGCAGTCGGCAGCATTTCCAGGGTCAAGGTGCCCACCTGCGCCGTGGCCGCAATCTGCCGTGTGCGCGGCACAGCAAACGCCACATCGCTGCGCTCACCCAGTTGCGCGATAAACGTCGCCCTGAATCGACCACCGCCCAACGGGATGATTTCACGGCTGGCGGGGTCGGTCTCCAAGCGTTCGGTCAAACTGCTAACCAGTCCAAATTTCAGCCCGAATAACACCAGCAATGGCGCGATAACCGCCACCAATGCCAACACCGAGCAGGCCGACAGCCACCCATCGTTGCGGTAGTCCTGCCACGCAAGCGAAGCAACCAGGCCGATGCGCATCAGCACGCCTCCCCGAGGGTTGCGGTGACGCCACCGTCTGGATCGCGCTGGCAACTGATACGTCGTACCTGCAAGCCACTGGCGCGGGCCAGCGGTTCGTCATGGGTGGCGATCACACAGGCCGTACGGTGTTCGCGGGCCTGGGCCAGCAGCGCCTGCATCACGCGCTCGGCGTTGAGCGGGTCCAGGGACGCCGTCGGCTCATCGGCCAGCACCAGTTGCGGCCCATGGGCCAGAGCCCGCGCACAACTGACCCGCTGGCGTTGGCCCACCGACAATGCGGTCGGGCGCTTGGCCAACTGATCGCTGATCTGCAACTGCTCAGCCAGGCGCGCCACGCGGCCGTCGTCCTGCAAGCCCAGTAGTTGGCGCGACAGCGCGATATTGCCGCGCACATCCAGAAACCCCAGCAACCCCCCAGTCTGCGGCACATAGCCCAGATGCTGGCTGCGCAACGCGGCCAGCGCCGATTGCCGGTCGGCACGCCACAGCGCGCCGATGTCGTGTTGGTTGAATGCAAACTGCCCCACCTGATCCGGCGCCAACACCAGCGCCAGCAGGTCGAGCAAGGTGCTCTTGCCGCAACCACTGGGGCCGACAATTGCCAGTTGTTCACCCGCGCCCAGCTGCAACGCAGGGATCACCAGGCTGTAGCGCTGGCTACCGACGCCTCGGCTCTTGTGCACCGCACTCAGGTTCAGCATTACGGCAGCGTCGACAGTGGCACGCGGTACAACGCATCGCCCGGTTCGGCATCGCCGAAACGGACCCAGTTGGCCACGTCGTTATGGAAGGTTTCATACAGGCGGATTTTCGAATCCAGCTCATCGATAAAGTCTTCCTGCTCGGCCACGCTCAATGACAACCACAGGTCCTGGGTCATGTTCAGCGACTTGCTGCGGTACGGCAGGCCCTCCAGGTATTCACCGAGCAGGCCGCCGTCAGCCAGGTTGCCGCCCTTGCGCAGGGCCTGCGGGTCGCGGCTCATATAGGCCGAGGCGCTGGCGATCTCCTGGAAGAAATCCTTGGGCGAGCTTTGGGTCTTGCGCGCCGCATCCACGATCAACTTCAACGATTGTTGCAGGTCGTTGAGTTGCAGCTTGGTCAGCATCACGCACACCTGGAACGCTGGCAGCGCCGGGTTGGTCAGGTCGCGGTCCGCCGTCCAGGCGCTGACCAATTGCGGTGCCTGACTCGCGGTCCTGCGCCCGAGAAAGTCCATGTGCATGGCATAGCCGACGGCGGTGGACTTGTCCGCCAGACTCGGCGCGGCACTGAGCAACGGCACTGGCTGCGGCGTATTGCTGCGCACCTGGTGCACCAGGTTGGCGAACACCGTGCCGATCTCATCGACGCGCTCACCCAGCTTGCGCACATCGCCCCCTGGCACTGGCGTATACAGGTCGCCGATCTGCGGGTTGGCGTCGGCGGTGAGAACGCGATACTGGCTCTCGGCGCCGGCATGGGTTTTCTTGCCAGCGTCGGTGCGCAGGTGCAGCGCGTAGATTTTGATCTGCTTGCCCAGCGCCGCCTGGCGCACTTCGGCTTCGTTCATCTGGGTGGCGGCGAACGGGTCGTTCTTGCGCAGCGCGCCGGCATCGGAGACCAGCAGGATGATGCGCCCGCCGTAGCCGGACCAATCCATGCCGTCCACTGCCTGCATCACCCCGGCAAACGCATCTTCGTTGAACGAGTGGCTGGACACCGTCGACGCTTTGACCTGGCGCGCCATATCCAGAAAGCGCTGCGGGTCGCGGCCTTGGTCGAGGCTGATCAGGGTCTTGGCGACATACTCAAGGCCCGGGGTTTTCTGGATGCTGCTGCGAAAGCCGACCATGCCGAAGCTGACGCTGTCCAACTCGCCGCGCTCGGCAATGCGGGTTTGTAGCTCATGCACCACGTCGCGAATCTGGTCGATGTAGGGCTGCATCGACACGGTGGTGTCCACCACCAGCACCACCGCCGTGCGGAACGCGTCGGCATTGGCGCTGAGCGTCGGGCTGACCGGTTTGGCAGCGGCGCGGCTGCCTGGGTCGATGGAGGCCACGTTGAGCAACTGCACCGGCTGGCCGTTGTCGTCGAAGCTCTCCTTGGAATCGAAGATCGGCAACAGGTAGAACTGGTTCTGCGGCACCGCGCTGGCAGTGGGTTCCAGGGCCAGAACTTGCTGGTTGTCTTCACGGTTGTTCTGCGCCTTGGCCAAGGCGCTTTTCGCTGCGGCAGGGTCGGCCAGCAGTTTTTCCACCTCACCGGGCTGGCGCAGGAACATCACGGGCGCCCGGCCTGAGCGCTCGGTGAACTTGAGCACCAGGCTTTGTTTCCAGTCGCTGACCTGGGAGGCCGGCAGCCAACCGTCGCTGCGACCATCGGTAGCGGCGCCGACGCGTACCCACTGGCTGCCATCGACCTCTTTGCGCTGATACACGTAGAGCACGGAAAACGCCGGCAGCGCTTTACCCGGCGGGCTCCCAGCGTCCACTGAAAGCTGGGCGCCGGGTTTGCTGAGTACACGCTGGAACAAGGTTTTCTTGCCTGCCATCAGCAACGGGCGCTGACCGCCATCCACTTCAGCGACAGCCACGGGCGGCGTCACCTTGGGCGCCACGGCGGCTGGCGGCTGGGCCGGTTCATCGCCGCCGTTCAACCACCAGTAGCTGGCGCCGCCAATGGCCAACGCGACGGCGACCGCCACGGCGGCCAAGGCCAATACCGGCCCACGGCGCTGCTCGGACGGAGCATTGTGCTGCGTCGGCGTGACCACCGGTTGACGCACTATTGGCTGCGGCTGCGGTTTATCCGTCGGGATATCGATGGTGACAGGCGTGATGCCCGCCAGATCAACGCTCAATGGAATCGGCAGCGGCCGTACCAGCGTGGCATCCGATTCATCAGCCGGCAGTTGATCCAGCGCCAACAACAACGCTGCCGCATCCGGATAACGCTCCGCCGGGTCCTTGGCCAACAACTTGCGCAGCACACCCTGGTAGCGCCCGTGATGCACCGGCAATTCCGGCAAGGGTTCAGTCAAGTGCGCCAGAGCGGTGGAAAGCGCATCGGTGCCGTTGTAAGGCAGCTTGCCGACGAGGATTTCATACAGCACCACGCCCAGCGCGTAGAGGTCGGCGCGGCCATCAATCTCCTGGCCCCGCGCCTGCTCGGGGCTCATGTAGCTCGGCGTGCCCACGGCAAACCCGGCCTGGGTGAATTGGGTGCGATCGTCCAGCGACTTGGCAATCCCGAAGTCCGACAACACCGCCGTGCCATCGGCCCGGAACAGAATGTTCGCCGGCTTGACGTCGCGGTGCACCAGCCCTTGGGCATGGGCATAGCCCAGGGCCGAGGCAATCTGGCGGATGAGCGTCACGCCCTGCTCCGGGGTCAGCCCAGCAGCAATGCGCTCCTTGAGCGTGCCGTTGGGCAGGTATTCCATGGCCATGTAATACAGCTCACCGACGTTGCCGATGTCATGGATGGTCACCGTGTGCGGGTGTGACAAGCGCGCCAGGGTCTTGCCCTCGCGCAGGAAGCGTTCGCAGAAACTCGGGTCGGCCGCCAGCGCCGCCGCCATCACCTTCAGCGCCACCTTGCGCTCCAGCGAGCGCTGGGTCGCCAGGTACACGCTGGCCATGGCGCCTTCGCCAATCTCGCCTTCGATGTCATAACCCGGAATGACGATGTTCATGACGAGACCTTCACAACGAGGGTGGTGATGTTGTCCGGTGCGCCTCGGTTGAGGCCCAGGTGCACCAGGCTGCGCACGATTTCATCCGGCGCGTCATGGCTGAGCACGTCGCGGATTTCGTGGTCTTCGACGGTTTTGTTGAGGCCATCACTGCACAGCAAATAGCTGTCGCCGGGAGCGATCAACAGGTCCACTGAGGCGACGTCTAACTGGGCCTCCACGCCAATAGCGCGGGTGACGATATTGGAGCGCGGGTGTGTCCGGGCGTCGGCTTCGCTGAGCAGGCCGCTGTCTTGCAGGTCTTGTACGTAGCTGTGGTCGCGGGAAATGCTTTCCAGCACGCCGTCGCGCAAGCGATACAGGCGACTGTCGCCGGCCCACAGGCACACCCCGCGCAAGCCGCGCGCGGCGAACACCACCACGGTGCTGCCCATCATAGTCACGCCACGGTTGGCGGTTTCTTCGCGCACGGCCGCGTTGATGCGCAGCAGGTCATTGCGCAGCGCCGCCGAGTATTCGTCCAGGGAGCGGCCCAGCGGCACATGGCGCAGGCTATCGACGATCAAGCTGCTGACATAGTCCCCCGCCGCGTGCCCGCCCATACCATCGGCCACCACCCACAGGCGGTTTTCCGGCAGATCCAGAAAGGCATCTTCGTTGACTTGGCGAACCATGCCCACATGGCTTTTGCTCGCGGATTCGTACGTCACGCCCATCTACACCACACCTTCTTGTCCGAGCAAAAACTGCGCAAAATCGCTGGCGGCAGGCAGGCCCTGGCACCGTAATAAACCGGGGGAGATACGCTGCGAACCTCGCCCCCACCACAGGCTTGCGCCCTCGCACGCCTGTTCGGCCAGCGCGGTCATACGCTGGTGCGGCACGGTGGCTGCCACCCTTTGCAGGCCGGCGAAACGGCTGTCCACCGCCCGCGGCTCGCTGGCCGGCACGCCCAACTCGTCGAGCCCGGCGTTGAAGCTTTCGAAGGTCGCGCCGCTGTCGAGGGTGCTGAGCAACAAGGTTTCAGCCTGCTCGAACCAGGCGTCCGAACCGCCCACCAGCGACGCCGGGTCGGTGTCGTGATCCAGCAAGGTCACCACCGCCAGCGGAAAATACCGCCCAACCCGGTCAATGCTCGGCATCACCACGCCCGCCGCCGCATCCGGCCCGCACACGCCCGGCGCCAGCACAAAGCGCCACAACGGGCTGACCAGGTACGCATTCAGCCAGTCAGCGCCGAGGCTGTTCTGGCTGGCGAGCAAACCCGCTGCCAGCCAGTTGTCCCACGGGCCGATAAAGCTCTGGGGCAAGGCGCGGCTGACGAAGTCCCCGCGGCTGGCCAACTTGCCGTAGAAACCCAGGGCCGTCATAGCCGCTCCGGCAGGCTGAAGCCGCTGAGCACGCGGCTCTTGAATGGGTTGAACGCACTGTTGGCGCGCAACTCGTAGGCGATGCTCGCACCATCGACCCGCAGGCGCAGGTTGAAACGGTCCGGCGAGTTGCCTGCCGTGAGGTCTGATTGCTCCAGCAGACGGAACCAGGCCCACGGGCCGTCCAGGGTGATACCGGAGCGACCACTGGCCGACGGCGGCATGATAGAAATACGCACCACGCCAATGCTGCCGGGGTTCGGCCATTGCATCGCTACCGGGCGGCTCGGGCCGTGGTCGTAGCTCAATTGCTGGCCGTCCAGGTCAAGCAGGAACTGGGTGATGGTGGGGTCCATCGACACCGGCTTGAGTTCGAAACGCACGATGGGTTGGGTGCCACCGGAGCGGAAGAACGCGTCCCGAATCGTCGCCGCCCGCTGGAAGGTTTGCAGCACGCCAGGAGCAATCCCCAGCTTCTGCGCCGCCCCCGGTTGCCAGCGCCAGGTCTGTGCCGACGTGTCCACATAGGGCTGCAGGTATTTGCGGAAGTAGTTGTCCATCACCCCGCCCACACCGAAAAACTGGCCGAAGTCATCCAGGGTGGCGTCCCGCGCACTGCCCGGCGACATCGGGTAGCGCCCGGCCAACGACTGGCGATACACGTTGACCACTTCACTGACCCAGGCCGCGTTCAGCTGGTTACGCACCCCGCCCATCATGCTGTTGGTGGTGGAATTGACCACCGACTTGACCATGCCCTGCACCAGCGGCGGCTGGCGCTCGGCGTTCAGGCTGACCCGCGTGGCGGCAGCCGCCGCCTGGTTCTTGGCCTCGCCGAGCAAGGCATCGCCGCTGGCACCGACCATGGCGCTAACCTGCACATACAGCGCATTCATGTCCGACAGCAGGCCGTCGATGGCCGCCGGTTCGCCTTCGTTTTTGCTGACGATGCTGTTGAGTTCGGCAAAGTGCGCGGTCACAGGATCATCCGCCGGTGCCGGGGCATTCGCCGTCGGTTGCGCCTCGCCCAGCAAGCTGCCGAGGCGCTCCTTGAGCTTGTCCACGCCGCCTTCCACCGGCACGCCTTTGGCGGCCAGTTGGCGTTCTTCGGCTTGCAGGTCGGTTTCCCTGGCGACCGCCACCAACAGTTTTTTCAGCGGCGAGGTGGGACCGGAAATCACCCGCAGCACATCGGCGGCCTGTGCCACGCTGGTGATCGGCACAAAGTCGATGTCGGCGAGCAACGCGTCCCACTGGCGCTGGTAATCCTGGAAGTACAAGCGGCGCACGTCGGCGGCCAGGCTCACCACGTTCTGCTGGTCGGCCTGTTCATGGCCCAGCACCCATTGCTCTTCGGCCAGGGTGCCGGCCTGGTTCAGGCTGCTGAGCAAGAACGCCTGGCGATAGCCCTTGGCAGTGAAGAAACCACTCAACGGCTCGCCCAACGGCTTGCCGCTCTTGCGGCTGAACACCAGTGCGGCATCGCGACCGGCGGCCTCATTGAGACGAAAGTCTGGGATACCCTCGGGCAGCTTCTGGCGCTTGACGCGGTCGTACACGCGCTGGGCTACCGGCAATTGCTGCAATTGGCGACGCAGGTCGTCGATCAGGCGTGGGTCCAGGCGCGCGCTCGGCGGGTGGCGTTCGAACAGCGCTTGCAAGTGCCCGGCCAGGGCCTGACGCTGGTCGGCCGGCAGGTCGCGGGGCAGGTTGCGGTCCCAGTCCAGGGCGATCCAGGCCTTGATGAAGTCCGGGTCGTAATGCTCGGTGTCGGCGAGCATCAGGTAAGCCTTGAGGCCCTCATAGAGAAAGTCCGAGTTGCCGCCGCCGTGCAGCTGCTCTTCGATACGCGTCACCAGGCGTGGCGCGAACACGGCGATCAAGAGTTTGCGGTACACGCTGGCGGACTCGGCTTCGAGCATATCGCCCTGGTACAGCCCCAGCCCTTCGGACCAGCTCGGTGAGTCCCCCGCCAGGTTCTTCACCGCGTTGAGCAACGGCAGCACGGCGAGCACTTCCCGTTGTGCCGGGCTCAGGTTCTGTACGGTCTGGCCCAGTGGCGCGACCTTCTGATCGACCTGGGCGATATACGCTTGGTTGGCGCGATAGCTCACCCACCACAGGCCGCTGACCACCACCACCAGGGCGACGGTGGCCGCCAGTACGCCACGCGCAATCCACTTGCGACGCCGTTCGACCTTCGGGTTCACACCCACCAAACCACGCTCGGCAAAGGCCACGGCGGTGAAGAGTCTTTCGATGAAGTAACTGCGCCCGGTGCCGCTCTGGCGCGCCAGGTGCTGGCGGTCCAGGTTCATGCTCTGGGCCATGGCACCGATCAGGCGGTCAATCGGGCTGCCTTCCTGGGTGCCGCTGGTGAAGTACACGCCACGCAGCAACACGCGCTCTTCAAAGGCATTGGGTTTGAACACGCCTTCGAGAAAGCTTTGCAGGCAATCTTTCAGCGCGCCGAACTGCTGCGGGAAGCCGTAGATCAGATCACGTCGTGCCGGGTCGCGTTCCTGTTGCAAGCGCTCGACCAGGCGTTCGTTGAGACGCTGCTCCAAGCCCGCGAACTCGGTTTGCAGGTGCGCCAGCGGGCTGTCGCTGTTTTTGCCGTCGTCCAGGGCAAAGGTCATGCCCCACACCTGGGCGCGCTCTTCCTTGCTCAGGTTGTCGAAGAACTCCATGAAGCCCGGCACCAGGTCGAGCTTGGTGAGCATCAGGTAGATGGGGAAACGCACGCCCAACTGCGTATACAACTCCTGGATGCGCAGGCGAATCGCGGCGGCATGGGCTGCGCGCTCGGCGTCGGTGCCCAGCAGCAGATCCGAGAGGCTGATGGCGATAAACGCCCCGTCGATCGGACGGCGCGAACGCTGCTTTTTCAGCAAGTCGAGAAAGCCCAGCCAGGCGGCTTTGTCCACCGTGGAGTTGCTGTCCTGGGTGGTATAGCGGCCAGCGGTGTCGAGCAATACAGCCTGGTCGGTAAACCACCAGTCGCAGTTGCGCGTACCACCCACGCCCCGCACCGCACCGGCACCCAATTGCGCCGCCAGCGGGAAATGCAGCCCGGAATTGACCAACGCGGTAGTCTTGCCCGAGCCCGGCGGGCCGATGATCACGTACCACGGCAACTCGTAGAGGTTGCGGCGCTCATCGCCGCCCAGCTTGGCCTTTTTCAGCAGTGCCAGGGCTTCGTCCATGCGCTGGCGCAGCGTGGACAGCTCTTCGGCGGTCGCAACGCTGTTGGGGTCGACCGGGGTTTCTGCGGCCAGGCTGCGCATCACTTCGGCGGCCTGGCGACGGGCCTGGATAATGCGGAACACGCGGTAGGCCACCCACAGCGCAAACACCAGCACGATCAGCGCCCAACGGCGCCCTTCGGGCACCAGCACGTCCAGCAGCGGGCCAACAAACCAGATGATCAGGCTCAGGGCAATCAGGCCCAGCACGGGGATCACCCAGCGAATCATGAAACTGAAAAACGCCTTCACTCGACGCCCTCCGCCAATACGGTGATTTCAACCCGACGATTGCGGGCACGACCTTCGGCAGTACTGTTGGTGGCCAACGGCTCGGTGTCGCTGCGGCCTTCGGCACTGAAGCGCTCGGCCTGGCCGGTCTTGGCCGCGAGAATTTCCAGCACTGACTTGGCCCGGGCTTCGGACAACGCCCAGTTGGACGGGAAGCGCAACGTGGCAATCGGGCGATTGTCGCTGTGCCCGGTGACACGCACCTGGCCCTTGACCTTGCGAATGGCTTCAGCGATGCGCAGCATCAGCGGCTGGTAGTCATCGACGATGCTGGAGCTGGCCGAGGCGAACAGCTCATCGCCACGAATGGTCACCACAGAGCGGTCAACCTTGTCTTCCACCGCCACGCGGCCGGCCTTGATGTCATCGGCCAGGAACCCGGCCAGGCGCGGGCGCTCAATCACTTTGGGCTGCGCCACCGGACGGTCGATGGCCTGCACCGGGATCTCGCCCAGGGCATGAATATTCTTGAACACCGGCTCGGCGTCCGAGGCCAGCTTCATGCGCAGGCCGAACAGCAACGCCAACAGCAGCGCCAAGCCAATCGCCACGGCAATCCATGGCGGCATGAATTGCGCCAGGCGATCACGGGCCACGGTCACACCGCGCCAGTGCGGCGACAGCTCACGCTCGTGCTCGCCACGGGCGCTGCGTATCGCTGCGGCGGTGCGTTCACGCAAGGCTTCCAACTGGCTGCGCCCGTCGGTCATCACGCGGTAACGCCCTTCAAAACCCAGGCACATGCACAGGTACAACAGCTCCAGCAGGTACAGGCGTTCCCGTGGGCTTTGCAGACAGTGGTCAAGCAACTGGAAAACCTTTTCGCCACCCCAGGCTTCGTTGTGCACGGTGATCAGCAGGCTCTGCTTACCCCAGTCACTGGTGCTGCCCCACGGCGTGCTCAGCACCGCTTCATCCAAGGCAGTGCACAGCGCGTAACGGGCCAACAGCACTTCATTGCGTGCCACACCGGCGGCTTCGGCGCGTTCTTCGAACTGGCGCAGGTACGCCAGCAACTGCGCACGCAGGCTGGCCGGCGCGGGATGGGCGATGGTGTTGCGCAACCGCGTCAACAACGCCAGCAACGGGCCGGCGGCACTTTCCAGCGGGTTGAGGCCCTGGCTCTTGCCGGTAAGGATCGGCGCAGCCGGCATCGACAGCGGCGCAGGTTCGGCACGCGCGGGTGCAGGCTCTCGGCCACCCGGGCGCGGCATGAACTGGGTGCGGTCATCATCATTGGGATGCATCGCCAATTATCCTCGGATCGCCCAGAAGGCCAGGTTCAAGCCCGGGAACTGCCCGGCGATATGGAAGGCGAAACCGCCGGAATTATTCAGCTGCTGCCAGTGCTCGCTGCCACGGTCCAGCTCGTAGTAGGTGCTGCCGGCGTGGTAAGGCAATTGGCGCGGCGCCACCGGCAACGGCAGCAGGCCGATGCCCGGCAGTTGCAGGTTGACCATGTCGCGGATGTGCTCCACCGAGCCGACCTTGCTCTGCTGGCCGAAACGCGCACGCAGGGTTTCGCCGGGCACATCGGCGCGTACCACGAGGATGAAACTGGCGTTGTCGAGCAGGGTCTTGTCGGCCAACATCGCCACATGGATGCCGTAGGCTTTCTCCACAATCGGGATCGGCGTGGCCTTGCTGTCGATGAGCATCGACAGCGCCTCACGCAAGGCCGCCATCACCGGCATGAAGCTCAGGGCCAGGTCATCGTGCTGGTACTGCGGGTATTCCTGGGGGCGACGGCTGGAGGTTGAGAAGGTGGAAAACTCACCGGCCAGGCTGACCAGTTCGCTGAAGAAGCGCTCCGGGTGCAACGGGCTCAACTGGCTGAAGTGCTGGATCAGCGGCTGGGCGCGGTTGACCAGTTGCAGCAGCATGAAGTCGGCGATCTCCGAGGCACCACCGGCGCCCGAGGCCACCACGCGGCCGGCCAGGGCTTCGCCACGCTGGTGCAACAGGCCCAGCAGTTCACTGCGAAAGGCCGTCAGCGGTTTGCTCGCGGCCACGTCCAGCACGGGCGGGATGTAAGTATCATCGAGCACCAACGCACGGTCGGCACGCTTTTCCTTGATGCGTACCAGGCCGATGGCGGCGTAGTCGCTGATGCCGTCCTGCGCCGTCAGCAGGCGCAACGCCCGCGACCCCACGGCCACCGGTGCACGGTTTTCGAACGGGGCGTTGTCGTCGCGCACTTCACGCACCTGGCTCACGTAGCGCGCGGCTTCCAGGGCCTCGCCCTCGTCCACCGTGTCACGGGCGCCGGCACGCTTGAGCGGCAGGGCCAGGTAAACCAGGCCGTCGCGCAGGTTGTCGTCGATATTCAACGGGCTCGGTGCCAGGTCGTCCTGGGGAATATTGAACGGCGTGCCATCGGGCAACAGGCCGCGGGCCGACACGATCGCCAGCTTGCCCTGGGCCAGCAGGCCCTGGTCGATCAGCAGCTCGGAGAATCCCCAGGCACCCGCCGACAACGGGCGGCTGCGGGCATCGATCAGGTTTTCCAGGTAACGGTCATGCTGCTGGAAGTGCTGCGTTCCGATGAACATGCCTTCCGACCAGACCACGCGATTGTTCCAGGACATGGGGGCTCCGATTGCTTGTTATTGGGCTGGGCTGGATGGGGAAACCACGACGTCGGCGCGCACGGCATGCACGTCGAGGCTGATCTGGTATTCGCTGTATTGGCGCGGCGGCACGTTGATGACCGTGCGCCATTGCGCACGGTCCAACTCGCGGTAGCCCACCAGCAAGCCGATCTGGCGCGTGGACGGGTCGAGATCGCGCTGCAGGCTCAGCTGCTGGCCGGGCTGCACCATCACTTCGTCCTGGTCCAGCAGGTCGAGGCCGAGGGTGGATTGCGCACGGTCAGCCAGGGCGAAGTAATCGGAGCGTGAAAAGGTCGCGGCGTTTTTCAATTCGAAAATGCGCACCCGCACCGGCGCGGCCTGGCCGTTGGCACCGGGGTTAAGCCCGGCAATCGCGTGAAAATGCAGCTCAACGGCGGCCGTGTCAGCTTCGGCCTCGGCAGCCGCCTGGGGTTTGGCAGTGTCGTTGGCACACGCCGTCAGCAGCAGCACGGTGGCGGCTGCGAGTAAAAACCTGGGAATCATCCTGCGTCCTCAATGACGTATTTAGCTATCCGTTTTATCCATTGGTGCGAGGCGTTTTCAGCGTCGCTGTCGTGCACTGTGTTCTTCGTAGGCCCGGCTGAATTCACGACCGAACAAGTCCTGGAAATCGTCCTGGGCCTCGCGGGAAATGTTGCTGTAGAGCTCGGTGAACTGCTGCCAGTACTGGGCCTGGCGCGAACCGTTGAACAGACTGGAGAGGCCGCCGGGTTTGCCCATGCGCTCCTCCAATTGCGCCGGTTCAAACCGCGTGAGCAGGTGCTTGATCGCCGCTTCCACGCCAGCCATCACGGCCAACTGGTGGGCGCGCAGGTCGTCGAAACTGTCACGTACGGCAAGGTCCGGCGCCATGAACGCCTGGTTGCCATGACGCAGCAACAGCAGTAACGCTTCATCGGCATTCGGGGCGAATTTCAATGGGTTGTTTTCGGCGGGGCGGATCATCGTCTGCTGCATGCGGAACTCGCCCTTGAGGCTGGCACGGGCGCGCAATACGTCGATCAGGCCCTCGACCATCAGCCGGTAGCTGCGGCCGATGCTTTCCATCTGCGCGCAGGCGTCGGCTTTGTCCAGGCGCAACTGATCCAGGCCCGCACCGCGCAGGAAGGCTTGCAGGAGGTCCGGTGGTGGCTCGGCATTGGCCACGGGGAGCGCAACAGGCTCGACCACGGGCGGCGGCGGGATGATCGGTGCTGGGGCGGGCGCAGCATTGACGACGGGTGCGGGCGCGTCGCTGAACAGGTCCCAGTCTTCGGGAATCACCGAGCCTTGCACCAATGGCTTTTCGGGCGCCGGCACGGCCACTGGAGCCGGGGGGCGAAAATCGTGTTGCTCGGACGGCACATGGTCCGCCACGGTGGGCGGCGGCACGGCGGTGGGGCTGAGGAAGTCGAATAGGTCTGGCAAGGTTTCCATGGACGAGGCGCCCTGGAACTGCGGCGCGATCATCGGCGTGGGCACAGGTTGGCTCGCCACGGCGCCCATCAGCGCTTCAAAGCTGTTGGGTGAGTCACCGGCAAATGGTTGGCTGTCGATGGCCTGCACGTTGAAGTCGATGCGCGCCTGGATTTCGTAATCGCCGATGCGGATCAACTCGCCATCTTGCAACGGCTCGCTGTTACCCCGACGCATACGAATACCCGCCTTGACCAACTCCACACCATTGGTGCTGTTATCGGTCAAATAATAACGGCCATCTTTGTATTGAATAACGCAATGTTGCGAAGAGACGAGACGCTCAGGATCGGGCAATACCCAGTCATTGTCAGAACTACGGCCAATAGCCATCACGCCCTGATCCATGGACTTTTCGGGGCATTGCCCAGGGGTGATCTTGTGATAACTAGTGATAGTCAAACACAGCGACATCTTGCCTCCTTGCTGATACATCGCGCGCAGTCTACCCAGGAGGCAGCACCGCCCTGGAGAGTCCCGTCCTGTCGTACAAACGACCGCCAAAATCTGCTTTTACCAGCATGATCGCTGATCTTAACTGGCTTCCATGACAAAAATCCGCTCTGGGCGCGCCTTTCGACTCGCCAGTCGCGCAGGTTGTTAAACACCGCACATCTGTCACAGAGGGCGAATAGCTTACCTTGACAAGCCATAAGTACTACACCAAAAATGCACAACTTCTTGAACATCAGTGATGGCACAGTAGTGGCGCGCTGAGTGTATGACCAAGAAAACATGCAAAGTTCATTACGCAACTAGTGCATGAATTGCCCGCCATCCAGCGGGCCGATAAGGAGATCGAATTCAGTGGATGTGCCGTTGCTGCTCACCGCCGTTTCCGCGACGTCGCCCTGTGGCGAGGACATGGAATATGACGCGCAATTTCTGCAGTTGGAACGTGATGCCAAGGGCCAACCCGAACGCAGCATGGGCGACTCGATCCTGCCCGCTGAGCCGCCCGAGTGGCGCAGCATCCAGCAGCAAAGCCTCGACCTGTTGCAGCGCAGCAAAGACCTGCGCATCACCCACTTTCTGCTGCAAAGCACCCTCGCCCTCCAGGGTGTGGCCGGGCTGGCCGAAGTCCTCACGCTGATCGACGCCTTGCTGCGCCAATACTGGGCCGATCTGCACCCGCGCCTGGATGCCGACGATGACAACGACCCCACCGTGCGCATCAACGCCCTTACCGGCCTGACCTGCGACACCAATATTCGTCTGCTGCGCGAAAGCATCCTGACGCGCTCGCGCACCTTCGGGCCCGTGACCCTGCGCGCCGCGCTCAACGCCAGCGGCCTGCAGAGTTTTGCCGATGAGCAGTTGGGCAACCAGCAACTCAACGCCGCGTTCCTGGACAGCGACCCCGAACAACTGCAAGCCACCCGTGATGCCTTGAGCGCGGCGCGTGCGGCGTGCGAGGCCATTGAGCAACAGGTCAATGACCAAGTCGGTTCCGCCCAGGGCGTGGACCTCAGCGCCTTGAAGCAGCCGCTCAAACAGGCCCTGCAACTTCTCAATCAAGCGGTGCCAGGCACCGACAGCAGCAGCGATCCCGAGGCCGTCAGTGAAGACAATGCCCCCTCGGTCGACGCCGCCGCGCCCGCAGCCCCTCGCCCGACGGGCGACATCGCCACCCGCGACGATGTGCTGCGCAGCCTCGACAAAATCCTCGCGTACTACACCCGCCACGAGCCTTCGAGCCCGCTGCCGGTGCTGTTGAACCGAGCCAAGAATCTGGTACATGCCGACTTTGCGGCCATCGTTCGCAATCTGATTCCCGATGGCATGTCCCAATTTGAAAACCTGCGCGGCCCCGACAGCGAGTAAGCCGCCGGACCGTGCAGTAACAACATCGTCGCTCAAGCGACCAGGAGCAGCAACGTGGCGAAGCAAAGTTCTCAGAAATTCATCGCGCGCAACCGTGCGCCTCGAGTGCAGATCGAGTACGACGTCGAGCTTTACGGCGCCGAGAAAAAGGTCCAGTTGCCCTTCGTGATGGGCGTGATGGCCGACCTCGCCGGCAAGCCTGCCGAGCCGCTGGCACCCGTGGCCGACCGCAAGTTCCTTGAGGTGGACGTCGACAACTTCGACTCACGCCTCAAGGCCATGCAGCCACGCGTCGCGTTCCACGTACCCAATGAGCTGACAGGCGAAGGCAACCTGAGCCTGGACATCACCTTCGAAAGCATGGACGACTTCAGCCCGGCCGCCGTGGCCCGCAAGGTCGACTCGCTGAACCAGCTGCTCGAAGCCCGCACCCAATTGGCCAACCTGCTGACCTACATGGACGGCAAGACTGGCGCTGAAGAAATCATCATGAAGGCGATCAAGGACCCGGCATTGCTTCAGGCACTTGCCAGCGCGCCCAAGCCTGCAGGGGAGCAGTAATCATGACGGACAATACCGCCCGCGAAGGCAGCCAGATCCTGGGTACCACCGAAGAAGCCAGCGAGTTCGCGAACCTGCTGCTGCAAGAATTCAAGCCCAAGACCGAGCGTGCCCGCGAAGCCGTTGAAACCGCGGTGCGCACCCTGGCTGAACAGGCCCTGGCGCAAACCGACCTGGTGTCCAACGACGCGATCAAGTCGATCGAATCGATCATCGCCGCCATCGACGCCAAGCTCACCGCCCAGGTCAACCAGATCATCCACCACCAGGATTTCCAACAACTGGAAAGCGCCTGGCGTGGCCTGCATTACCTGGTCAATAACACCGAGAGCGATGAGCAACTGAAGATTCGCGTGCTCAACATCTCCAAGCCAGACCTGCACAAGACCCTGAAGAAATTCAAGGGCACCGCGTGGGACCAGAGCCCGATCTTCAAGAAGATGTACGAAGAAGAATACGGCCAGTTCGGTGGCGAACCTTACGGCTGCCTGGTGGGTGACTACTACTTCGACCAGTCGCCGCCCGACGTGGAACTGCTGGGCGAGCTGTCGAAAGTCTGCGCCGCCATGCACTCGCCTTTCATCGCTGCGGCCTCGCCGACCGTGATGGGCATGGGTTCGTGGCAGGAACTGTCGAACCCACGCGACCTGACCAAAATCTTCACCACCCCGGAATACGCCGGCTGGCGCTCGCTGCGTGAATCGGAAGACTCGCGCTACATCGGCCTGACCATGCCGCGCTTCCTGGCACGCCTGCCGTACGGCGCCAAGACCGATCCGGTGGAAGCCTTCGCTTTCGAAGAAAACACCGACGGCGCCGACAGCTCCAAGTACACCTGGGCCAACGCCGCCTACGCCATGGCGGTGAACATCAACCGTTCGTTCAAGCACTACGGCTGGTGCTCGCGCATCCGCGGCATCGAGTCTGGTGGTGAAGTAGAAAACCTGCCGGCCCACACGTTCCCTACCGATGACGGTGGCGTGGACATGAAGTGCCCGACCGAAATCGCCATCAGTGACCGCCGTGAAGCGGAACTGGCGAAGAACGGTTTCATGCCGCTGCTGCACAAGAAAAATACCGACTTCGCCGCGTTCATCGGCGCCCAGTCGCTGCAGAAACCTGCCGAATACGACGACCCGGACGCCACCGCCAACGCCAACCTGGCCGCACGCCTGCCGTACCTGTTCGCCACCTGCCGTTTCGCCCACTACTTGAAGTGCATCGTGCGCGACAAGGTCGGCTCCTTCAAAGAGAAGGACGAAATGCAGCGCTGGTTGCAGGACTGGATCCTCAACTACGTCGACGGCGACCCGGCGCACTCCACCGAAACCACCAAGGCCCAGCACCCGTTGGCGGCGGCCGAAGTGATCGTGGAAGAAGTCGAAGGCAACCCGGGGTATTACAACTCCAAGTTCTACCTGCGCCCGCACTATCAGCTTGAAGGGCTGACGGTGTCGTTGCGCCTGGTATCGAAACTGCCTTCGGCAAAAAGCGCATAAGTAACGATTGAGCTAGCTCTTCTGTGGGAGCCGGGCTTGCCCGCGATGCAGGCGATGCGGTCTGCCAGTCAGACCGCGTTGATGCAATCGCAGGCAAGCCAGCTCCCACAGAAAAGCACTGCCCTTTGGGCATAACCCATTCAGTGGCCTGAGCCACACAGGGAGAAAACATGGCTGTTGATATTTTCATCAAGATCGGCGACATCAAGGGCGAGTCCATGGACAAGGCCCACAAGGACGAAATCGATGTGTTGAACTGGAGCTGGGGCATGTCCCAGTCCGGCAACATGCACGTCGGCGGTGGCGGTGGCGCGGGCAAGGTGAATATCCAGGACCTGTCGCTGACCAAGTACGTCGACAAGGCTTCGCCCAACCTGATGATGCACTGCGCCAGCGGCAAGCACATCGACAAGGTCAAGCTGACCGTGCGCAAGGCCGGTGGCGAGAGCCAGGTCGAGTACATGGTGATCAACCTGGAAGAAGTGCTGGTCACCTCCTTGAGCACTGGCGGTTCGGGCAGCGATGATCGCCTGACCGAAAACGTCACCCTGAACTTCGCCCAAGTGATGGTCGACTACCAACCGCAGAAAGCCGACGGCACCAAAGACGGCGGCGCCATCAAGTTTGGCTGGAACATCCGCTCCAACACCAAACGCTGATAGCCCTTGTGGCCGTGGCCCGGTGCCACGGCCATTGTGTCCCTCTCGCAACCCGTCCGTGGAGCTGCTTTGGTGGTAACTGAAATCGCTTCCCGCGACCGTCTGCAACCGTCCCTGCTGGACCGGTTGACCGACGACGACCCGACCAACCCCAAGGAAAGCGCCGACAAACGCGTGCTGTCCCTGACCCAATTGAAGGCCTCGGTGCTGCGTGACCTGGCGTGGTTGCTTAACACCACCTCGTTACTCGATACCGATGCCACGCTGCACACCCCGGCCGGCACTTCGGTGGTCAATTACGGCCTGCCGGCACTGGCGGGCAACAGCGCTTCGAGCGTCGATATCAAAGCCCTGGAAGCCTTGATTTACCAAGCTATCGCCACCTTCGAGCCGCGTATTTTGCGCCACACATTGCGGGTCAAGGCGCGCATGGGCCATGGCGAGATGAATCACAACGCCCTGAGTTTCGAGATTGAAGGCGACCTGTGGGCACAACCGGTGCCGTTGCGTTTGCTGTTGCAGACCGACGTGGACCTGGAGTCCGGCCATGTGCGCGTGCTCAATGCCGACCAGCGGAGACGCCCATGAACCCGCGCCTGCTGGAGCTGTACAACCAGGAACTGCACCACGTGCGCGAAAGCGCCGCCGAGTTCGCCAAGGAATACCCGAAGATCGCCAGTCGGCTGACCCTGTCCGGTATGGACTGCGCCGACCCTTACGTCGAACGTTTGCTTGAAGGCTTCGCCTATCTCACGGCCCGCGTGCAGCTCAAGCTCGACGCCGAGTACCCGACCTTCACCCACAACTTGCTGGAAATCGCCTACCCGCACTACCTGGCACCGACGCCGTCGATGACCGTAGTGCAACTGCAGACCGACCCCGATGAAGGCTCCCTGGCCGGCGGTTTCCCGCTGCCCCGTGACACGGTGCTGCGTGCCGCCCTGGGCCGTGAAACCCAAACCTGCTGCGAGTACCGCACCGCGCACCCGGTGACGCTGTGGCCGTTGCAGGTCAGCAACGCCGAATATTTCGGCAACCCCGCCGCCGTGCTCGGGCGCCTGGCCGCCAGCGAACCGAAGGCCAAGGCCGGCCTGCGCCTGACCCTGCGCACCGGTGCCGAGCTGCCGTTCAACAGCCTCGACCTGGATACCTTGCCGCTGTACCTGAGCGGCGCTGATGAACAACCGTTTCGCCTTTACGAACAACTACTGGGCAACGCCTGCGCGGTGTTTGCGCGCCAGCCCGGTGGCGATTGGGTCGAGCGCCTGCCCCAGGACGCCTTGCGCTCGCGGGGGTTCGATGATGCCGATGCGGCCATGCCGGTGGTGGCACGGGCGTTCCAGGGCTATCGCCTGTTGCAGGAGTACTTCGCCCAGCCCCATCGCTTCCTGTTCGTTGAGTTCGCCGAGTTGAGCCGTGCGGTCAAACGGTGTGACGGCCAGGAGCTGGAACTGATCGTGCTGTTCGACCGCCACGAACCGAGCCTGGAAGGCAGTGTCGGCGCGGCACAGTTTTTGCCGTTCTGCACGCCCGCCATCAACCTGTTCCCCAAGCGCGTGGACCGCATCCACTTGTCCGACCGGGTCAATGAACACCATGTGATCGCCGACCGTACGCGGCCGATGGATTTCGAGATTCACTCCTTGAGCGGCATTACTGGCCATGGCACCGGACCGGAGCAGCCGTTCTTGCCGTTCTATGCGGTGCGCGATCCGTCGCGCTATGGCCGCGACCAGGCGTATTACAGCGTGCGCCGCGAGCCGCGGGTGCTGTCCAGCGATCAGCGCCGCAATGGCCCGCGCTCCACTTATGTAGGCAGTGAAACCTTCGTCAGCCTGGTGGACAGCCGCCAGGCACCGTATCGCCATGACCTGCGCCAACTGGGCGTGACGGCGCTGTGCACCAACCGCGACCTGCCGCTGTTCATGAGCGTGGGCAACGGCAAGACCGACTTCACCCTGGCCGACAGTGCGCCGGTACTGGCCGTGCGGTGCGTCGCCGGGCCAAGCCGCCCGCGTGCCAGCCATGCGCATGACGCCAAGGCCTGGCGCCTGATCAGTCAGTTGTCGCTCAACTACCTCTCCTTGAGCGAACAGGGCCAGGGCGCCGGCGCCTTGCGCGAACTGCTGCGCCTGTACGGCGACAGCAATGACGCCGCCCTGCAATTGCAGATCGAAGGCCTGCGCGAAGTCAGCAGTAAGGCGGTGACCCGACGCCTGCCGATGCCTGGCCCGATTGTGTTTGGCCGCGGCCTGGAAATCACCTTGGAGTTCGATGAAAACGCGTTTCGCGGCACCGGCGTGTTCCTGCTCGGTGCAGTGCTGGAGCGCTTCCTGGCACGCTACGTGTCGATCAACAGCTTTACCGAGACGGTGATCCGTACCACCGAACGCGGCGAGATCATGCGATGGAAAGCCAAGCCCGGACGGCGTCCGACCCTGTGAGAACCCTGGACGCGATGCACCAGGAGCCCTGGGAATATGACTTCTTCCAGGCATTGCGGCGCATCGAGTGCGAAACGCCCGAGCTGCCACGCCTGGGCCATTCCCTGCGCCTGGCCGATGACCCGCTGCGCCTGGGGCAGCAGGCCGATTGCACCTTCGCACCCGCCACCCTCGCCTCGGTCGACCCCGGTGGCGACGGCAAGCCGGCGCGGTTGGAGCAGTTCTTTTTCGGCCTCGGCGGCCCCAACGGGCCGCTGCCGCTGCACATCACCGAGTACGTGCGCGAGCGCCAACGCAACAACGCCGACAGCACCAGCAAGCAGTTCCTGGATGTGTTCCACCATCGCCTGCTGACCCTGTTCTATCGGGCCTGGGCCGAGGCGCGGCCAACGGTCAGCCACGACCGCCCGGACGATGACTACTGGTCCGCCCGCCTCGCCGCCCTGAGTGGCCGTGGGATGCCGAGCCTGCTCAATCAAGGGCTGATCCCCGATACCGCGAAGCTGCATTACAGCGGCCATCTGTCGGCGCAAACCCGCTACCCGGATGGTTTGAAAGCGATCCTCAGCGAGTACTTCGGCCTGCCGGTAGAGATCGAGGAATACGTCGGCCAATGGCTGGAGCTGCCCGAACGCAGCCGCGTGGGGGTCAGCGCCAATCAGTTGGGCGTGGACTTCTGCCTGGGCAGCCACGTGTGGGACCGCCAGCACAAATTCCGCATCCGCCTGGGCCCGCTCACGCTGGATGACTACATGGGCATGCTGCCCGGCCAACAGCCGTTCAACGAGCTGGTGGCCTGGGTGGCCGAGTACCTGGGCCATGAATTGGACTGGGACTTGAACCTGGTTTTGCAACAACCCGAAGTTCCGGCGCTGCAACTCAACGGCCAGTTCCGCCTGGGCTTCAACACCTGGCTCGGCCAACCTGCGCATGACGCCAACGACCTAATCCTGGCCCGGCATTACGCCGACCACGCCACCACCTCAAGGAATCCAGAGCATGGGTGAAATCAGTCGCGCCGCACTGTTCGGCAAACTCAACAGCGTGGCCTACAAAGCCATCGAAGCCGCCACCGTGTTCTGCAAGTTGCGGGGCAATCCGTATGTGGAACTGGCCCACTGGTTTCACCAGTTGCTGCAACTGCAGGACTCGGACCTGCACCGCATCATCCGCCAGTTCAACGTGGAGCCGGCGCGCCTGGCCCGCGACCTCACCGAAGCCCTGGATCGCCTGCCGCGTGGCTCGACGTCGATCACCGACCTGTCGTCCCACGTGGAAGAAGCCGTAGAACGCGGCTGGGTGTATGGCAGCCTGATGTTCGGCGAAAGCCAGGTTCGCACCGGTTATCTGGTGCTGGGCATCTTGAAGACACCGAGCCTGCGCCATGCGCTGCTGGGTTTGTCCGGCGAGTTCGACAAGATCAAGGCCGAGGCCCTGAGCGAGCGCTTTGATGAATACGTCGGTGACTCGCCGGAAAATGCCTTGAGCGCCAGCGATGGCTTCAATGCCGGCGTC
Organism: Pseudomonas sp. MF6751; assembly: GCF_016613265.1. Classification (NCBI taxonomy): domain Bacteria; kingdom Pseudomonadati; phylum Pseudomonadota; class Gammaproteobacteria; order Pseudomonadales; family Pseudomonadaceae; genus Pseudomonas; species Pseudomonas sp. MF6751. The sequence goes on from NZ_JAENSV010000001.1 coordinate 173,484, forward strand.
CCTGGCGAGGCCAGCGGTGCCATGGCGCCCAGCGCGATGGGCAAGCAGGAAGCGCTCAAGCGCTTCACTGTGGACCTGACCGAACAGGCCCGCAGCGGCAAGCTCGACCCAATCGTGGGCCGTGACGAGGAGATTCGCCAACTGGTGGATATCCTCATGCGTCGGCGCCAGAACAACCCGATCCTCACTGGTGAGGCTGGGGTGGGCAAGACCGCCGTGGTCGAAGGTTTCGCCCTGCGTATCGTCGCCGGTGACGTACCGCCTGCGCTCAAGGACGTGGAGCTGCGCAGCCTCGACGTGGGCCTGTTGCAAGCCGGCGCCAGCATGAAAGGCGAGTTCGAACAGCGCCTGCGCCAGGTCATCGAAGACGTGCAGGCTTCACCCAAGCCGATAATCCTGTTTATCGACGAAGCCCATACCCTGGTAGGTGCCGGTGGCGCTGCCGGCACCGGTGACGCGGCCAACCTGCTCAAGCCTGCCCTGGCCCGTGGCACCTTGCGTACCGTGGCTGCCACCACCTGGGCCGAGTACAAAAAGCACATCGAGAAAGACCCGGCCCTGACCCGCCGCTTCCAAGTGGTGCAGGTTGCCGAACCGTCGGAAGACAAGGCCCTGCTGATGATGCGCGGCGTGGCGTCCACCATGGAGAAACACCACCAGGTGCAGATCCTCGATGAAGCCCTGGAAGCCTCGGTGAAGCTCTCCCACCGCTACATTCCGGCGCGCCAGTTGCCGGACAAGTCCGTGAGCCTGCTGGACACCGCCTGCGCGCGCGTCGCCATCAGCCTGCACGCGGTCCCCGCGGAAGTGGACGACAGCCGTCGCCGTATCGAAGCCCTGGAAACCGAGCTGCAAATCATCGCCCGTGAGCATGCGATCGGCATTGCCATTGGAGCGCGTCAAACCCATAGCGAAGCGCTGCTGACCGCCGAACGTGAGCGTCTGGCCACGCTGGAAAGCCGTTGGGCTGAAGAGAAAGCCTTGGTGGATGAACTGCTCGCCACCCGCGCAACCTTGCGGGAAAAAGCCGGTGTGGTGGACAGCGGTAACGATGAGTTGCGTGCGCAATTGGTCGACCTGCAACAGCGCCTCACCGCTCTGCAAGGCGAAACCCCGTTGATCCTGCCGACCGTGGATTACCAGGCCGTGGCCTCGGTGGTCGCCGACTGGACCGGCATCCCGGTGGGCCGCATGGCCCGCAACGAACTGGAAACCGTGCTCAACCTCGACCAGCACCTGAAGAAACGCATCATCGGCCAGGACCATGCCCTGCAAATGATCGCCAAGCGCATCCAGACCTCCCGCGCCGGCCTCGACAACCCGAGCAAGCCGATTGGCGTGTTCATGCTGGCCGGCACCTCGGGTGTGGGCAAGACCGAAACTGCCCTGGCCCTGGCCGAAGCCATGTACGGCGGTGAGCAGAACGTCATCACCATCAACATGAGCGAGTTCCAGGAAGCCCACACCGTGTCCACACTCAAGGGCGCGCCGCCGGGCTATATCGGCTACGGCGAAGGCGGTGTGCTGACCGAAGCGGTACGGCGCAAACCCTACAGCGTGGTGCTGCTCGATGAGGTGGAGAAAGCTCACCCGGACGTGCACGAGATTTTCTTCCAGGTGTTCGACAAGGGCGTGATGGAAGATGGCGAAGGCCGGGTGATCGACTTCAAGAACACCCTGATCCTGCTGACCACCAATGCCGGTACCGAACTGATCTCCCACGTCTGCAAAGACCCGGCGAACATCCCCGAGCCCGAGGAAATCGCCAAGGCCCTGCGCCAGCCGCTGCTGGAGATTTTCCCACCGGCCTTGCTCGGCCGCCTGGTGACCATCCCGTACTACCCGCTGAGCGACGAGATGCTCAAGGCGATCACGCGCCTGCAACTGGGCCGGATCAAGAAGCGTGTGGAGAACACCCATAAAGTCGCGTTCGAGTATGACGACGCAGTGGTCGACCTGATCGTCTCGCGCTGCACCGAGACTGAAAGCGGCGGGCGCATGATCGATACCATCCTCACCAACAGCCTGCTGCCGGACATGAGCCGCGAATTCCTCACGCGCATGTTGGAAGGCAAGGCACTGGCGGGGGTGCGGATCAGCAGTCGGGATAATGAATTGCACTACCAGTTCAACGATTGACCTGAAGAAACACGATCAAAACTGTGGGAGCTGGCTTGCCTGCGATAGCGGTCTGACATTCAACATCCATGTTGACTGATCCACTGCCATCGCAGGCAAGCCAGCTCCCACACTGAATTCGGTTTCTTCAGTTATTACGACACTCACGGGTTAACCGATGCTATTCAACCAAGCCTCACGCCTGGCCAAGATCAACAGCCCCCTCGGGCCGGATGTGCTGCTGCTCAACGAAATGGGCGGCGGTGAAGAGCTGGGCCGGCTGTTCAACTATGAGCTGCAACTGACGTCCCTGGACGCCAACATCGACCTTAACCAATTGCTGGGTAAACCGATGAGCGTCGGCCTGCAACTGGCGGACGGCGGCGAGCGGCATTTCCACGGGATCGTTGCGCGGTGCAGCCAGAACATCGACAAAGGCCAGTTCGCCAGTTACCAAGTCACCCTGCGCCCTTGGCTGTGGTTGCTCAGCCGTACCTCCGACTGCCGTATCTTCCAGAACCTGAGCATCCCGCAGATCATCAAGCAGGTGTTCCGTGACCTGGGTTTTTCCGACTTCGAAGACGCCCTCAGCCGGCCGTATCGCGAGTGGGAGTACTGCGTGCAGTACCGCGAGACCAGCTTCGATTTCGTCAGCCGCCTGATGGAGCAGGAAGGCATCTACTACTTCTTCCGCCATGAACAGGACCGCCATGTGCTGGTGCTGGCCGACGCCTATGGCGCCCACACCAGCGTGCCCGGCTACGCGTCGATCCCCTACTACCCCAAGGACGAGCAGCAGCGCGAACGCGACCATATGCACAATTGGCATTTGGCGCAGGAGGTGCAGCCGGGCTCACTGGAGCTCAACGACTACGACTTCCAGCGCCCCAGCGCGAGCATCGACGTGCGCTCGGCCATGCCGCGCCCGCACACCGCCGGCGACTACCCGCTGTACGACTACCCCGGTACCTACGTGCAAAGCGCCGACGGCGAACACTATGCGCGCACCCGCATCGAGGCCCTGCAAACCCTGCATGAACAGATCGAGTTCAGCGGCAATGCGCGCGGCCTGGGCTCGGGCCATCTGTTCAGCCTCACCGGCTTCAGCCGCCAGGACCAGAACCGCGAGTACCTGATCGTCGGTTGCCGTTACTTCGTCGTGCAGGAAAGCCTGGAAAGCGGTGGCGGTTCAGGCTCGGCGCAGTTCGAAAGCAGCCTGACCTGCATCGACGCCCAACAGAGTTTCCGCCCGCTGGCCAACACTCACCGCCCCATTGTCAAAGGCCCGCAGACCGCGCTGGTGGTAGGCCCCAAGGGCGAGGAAATCTGGACCGACCAGTACGGCCGCGTGAAGGTGCATTTCTACTGGGACCGCCACGACCAATCCAACGAAAACAGCTCGTGCTGGATTCGTGTGTCGCAATCCTGGGCTGGCAAGAACTGGGGCTCGATGCAGATTCCACGCATCGGCCAAGAGGTGATCGTCAGCTTCCTCGAAGGCGACCCCGACCGACCGATCATCACCGGGCGGGTGTACAACGCTGAGCAGACGGTGCCCTACGACTTGCCGGAGAACGCCACCCAAAGCGGCATGAAAAGCCGCTCCAGCAAGGGCGGAACGCCGGCCAACTTCAATGAAATCCGCATGGAGGACAAGAAGGGGTTGGAGCAGTTGTATATCCATGCCGAGCGTAACCAGGACATCGTGGTGGAGGTGGATGAAAGCCACTCGGTGGGGCATGACCGCAATAAAAGCATTGGGCATAACGAGACGGTGACCATCGGCAGCAATCGCCTGCGGGTTGTACGCAACAACGACACGGTGATCGTGGGCGGTGCCAAGTCCGACAGCGCCGCCACGCACTACACCATCGAGGCCGGCGAGAGTCTTCGCCTGGTGTGCGGCGACAGCGTGATCGAGCTCAAGGCAGGCGGCGACATCAACTTGACCTGTGGCTCGTTCAACCTGTTTTCCAGCGGCAGCAGCAAAATCCAGACGAAGGGCAAACTGGACATCAACCTGGGCAGCGACAAAGGCACTTCGCCGGGTGCCCAGGGCGTGCAAAGCACGATCAAGTCCGCCGTCGAGTCAAAATTCCCCGGTAAGCCCGGCGCTGGTCAATAACGAGATTTCTTCACATGAATTACCTGATCAACGAAGCCCAATTCACCCTGCCTGATGCCGAGGTACAGGACACTTCGATCAATATCCTCAAGTTCGCCAAGCTGGGCACTACCTTGGTGGTGAGCCGCAGCCCCTTGGCCGATGGCGAAAGCCTGCAAAGCAATTTCGAAGGCCAGTTGAAAAAACTCGAACAGCAGGTCCAGGACCTTCGCTATTCCCCGGCGCAAGCGGTCAAGGTCGGTCCAGCGCAGGACATCGACGCGTTTGAAGTACAGAACCACTTCAGCAAAGGCAGCGACAACATTTACCAATATCAGCTGGCCATGCAGATACCGGGCACACGTCGCTTGATCGCCCTCAGTTACGTCAAGGCCCAGCCCCTGGGCCCGGCCGAGGCGGCGCACTGGGCAACGCTGAAAAGCACACTCAACTTCCTTGCCACGCCTTGAGTCGAGCCTGAGCAATGAGTGAGGACCTTTGGGCCGCCCGCGAAGGCGACGCACTGCTGCACACCTCGGTGATGGCCGACATTCTCGGCGGTGTGCTGGAAGTGGCCGCCTATGCGGCGATCACTACCGTGGGCTGCCTGGCCGTTGCCGGGGCAGTGTTCCTCGCGACCGGTGCGACCATCGCCACCGGAGGTGTGGCCCTGGTGTTGGTGGTGGGCGCGGTCGTCGGCATCACCGCTGGGCTCACGGGGGCTGACTTGAAAATATCCAGTTGGTGCGAGTCCGCCGCAAACTGGGTGTTCCCGCCGGTGATCGATGCGTTCATCACCAGCGGCTCGCACAACGTGTTTATCAATGGCAAAAAGGCCGCCCGCGCAGCCGGTAAGATGACCGCTGTACCGGTCGCGCCCAGCGAGCCGGCAGCACCAAGCTTCCTGGATATGGCCGGGGAGTTTTTCTCGCAGATGTGGCGCCCGACCGTCGCCTCGCCCGCCCCCGGTACCGAGCCGTGCCCGCTGGACACCGTAGCATGCAACAAGCATCCGCCCATGCCCCTGCAGTTTATTGCCGAAGGTTCCAGCTCGGTGTTCATCAACGGGCAGCCTGCCGCGCGCAGCGGGGATCGTAGTACCTGTGACGCCAAGATCGGCACCGCCCAGGGCCTGATTTCGCCGGATGTGCGCATTGGTGGTGAGACCATTGTGGTGCAGGAGATTCGTAGCGGGAAAACGCCGGGGGTGGGGCTGGCGATTACTGCCTTGTTGATGCTACGCGGCAATGTGAAGTGCTTTTGGAGCAAACTGCCCTGCCTGTTCGGCAGTGTGGTGGTAGGGGCTGGAGTTTCCTATGGCACCAGCAAGATAACCTCTGCGCTTAAGAGCGCCATGAACGGCTCCCCCAACCCCGTACACAGTGCGACCGGCGCCAAAATTCTAGGTGATGAGGATGAACTGGATTTCGTGCTTCCGGGCCTGTTTCCCATCGATTGGCAGCGGTTCTACAGCAGTCTCGACACACGGATCGACGGTCTATTTGGGGCGGGCTGGAGCGTTGCCTATGAGGTATCGGTCGAGATCGATAAAGACGAAAACTTGTTTTATATCGATGAACAGGGACGGCGCCTGGAGATCGGCTACATCCCTGCGTCCGGAGGAGCATTCGACCCAGTCGAAGGTCTTGCGGTCAGGCGCAGTGGTGACGCAGCGGTCTTGATCGAGAGTACCGACGGCCTGTATCGGCTCTTCGAATTTGACCCGCAGAACCGCTCTCGAATGCGTCTGCAACTGCTGGGGGATCGCAATGAAGGGCGGATCTTCCTCGATTACGACAATCAGGGACGGCTGCATCGCCTGCGCGACACCCATGATTTGATGCACGTAGAACTGAACTACTCGGTCGAACACCCTCGGCGTGTAGCCAACATCGAGCGGCGTTACCTGCGCCCAGAGCATTTCGAGGCCCGCAGTGATGTACTCGTCAGTTACCGCTACGACAGTAACGGCGACCTCATTGAAGTTTTGGACGGGCAAGGTATAACCGCTCGGCGCTTTGTTTATGACAATGCTCGGCGAATGGTCGAACACCAATTGCCGAGTGGCCTGCGCTGCTTCTACCAATGGGCCGCTGTGTCTGGGCCATACGGTGAGGAGTGGCGTGTGAGCCGCCACTGGACAGATGGTGGTGATGAATACAGCTTTGACTACGATCTGGATGCTGGCATTACCCGTGTGACCGATGGACTGATGCGAGTCAGTACACGGCATTGGAACCCGCAATACCAAATCACTCGTTACGTCGATAACTTAGGCCATGCCTGGCAATTCGAATGGAATCAAGATCGCCAACTGTTCGGCGCCATTGATCCTCACGAGGGTCAGTGGTGCTTTAGTTATGACGAGTCCGGAAACCTGAGTAACGTGACCGATCCACTAGCTCGGAGCCGCAACACACAATGGCTCGAACACTGGGCGTTGCCGCAGGTGGAAACCGACCCGGCGGGCAATAGCTGGCATTACCGCTACGACCAGCGTGGCAACTGTATCGAGGAAGTCGACCCACTGGGTAACCGTACTTGTTACGTCTATGACGGTTTTGGTCAGCCCGTAGAAGTCATCGATGCAACCGGAAAAACCAGAACGTTGCATTGGAACGTGTGGAGCCAACTGGTCGAAGAAGTAGATTGCTCGGGTTATCCGACCCGTTATCAATACGACGAGTTTGGAAATCTGGTGGTGCAGACCAATGCCGAAGGTGAATCGGTACGCTACCGGTACGGTCCTCAGGGGCTACTAATGGAATGCCAGCTTCCAGATGGCCGCGTCGAACTGTTCCAGCGTAGCGCAAATGGTTATCTGACTGCCCATGTTGACCCTGCCGGCAGCACCACACGCTATGACTATGACGTTCGCGGCTTGGTCAAACAACGTTGGGATGCGCATAACCGTTCGGTGATGTTCGATCATGATGCCTACGGACGACTACGCAAGCTGACCAACGAGAATGGCGAGAGCTATCGCTTTGAGTGGGACGCAGCCGACCGCATGGTGCAGCAGCAGGATCTGGATCAAAGCCGGCGCTGCTACACCTACGATTCACTGGACGATATTGTTGCCGTGGACTATCTACCGGGAACAGAGGGCGAGCCGGTAGCGCCGTTGTCGCACCAGTTTCAGCGCGATCCTGTTGGCCGCCTGGTCAGTAAAACCACCGCCGACGGCACCACGGTCTATGAACATGACCTGAACGACCAGTTGGTCGGTGTCACCTTCACCGCCCTTGATGGCCGTCAACAGCTACTCGGTTTCAGCTATGACGCGCTAGGGCAACTGCTTGAGGAGCAAAGCTCGGCAGGGTCTGTGCAGCATCGTTACGACGAGCTGGGAAACCTGGTCCAAACCGGCTTGCCCGACGGTCGATGGTTGAACAGGCTGTACTACGGTAGCGGCCACCTGCATCAGTTGAACATCGATGGAAAAGTCATTAGCGACTTTGATCGTGATCGCTTGCATCGCGAAGTACAGCGTACCCAGGGCCAACTCAAAACGAGTACCGCATACGACCGAAGTGGCAGGGTTCGCTCACGACAGCGTCGCAGCATTGACCAGCCTTGGCAGTTGCCTCCCCTGGTCGAGACGGACTATAGCTTCGACCCCAGTGACAACCTGATCGGGCGACGTCGTATAAACCACCAACATGATCATCAAGAACATCTGGGTTACGACAGCACCGACCGAATCCTTTTAAGCCACCAGGTTGGCCGGACCGAAACATATGCCTATGACGCTGCCGCCAATCTGCTGGACCGCCCAAATCAAGGTGGTCTCATACGACATAATCGCCTGCTCGTCTATCAAGACAAACGGTATGCCTATGATGCTTTAGGACGAATGATCGAAAAGCGCAGCTCTGCTCGTGGCTTGCAGCGCTTTGCCTACGATGCGGAAAGCCGGCTGGTTGAAGTGCGAAATGAGAGCGGCCACGTGGTCAGGATGACCTATGACCCCCTAGGGCGGCGGATCGAAAAAACCGAGCATGATTACAATGGCCGCCCGTTGGGCCAGACGAGTTTCATCTGGGATGGTTTACGTCTGTTGCAGGAGTTCAAACACAGCCAGACCAGTCTGTATCTATACGAAGGTGAAAGCTACGTGCCCCTGGCCCGGATCGACGGCATCGGCCCCCTGCAAAAAACCCGCTACTACCACAATGATCTTAACGGACTGCCGGAGCGACTGACCGAGGCCGATGGGCAAATGACCTGGCGTGCGACTTATCAGGTGTGGGGCAATACCTTGGAAGAGGTGCGGGAGCCACATTACATTGAAGAGCAAAATCTACGATTCCAAGGGCAGTATCTGGATCGAGAGACGGGGCTGCATTTTAATACATTCCGGTTTTATGATCCCGACGTGGGGCGCTTTACAACGCCGGACCCTGTCGGGCTAGCAGGAGGTTTTAACCTCTATCAGTATTCTCCTAACCCCTCGGGATGGATCGATCCGTTGGGATGGGCACCTTGTGGCTCAACTACTGCTAAGCTTCAAGCCCACGCCAATGCGGCGAAGAAGGCTGTCTACAGTAACCCCCAAAGGTCGTTGACCCCGAGACAAAGAGCAGCGGTGAAACGAGCCTATGATCGAGGCGATCTCGGACAAGCACGCTCTCGCTATCGCCGTTACGTAGGGCAGAGAATTGATGCAAACTTCAAAACCAGAGTAAAAAATGATCCATCATTGGGACACTTGGAGGTATCGAAATCAGGGCAACGTCTTCCCGATGTGTATGAAACTAAAACTAAAACCTGGTGGGACCTCACGACTAAGGCTGATTGGAAAAGAGGCACGCATCAGCGGCGTTATGGGGACTGGGGCAATGGTTATGAAGGAATATTATGGTGAATGACAAAATACCATCATTCGTGCTGTCCGGCATACAGCAGGACGGGCTCGTGTTACCTAAAAAAACGCGTTTTGAAAAAGAGCGGATTATCGATTGTAAATTAAAAGATGCGAATCTCTCCGATCCGATTTTCGATCAATGTATATTGGAGAGCTGCAGCTTTGAGAAAAGTGATTTCTCCGGTTCAAGATTTTTCAATAAGACCTTATTAGCCCATTGTCACTTCAAGACGGTTGACTTTCAGGCTTCAGGCTTCAGCAACAGCAAATTCGAGAACTGCACTTTCATAAAGTGCAATTTTCGAGAAGCGTCTTTGAAAGATTGCGAATTCAGCAACTGCCTATTTACCCAGTGCAAGATCATTGACAACTCGTTCAATGCCAGCAAAATAAAAAACCTCAAGTTTTCGGGAAAATTACAAGAGGTAAGTTTCATATCCGAACCGCCCAACACCCCCCTTCTTGTTGATTTTGAATTGTGCAAATTGGATTGGGTAACATTTCAAAACTGTGACCTTACGCAGATTACCCCCCCCGCAGATATCCAGCACGTTTTTTTCAAAGACGTGTCAGATCGCGCCCGTAAAGCGCTTGCATCAATTACCTCTGAGCCAGACAACCAGATCAATAAGCTATTGAAACGCCGCCTGCAAAAACTCACAACGCAACGAGGCGCGCTCTTCAATATCAAGAATCTTGAAGAATACGAAGGGCCTGAGTTCACCAAACAGTTTATTGCGCTTCTTCAGGCAACTTAAGAAACGTTAGGGCAGCTCTGAATTAAAATTCCTGATGATCGGGATCCCAGTTTATTAAAAACTGCAAAAGGTGGGCAGATTATTTAATTTAAATCGATCAAATAAATCCGTCACCTTTAACCATTCCAACTGGGTCGCAACAGAAAAATCTAAACCATCACGTTTCGGAAAATGTGGCTAAGGAGTCAAAAATGGGCGCCTGGAATTACAACCCTTGGGAAAACGATGAAGCCGCGGACTGGTTTCAGGAGTTCTGAAAACAACAAAATTTCGCGGTCTTGATCAACGAAATCAGCCAGTTTGATCCCGCTGAAGAACGTTATGACGCCTTTAGGGCTGCCTGTTATCTATTACAAACCCTAGGCAACCCCTATATATGGCCAGCTGAATATCTGGCACAACTCAAACCCCTGATCGAGCAGGCTATTTCAATACTGACCCAACTGATTGATCCGCCCAATGACGAATGGGGGTTTCTTGATATGTGGGGCGACAGCGCCGATGTTATCAACGCAGTGGAGGAACAAATCGACGCTCTGAAAATGCGATTAGGCGAGCTGGCTTAATCTGGCATACGCATCAGCACCCAACAAAAAATGGGCACCCGACCCAGTCGGCGTGCCCATTTTCTTTACCGCCCCGCCTCCCTTCGAGACGGTACCGCTTAACTTACGGGTTGACGCTGTCTTTGAGCGACTTGCCCGGCTTGAACGCTACGGTGTTGCTCGCCTTGATTTTCACTGGCTCACCGGTTTGCGGGTTTTTGCCGGTGCGGGCGCCGCGGTGGCGTTGCAGGAAAGTGCCGAAGCCGACCAGGGTGACGCTGTCCTTGCGGTGCAGGGCGCCGGTGATTTCTTCGAGGACGGCGTTGAGGACGCGGTTGGCCTGTTCTTTGGTGAGATCGGCTTTTTCAGCGATGGCGGCTGCGAGATCTGGTTTACGCATATGTGAAGCCTCTTTGACGGTTTTTTGTTGTTATGTCCGTGCTGCTCTCTGGTGGAGCAGCGCCAAGGCGCCGCAGGCTCTACTCTGCGGCAGACGGGAGTGAGGATGGCATGCCCTCGGGCGCCGCGCCAGTCTCGCGGCGGCCTTTCTCGGAGTATGAACGTGATGTTTGCGACAGAACGGGTGGTATTTACGCCAGTAACGGCGGAAGTTCTTTGTTCAGCGCCAGTTTTTCCATGACAGCACTGCCGGTCAGTGCGTAACCCAGCAGGCGGCCGCTGGCATCGCGGCACAGGGCCTTGATGTCGGCACCCTGCCCTTCGACACTCCAGACGCCTTCAGTGCCTCGTGGTGCAGGTGAGACCACCAGCGGGCACACCGGGGTTTTCACGGTGATGGGCATCGGCCCATAGCTCACCGCCGTGGCGTTGCCGGCCAGGGTTTGCGCCAGGGCACGGGCGCAGCTCATCAGCGGCATCACGTACAACAGGTTCAGGCCATCGACCTCGGCGCAGTCGCCCAGGGCGTAGATATTGGCGTGGGAGGTCTTGAGATGGCGGTCCACCATGATCCCGCGGTTGATTTGCAGGCCGGCCGCTGCGGCCAGGTCTACACGCGGGCGCAGGCCAATGGCAGACACCACCAGGTCACAGTGGATCACTTCACCGTCCGACAGGTGCGCTTCAAGGCCATCAGCCGTGCGTTGCAGGCGATTGAGCACCGGGCCCAGGTGGAAACGCGCGCCGATGCCTTCCAGCCCGGCTTGCACCGCTGCGGCTGCCGCCGGGTGCAGCAGGGTCGGCATGACTTGCTCACACGGCGCGACCAGGTCGATTTCATAGCCGCCCAGGATCAGATCATTGGCAAACTCACAGCCGATCAGGCCAGCGCCAAGCAGCAGCACGCGCCGTTTGCCGGCAGCGGCAGCGCGAAAGCGCGCGTAGTCTTCCAGGTCGTTGATCGGGAAAATCAGCTCAGCCGCATCGCCTTCGACCGGTACGCGCACGGTTTCTGCGCCCCAGGCCAGGACCAGGTCGCGGTAGGTCACCGCTTCCTCGCCGATCCACAGGCGCTTGTGGCCTGGGTCGATGCCGCTGATGCGCGTATGGGTGCGCACCTGGGCCTTGAGTTGCTCGGCCATGGCGCCAGGTTCGGCCATGCTCAGGCCATCGGCTTCCTTGTTCTTGCCAAAGCCGGTGGAGAGCATGGGCTTGGAGTAGGAGCGTCCGTCATCGGCAGTGATCAGCAGCAACGGGGTCTCGCTGTCGAGCTTGCGAAACTCCCGGGCGACGTTGTAACCGGCCAATCCTGTGCCGATGATCACGACAGGTGCGTTCATTCCTTTCTCCTTGTAGTACGTTTCTTAAATTCGGGATTACGCGATTTCGATCATTTCGAAGTCCGACTTACCCACGCCGCAGTCCGGGCACAGCCAGTCTTCCGGGACGTCCTGCCACAGAGTGCCTGGTGCAATACCGTCATCCGGCCAGCCGTCCGCTTCGTTATAGATAAGGCCACAGACGATACATTGCCACTTCTTCATTACATGCTTCCTCAGGTTCAGGCGTGTTGGCCGGCGGTCGATGGATCCAGCGTTGCCGCGCGGCTCAGGGCGTTTTGTACTGATCGGGGCCGGCAGATGCAAGCATGTTCGACGCAAACGACGGGTTTGGCACGGCAAAAGCCCAGGGTGCCATGGTAAGCTCGCCGCCTCTTTTGCTGCCAATACTGACTCACCGTGCCGCACTCAATCGCCCTTCCCGATGCTTGCCAATGGCTGACCCAGAGCCTTCTGAGCCCCTTGCCCACGCCCTTGACCCTCAACTGGCTGTTTGACGAAGGCTCGCTGACGCGACGGCTGACGTGGCTGTCCAACGAGGGTTTCAGCGTGACGCCGCTGTTCGAAGGCTGGCAACCGTTGCGCGACGACGAATGCGCCGCTCTGGACCTGCCACCGGCCAGTATCGGTTGGGTACGCGAGGTGTATTTGCGCGGTCGCGGCCAGCCTTGGGTGTTCGCCCGCAGCGTGGCGGCCCGCAGTGCCTTGCAGGGCGATGGGCTGCACATGGACGAGCTGGGCAGCCGCTCGCTGGGCGAGTTGCTGTTCTGCGACCGCGCCTTTACCCGCCAGGCCATCGAAGTGTGTCACTACCCTCGTGCCTGGCTGCCGACAGCGGACCAGGCCGATAATCTGTGGGCGCGCCGCTCGCGCTTCGACCGCGGGGCGCTGAGCGTGCTGGTGGTGGAAGTCTTCCTGCCGAGTTTCTGGCACGCGCTGCATGATCATCCGGAGAACTGCTGATGTACCAACGTCTGCTCAAGTCCTTGAACCGCCTGAACCCCAGGGCCTGGGATTTCATTCAGTTGACGCGCATGGACAAGCCCATCGGCATCTACCTGCTGCTGTGGCCGACACTGTGGGCCCTGTGGATCGCCGGCAAGGGTTCGCCGTCGCTGATCAATATCGTGATTTTCGTGCTGGGCGTGGTACTCACCCGGGCCGGCGGCTGCGTGATCAATGACTGGGCCGACCGCAAGGTCGATGGCCATGTGAAACGCACCGAGCAACGACCGCTGGTGAGCGGCAAGATCAGTTCGAAGGAAGCGCTGGTGTTTTTTGCCGTGCTGATGGGCATCAGTTTCCTGCTGGTGCTGCTGACCAATGCCAGCACCATCCTGCTGTCCCTGGGCGGCCTCGCACTGGCGGCAAGCTACCCGTTCATGAAGCGCTACACCTATTACCCCCAAGTGGTGCTGGGCGCAGCGTTTTCCTGGGGCATGCCGATGGCGTTTACCGCCGAGACCGGCCATTTGCCTGCCACCGCGTGGCTGCTGTACATCGCCAACCTGTTGTGGACGGTGGGCTACGACACCTATTACGCCATGACCGACCGCGATGACGATTTGAAGATCGGGGTGAAATCCACCGCCATTCTGTTCGGTGACGCTGACCGCGTGATCATCCTCACCCTGCAAGGCCTGGCGCTGGCGTGCCTGTTGCTGGCCGGCGCACGGTTCGAGCTGGGCGGGTGGTTCCACCTCGGGTTGCTGGCGGCAGCGGGCTGTTTTGTCTGGGAGTTCTGGTACACACGAGACAGGGACCGCATGAAGTGCTTCAAGGCGTTCTTGCATAATCACTGGGCGGGGTTGGCGATTTTTGTCGGGATCGTGGTGGATTACGCTGTTCGCTGAGGATTCTGTGGTGACGCCTTCGCGAGCAAGCCCGCTCCCACATTTGACTGTATTCGCAAATCAAAAGTGGGAGCGGGCTTGCTCGCGAAGGCCTCAAAGCCGCCGCTTAGTCAGGGCTTGATGATGTGCCAGACGCTACCTTTGCCATCACCGGTCTTGTCACCGGCTTTCTTGTCGTCCTTGTAGGTGTAGACAGGCTTGCCTTTGTAGGCCCACTGGCTGGTCTGGTCGTCGCGGGTGATTACCGTCCAATCGCCGGTCTTGGTGTCGGTGGACTCTGCTTTCAGCGGTGGCCAGTTGGTCGCGCACTGGTCCTTGCACACTGATTTGCCATCAGCGTCCTTGTCGAAGGTGTAGAGCGTCATTCCCTTGTGATCCACCAACATCCCGTCTTGGGTCATCGCCGGCTCTGCCGCAAACGCCAGCCCTGGCAGCGCCAACACCGCAGATACCAGCAGGGTTTTCCAGGAAACAGTGCTGTAAGTCATCGGAACCTTCCTTTTGTGGTTGTCAGGATTCGGACCCAAAGGGTAGTCCAGAGTGCCGTTAATTGCCCAAGCGACTAAATTACTGTCACACGACTGCAATAATTCCGTTATCTAATGCGGCGCAAGACAGTTAAATGACAAGAGGATTGAGCATGGTTGGCAGGAGCATTCTGATCGTTGACGACGAAGCGCCCATTCGCGAAATGATCGCCGTCGCGTTGGAAATGGCCGGCTATGACTGCCTGGAGGCGGAGAACTCCCAGCAGGCCCACGCCATTATCGTCGACCGCAAGCCGGACCTGATCCTGCTCGACTGGATGCTGCCCGGCACCTCGGGCATCGAATTGGCCCGCCGTCTCAAGCGTGACGAGCTGACCGGGGATATCCCGATCATCATGCTCACCGCCAAGGGCGAAGAGGACAACAAGATCCAGGGCCTGGAAGTCGGTGCCGATGACTACATCACCAAGCCGTTTTCCCCACGGGAACTGGTGGCGCGCCTCAAAGCCGTGCTGCGCCGCGCCGGCCCGACCGATGGCGAAGCGCCTATCGAAGTCGACGGCTTGATCCTGGACCCGATCAGCCACCGCGTGACCATCGACGGCAAGCCTGCGGAGATGGGGCCGACCGAATACCGCTTGCTGCAATTCTTCATGACCCACCAGGAGCGCGCCTACACCCGCGGCCAACTGCTCGACCAGGTATGGGGCGGCAACGTCTATGTGGAAGAGCGCACTGTGGATGTGCATATCCGCCGCCTGCGCAAAGCCTTGGGCGATGCGTACGAGAATCTGGTACAAACCGTGCGCGGTACCGGCTATCGGTTTTCTACCAAAGGCTGAGCCAGTCCCTTTCCTCCCTTAACAGCTGACAAGGACGCATGTTTAAGTGAACCAGAACTGGCATGGCACCCTGATCCGCCACATGCTTCTGTTGATCACTGCCTGCCTGCTGGTCGGGCTGATCAGTGGCTATTACGGCTGGAGCCTGGCCGCCGGCATCGCGTTGTACCTGGGCTGGACCCTCAAACAATTGCTGCGCCTGCATGAATGGCTGCGCCAGCACAAACCCGATGAAGCACCCCCCGATGGCTATGGCCTGTGGGGCGAGGTGTTCGACAGCATCTACCACCTGCAGCGCCGCGACCAACGGGTACGCGGGCGCCTGCAAGCGGTGATCGACCGGGTGCAGGAGTCCACCGCCGCGCTCAAGGACGCGGTGATCATGCTCGACAGCGACGGCAACCTGGAATGGTGGAACCGTGCCGCCGAGACCCTGCTGGGCCTCAAGACGCCCCAGGACAGCGGCCAGCCGGTGACCAACCTGGTGCGTCACCCACGCTTCAAGGAATACTTCGAGCAGGACAACTACGAAGAAGCCCTGGAAATCCCCTCGCCCACCAACGACCGCGTGCGCATCCAGCTGTACCTGACTCGCTACGGCAACAACGAGCACTTGATGCTGGTACGTGATGTGACCCGTATCCACCAGCTGGAACAGATGCGCAAAGACTTCGTCGCCAACGTTTCCCATGAACTGCGCACGCCCTTGACGGTGATCTGCGGCTACCTGGAGACGTTGCTGGACAATGTCGATGAGATCAACCCGCGTTGGAGCCGCGCCCTGCAGCAGATGCAGGTGCAAGGCTCGCGCATGCAAACCCTGCTTAACGACCTGCTGTTGCTGGCCAAGCTTGAAGCCACGGACTACCCCTCGGACAACCACCCCGTGGCGGTGCAGAGCCTGTTGCAGACGATCAAGAACGATGCCCAGGCCCTCTCGGGCGAACGCGGGCAGCAGATCACGCTGGAGGCCGACCCAACCGTATTGCTCAAGGGCAGTGAAGGCGAATTGCGCAGTGCATTCTCCAACCTGGTGTTCAACGCGGTGAAGTACACCCAGGACAAGGGCAATATCCACATTCGCTGGTGGGCCGACGAGCACGGCGCGCACCTGAGTGTGCAGGACTCGGGTATCGGTATCGACGCCAAGCACCTGCCGCGCCTGACCGAGCGCTTCTACCGTGTCGACTCCAGCCGCAACTCCAACACCGGCGGCACCGGGCTGGGCCTGGCCATCGTCAAGCATGTGCTGCTGCGCCATCGGGCCCGCCTGGAAATCAGCAGCGTGCTGGGGCATGGCAGTACCTTTACCTGTCATTTTCCGCCGGCGCAGGTGACCCGTTCGCGAGCGGTCGAGGCCGATGATTAAGTTGAAGTGAGCACGGCCCACTGTGGGAGCTGGCTTGCCTGCGATGGCGGCGGGTCAGCCAAATTATCGGTAGCAGGCAGACCGCCATCGCAGGCAAGCCAGCTCCCACACGGGTTCTGCGACACGACTTTGCAGCCCCGCCCGGCAGCGGGCACTAGGCAAGCGCCCCGTCAGCCGCTACATTGGCCGACTTGCGCCTGCCTTTCAGGCCCACCTGTCACCCCTATTGAACACACGGAACCTGCAAAACCCCATCATGGACCCTTCCCCTGGCATTACCCTCGCTACACTCTTCGCCGATTTCGGCATGATTCTTTTTGCACTGATCCTGGTACTGCTCAACGGTTTCTTCGTTGCTGCGGAATTTGCCATGGTCAAACTGCGCGCCACCCGCGTCGAGGCCATCGCCCATAAGAACGGCTGGCGCGGGCAGATCCTGCGTACCGTGCACAGCCAGCTCGACGCCTACCTGTCGGCTTGCCAGTTGGGTATCACCCTGGCGTCCCTGGGCCTGGGCTGGGTCGGTGAACCGGCCTTTGCGCACATCCTCGAGCCGATGCTGGGCGCGGTCGGCGTGCAGTCGCCTGAAGTGATCAAGGGCGTGTCGTTCTTTGCCGCCTTCTTCGTGATTTCCTACCTGCACATCGTGGTCGGTGAGTTGGCCCCAAAATCCTGGGCGATTCGCAAACCCGAGCTGCTGTCGCTGTGGACGGCCGTGCCGCTGTACCTGTTCTACTGGGCGATGTACCCGGCCATCTACCTGCTCAACGCCAGTGCCAACGCCATCCTGCGTATCGCTGGCCAAGGCGAGCCTGGCCCCCACCATGAGCACCATTACAGCCGCGAAGAACTCAAGCTGATCCTGCACTCCAGCCGTGGCCAGGACCCCAGCGACCAAGGCATGCGCGTACTGGCCTCCGCCGTGGAAATGGGCGAGCTGGAAGTGGTGGACTGGGCCAACTCCCGGGAAGACCTGGTGACCCTGGACTTCAACGCCCCGCTCAAGGAAATCCTCGCGCTGTTCCGTCGCCATAAATTCAGCCGTTACCCGGTGTATGACGCGGTGCGCAACGAGTTTGTCGGCTTGCTGCACATCAAGGATTTGCTGCTGGAACTGGCGGCCCTGGACCATATCCCCGAATCGTTCAACCTGGCCGAATTGACCCGCCCGCTAGAACGCGTATCGCGGCATATGCCGTTGTCGCAACTGCTGGAGCAGTTCCGCAAAGGCGGCGCGCACTTCGCCCTGGTGGAGGAAGCTGACGGCAAGATCATCGGCTACCTGACCATGGAAGACGTGCTGGAAGTGCTGGTGGGCGATATCCAAGACGAACACCGCAAGGCCGAGCGCGGCATCCTCGCTTACCAGCCCGGCAAACTGCTGGTGCGGGGTGACACGCCGTTGTTCAAGGTGGAGCGCCTGCTGGGCGTCGACCTGGACCACATCGAAGCCGAAACCCTGGCCGGCCTGATCTACGACACGCTCAAGCGCGTGCCGGAAGAAGAAGAAGTGCTGGAAGTTGAAGGCTTGCGGATCATCATCAAGAAGATGAAAGGGCCGAAGATCGTGTTGGCCAAGGTGTTGTTGCTGGACTGACTGCAAGCGCAGTGCTGTGTGTGGGAGCGGGCTTGCCCGCGATAGCGGTGGGTCAGCCAGCGCATTGTTGACTGATAGATTGCTATCGCGGGCAAGCCCGCTCCCACATGGACTAAGCGTCGCCTTGAAGGGTCACGCACCCGGCACGAAATGCTTCTGCGCCGTGCCACGGGCGATCAGGCGGGATATGTAGTCCAGCTTCTGCGCATCCTGGTCGATAAAGCGGAAAGTCAGTTGCAACCAGTCGCTGTCGGGCTTGGGCTCGTAGGCGACGATGGCGTGCAGGTAGCCGTTGAGCCGTGCGACTTCGGCGTTGTCGCCCTGTTCAAGGTCGAGCACGGCGCTTTCCAGTACTTGTGGCAGGACCTCGCCACGCTTTACCACCAGCAACGCTTCCTTGATGCTCAGGGCCTTGATCACGCATTGCTGGGTGCCGCTTGCGAGGCGCAACTGGCCCTGACCGCGACTGCCTGCCGGCGCCGCTGCTGCGGGGGCCTTGACTGGCGGTGTATTGAGCAAACCTTTGCTGGGCGCCGCCACCGGGGCCGGCTTGACCGCTTCGGGTTTGCCGCCGGTCAGGGCGCTCAGGGAGTCGTTGCCAAAGGCTGAGTTCATCTTGGTCGGCGCGCTGGCAATCAGCGCATCGAGGCGACCGATCTTGTGCAGGGCCTGCTTGACCTTGTTGAGCAACTGCTCGTTGGTGAACGGCTTGCTGACGTAGCCGGAAACCCCCGCCTGAATCGCCTGCACCACGTTTTCCTTGTCGCCACGGCTGGTCACCATCACGAACGGCATGGCCTTCAGGTGCGCTTGCTCGCGGCACCAGGTCAACAGCTCAATGCCAGACATTTCCGGCATTTCCCAGTCACACAGCACCAGGTCGAAGGTTTCGCGCATGAGGATGGATTGCGCCTTTTTGCCGTTCACCGCATCTTCGATCTTGATCCCGGGGAAGTAATTACGCAGGCACTTCTTCACCAGGTCGCGAATAAACGAGGCGTCATCCACCACCAACACACTGACTTTACTCATCGACCCTTCATCCTATAAAAACGTCTGCAAAACGCCTGACTGATGGCATTTTGCCAAAACTCGCGGGTCACAGAAGGACTTTATGGCGCCTGCTGTGCAAAAAATTCAGATGCCGCAAACAAAAACGCCCGGCCAGAGGCCGGGCGTTAATTTCTCGGGCAACCTTACTTATCGTCAGATTCGCCCGGAACATTAGGGATTAGATCAGCAGTGCCTTCAACTTCGGCCTTCATGCGCTTTAGGCCCATGTGCCGGACGTCGGTGCCGCGCACCAGATAAATCACCAATTCCGAGATATTGCGCGCGTGGTCGCCGATACGCTCCAGGGAGCGCAGCACCCAGATAATGTTCAAGACCCGCGAGATCGAACGCGGATCTTCCATCATGTAGGTGGCCAACTCGCGCAGCGCAGTCTTGTATTCGCGGTCGATGATCTTGTCGTACTGTGCCACCGACAACGCCAGTTCGGCATCAAAGCGGGCGAAGGCGTCGAGGGCATCGCGCACCATGTTGCGCACCTGATCGCCGATATGGCGCACTTCCACGTAGCCACGGGGGGCTTCACCCTCTTCGCACAGCTGGATGGCGCGGCGGGCAATCTTGGTGGCTTCATCGCCGATGCGCTCCAGGTCGATCACCGACTTGGAAATGCTGATGATCAAACGCAGGTCCGAGGCCGCTGGCTGGCGGCGGGCAAGAATGCGCAGGCACTCTTCGTCGATATTGCGTTCCATCTGGTTGATCTGCTCGTCAATCTCACGCACTTGCTGAGCCAGGCCCGAGTCGGCCTCGATCAGCGCGGTGACCGCATCATTGACTTGCTTCTCCACCAGCCCGCCCATCGCCAGGAGGTGGCTGCGCACTTCCTCAAGCTCGGCATTGAACTGCGCGGAGATGTGGTGGGTAAGGCCTTCTTTGCTAATCATGTTGGCGTCCTTGGAGCGTCCGGTAAGGTGCGGAGAACCGCAGCGTCAGTGCAATCAGAACCACAGCTTCCTAGCCGTAGCGACCGGTGATGTAATCTTCGGTCTGCTTCTTCGCCGGATTGGTGAACAGGGTGTCGGTGTCGCCGAACTCCACCAGCTTGCCCATGTACATGAACGCGGTGTAGTCGGAAACCCGCGCCGCCTGTTGCATGTTGTGGGTCACGATGACGATGGTGAACTTGGACTTGAGCTCGTAGATCAGCTCTTCGACTTTCAAGGTGGAAATCGGGTCGAGCGCCGAGCACGGTTCGTCGAGCAGCAACACTTCCGGCTCTACGGCGATGGTACGGGCAATCACCAGGCGCTGCTGCTGGCCGCCGGACAAGCCGAGTGCCGATTCGTGCAGGCGGTCCTTGACCTCGTCCCACAATGCCGCGCCCTTGAGCGCCCACTCAACCGCTTCGTCGAGGATGCGTTTCTTGTTGATGCCCTGGATACGCAGGCCGTAGACCACGTTTTCGTAGATGGTCTTGGGGAACGGGTTGGGCTTCTGGAACACCATGCCCACGCGGCGACGCAGCTCGGCCACGTCTTCGCCCTTGCGGTAGATATTGGTGCCGTAGAGGTTGATTGCACCTTCTACACGGCAACCGTCCACCAGGTCATTCATGCGGTTGAAGGTACGCAGCAACGTGGACTTGCCGCAGCCCGACGGGCCGATGAAGGCGGTCACGCGTTGCTTGGGGATGTTCATGCTGACATCGAACAGCGCCTGCTTGTCGCCGTAGTACAGGCTCAGGCCGGGGACTTCGATGGCCACGGTTTCCTGGGCCAGGCTCAGGCTCTGCTTGTCGCGACCCAGGGCAGACATGTTGATGCCGTGGGATTGGGTTTCGTGTTGCATGGGATGCTCCCTGTGCTACCAATTCATTTCGTTGAACCGCCGGGGCGGCTTACTCAAATTCTGTGCCTGACGCCGAGCCCTGTGGGAGCTGGCTTGCCTGCGATGCGGGCGGCGCGGTATTGCAGTAACACCGCGGTGATGCCATCGCAGGCAAGCCAGCTCCCACATTGGATCGCATTAGCTGTCCAGCGCTTTGTATTTTTCGCGCAGGTGGTTACGAATCCACACTGCCGACAGGTTGAGCGTGGCGATCACCAGTACCAGCAGCAAGGCGGTGGCGTACACCAACGGCCGTGCGGCCTCGACGTTGGGGCTCTGGAAGCCGACGTCATAAATATGGAAGCCCAGGTGCATGATCTTCTGATCCAGGTGCAGGTATGGGTAGTTGCCATCCAGTGGCAGCGACGGCGCCAGCTTCACTACACCCACCAGCATCAGCGGTGCCACCTCACCCGCGGCGCGCGCCACGGCGAGGATCATGCCTGTCATCATTGCCGGGCTGGCCATCGGCAGCACGATCTTCCACAGCGTTTCCGCCTTGGTCGCGCCGAGTGCCAGGGAGCCTTCACGCACGGTGCGAGGAATCCGCGCCAAGCCTTCTTCGGTGGCCACGATCACCACAGGCACCGCCAGCAGCGCCAGGGTCAGCGAAGCCCAGAGCAACCCCGGCGTACCGAAGGTCGGCGCAGGCAGCGCTTCAGCGAAGAACAGACGGTCGACCGAGCCCCCCAGTACATACACGAAGAAGCCCAGGCCGAACACGCCGTAGACGATGGCCGGTACGCCGGCCAGGTTGTTCACGGCGATACGGATGATGCGGGTCAAGGTGTTCTGCTTGGCGTATTCACGCAGGTACACCGCGGCCAGTACGCCAAACGGGGTCACGATCATTGCCATGATCAGGGTCATCATCACGGTGCCGAAGATGGCCGGGAAGATCCCGCCTTCGGTGTTGGCCTCCCGTGGGTCATCGCTGAGGAACTCCCAGACCTTGCTGAAGTAGAAGCCGATTTTGGTCATCGTGCCCATGGCGTTCGGCTGGTAGGCGTGCACCACTTTGCCGATGCCGATTTCCACTTCCTTGCCGTTGCCGTCACGCGCCGTCAGGGCGTCGCGGTTGAACTGTGCATGCAGGTCGGCCAGGCGCGCTTCGATGTCCTGGTAGCGGGCGTTCAGCTCGGCGCGGTCGGCGTCCATGTCGGCCTGGGCGGCAGCGTCGAGCTTGCCTTCCAGTTCCAGTTTGCGACCGTGCAGGCGGATGCGCTCCAGCCCGGCGTTGATCGCGCCGATATCGGATTTTTCCAAGGTCTTGAGCTGAGCGGCCAGCTTGTTCACGCGGTCCACGCGGGCTTGCAGCTCAGGCCACGCGGCCTCGCCTTCGGCAATCACCTTGCCGTCCTGCTTGACGTTGACCAGGGTGCCGTAGAAGTTGCCCCACTCACGACGCTCGATGGCCATCAGGTTCGCAGGCTTGGTCTGGTCCTTCAGCCACTCACCGACAATCCAGGTGAAGTCGTTGCCGTTCAGGTCGCGGTTGCCGACCTTGATCAGCTCACGAGTCATGAATTCCGGGCCTTGGTCCGGCACCGGCAGGCCCGCGCTTTTCAGGCGCTCACGCGGCACTTCTTCTTTCTGCACCACTTCGCCGATCACGATGTGGTTGGCCTGGCCTGGCACGTTGTAGTTGGCCTGGATCAGGTCGGCCGGCCAGAAATGGCCCAGGCCCCGCACCGCAATCACAGCCAGCAAACCAATGGTCATGATGACCGCGATGGACACCGCGCCACCGCTGATCCAGACGCCGGGGGCGCCGCTCTTGAACCATCCATTCAGGGAGTTCTGTTTCACAGACTTCTACCTTTCTTAAAGCGACGAGTATTTCTTGCGCAGACGCTGACGAATCAGCTCGGCGAGGGTGTTCATGATGAAGGTGAACAACAGCAGCACCAGCGCCGAGAGGAACAGCACGCGGTAATGACTGCCGCCCACTTCCGACTCGGGCATCTCCACCGCAACGTTGGCCGCCAGGGTGCGCAGGCCCTCGAACAGGTTCATCTCCATCACCGGGGTGTTACCGGTGGCCATCAGTACGATCATGGTCTCGCCCACGGCGCGGCCCATGCCGATCATCAGCGCCGAGAAGATGCCCGGGCTGGCGGTGAGGATGACCACGCGGGTCATGGTCTGCCACGGCGTGGCGCCCAGGGCCAGGGAACCCAGAGTCAGGCCGCGTGGCACGCTGAACACGGCATCTTCGGCGATGGAGTAGATGTTCGGGATCACCGCAAAACCCATGGCCAGGCCGACCACCAACGCGTTGCGCTGGTCGTAGGTAATGCCCAGATCGTGGGAGATCCACATGCGCATGTCACCGCCGAAGAACCAGGTTTCCAGGTACGGGCTCATGTATAGCGAGAGCCAGCCCACCAACAGGATCACCGGAATCAGGATCGCGCTTTCCCAACCATCGGGAACGCGCAGGCGGATCGACTCAGGCAAGCGGCTGAAGACAAAGCCGGCGACCAGGATGCCAATCGGCAACAGCATCAACAGGCTGAAAATGCCCGGCAGGTGCCCTTCCACATACGGCGCCAGGAACAGGCCGGCGAAGAATCCGAGGATCACCGTCGGCATGGCTTCCATCAGCTCGATCACCGGCTTGACCTTGCGGCGCAGGCTCGGCGCCATGAAGTAAGCGGTGTAGATCGCTGCAGCAACCGCCAGTGGCGCCGCCAGCAACATGGCGTAGAACGCGGCCTTCAAGGTACCGAAGGTCAGCGGGGCCAGGCTCATCTTGGGTTCGAAGTCAGTGTTGGCGGCCGTGGATTGCCAGACGTATTTAGGCTCGTCGTAGTTCTCGTACCAGACCTTGCTCCACAACGCGCTCCACGACACTTCCGGGTGCGGGTTGTCGAGCAACAACGGTTGCAGCTTGCCACCCGCCTCGACGATCACACGGTTGGCCCGTGGCGACATGCCGAACAGGCCCTGGCCATCGACCACCGGGTCCACCAGCAAGGTGCGATGGGCGGTGCTGTGGAACACGCCGAACTGGCCAGCAGCATCCAGGGCGGTGAAGCCTTTGCGGCGCTCTTCAGCGCTGATTTCGACGATGGGCGCGGTGCCCATCTGGAAGGTGCGGATCTGCTTCAGGCGCTGTTCGCCATCGGGGTCGCGGGCCATGAACCACTGGGCCAGGCCGCCTTTGGAGTTACCCAGGATCAGCGAGATGCCGCCGACCAACTGGGTGCTGGCGGTGATTTCCGTGTCGGCGTCTTCCAGCAGTTTGTAGCGACCGTTGAGGCTCTTGTCGCGCAGGCTGAACACGTCGGCCAGGGCACGGCCGTTGATCACATACAACCACTGCTGGCGTGGGTCGATGAAGATCGCCTTCACCGGCTCGGTCATCTGCGGCAGCTCGACGCGCTTCTGCTCGCTGGTGACTTCACCGGTCATCATGTTTTCTTCGCGGCTCAGGGTCAGCACGTTCAAGTGCGAACCGGCGGAACCTGCCACCACCAGGGAGGTGTCGGTGGCGTTGAGCGCAACGTGTTCCAGCGGGCGACCGGCGTCATCCAGTACGATCGGCGTTTCGCCGTAGGGGTACTCGATAGCTGGGGTGATGGTTTTGTTGCCGTCCGGGTACGACACCTTATAGGTGTGGCGGAACACCAAAGACTGGCCATTGGACAAACCGAGAATCACCAGCGGGCTGCCCGGCTGATCTTCACCAATGGAAGCAACGCTGGTACCGGCCGGAATCGGCAGGTCGACACGCTTGAGCTCGGCACCGGTGTCCACGGCAAAGAACAGCGCCTGGCCCTTGTCGGAAACCCGCATGGCGACCTGGTTCTGTTCTTCGAGGGAGATCATCAACGGCTTGCCGGCGTCCTGCATCCAAGCGGGCGTCAACGCGTCTTCCTTGCTCAACGAGGCGCCCTGGAACAATGGCGCAACCACATAGGCGAGGAAGAAGAAGATCAGGGTAATGGCGGCCAGCACGGCGAGGCCGCCGACCAGCACATACCAACGGGTGAAGCGATCCTTGAGCGCGCGGATGCGGCGCTTGCGTTGCAGCTCAGGCGTATTGAAATCAATGCGCTTGGGAGGGGAAGTCGTCGTCATGGTGGAATTGGCCAGATCATTCATGCGCACACCCTAGCGATCCTGTATGACAGAAAGATGACAGTGCAGTGACGCAACAAATCCGCCGCGAAGCAGGGCTGGCAGCGGATAAAAAATTAGGGATGCAGACTGCTTATGTGGGAGCGGGCTTGCCCGCGATGGCATCAACACGATTTCAACGCTAAACCGCGTCGCCAGCATCGCGGGCAAGCCCGCTCCCACAGAAAAGCATGCGTCTACATCAGGTATCGCAGGCTTAGTTGCCTTCTTTCAGACCCAGGTCAGCCAGGGCCTTGGCGGCGACTTTGGCTGGCAGCGGGATGTAGCCGTCTTTGACCACTACTTCCTGGCCCTGCTTGGACAGCACCAGTTTCACGAACTCAGCTTCCAGCGGCGCCAGTGGCTTGTTCGGGGCTTTGTTGACATACACGTAGAGGAAACGCGACAGCGGATACTTGCCGTTCAGGGCGTTTTCTTCGGAGTCTTCGATGTAGTCAGTGCTGCCTTTCTTGGCCAATGGCACGGTCTTCACGCTGGCGGTCTTGTAGCCGATGCCCGAGTAACCGATGCCGTTCAGCGACGAGCTGATCGACTGCACGACCGAAGCCGAGCCCGGTTGTTCGTTCACGTTTGGCTTGTAGTCGCCTTTGCACAGGGCTTCTTCCTTGAAGTAGCCGTAGGTGCCAGATACCGAGTTACGCCCGAACAGTTGCACTGGCTTGTTGGCCAGGTCGCCGGTCACGCCCAGGTCACCCCAGGTTTTCACATCGGCTTTGGCGCCGCACAGACGCGTCGAGGAGAAGATCGCATCGACCTGTTCCATGGTCAGGTGCTGGATCGGGTTGTCCTTGTGCACAAATACCGCCAGGGCATCCACCGCAACCGGGATAGCGGTTGGCTTGTAGCCGTACTTCTGCTCGAAGGCAGCCAGTTCGGTGTCCTTCATCTTGCGGCTCATCGGGCCCAGGTTGGAGGTGCCTTCAGTCAACGCAGGTGGCGCAGTGGCAGAGCCGGCAGCTTGAATCTGGATGTTGACGTTCGGGTATTCCTTTTTGTAACCCTCGGCCCACAGGGTCATCAGGTTAGCCAGGGTATCGGAGCCGACGCTGGACAGGTTGCCCGACACACCAGTGGTCTTGACGTAAGCCGGGATTGCCGGATCAACACCAGCGGCCACCGCGTTGGCGGTCGCAACGCCAGCAGCGACAAAAGTCATTGCCGCCATCAAACGTTTCAGTTTCATGCCTTGCTCCTAGCAGATAGGGATAGTTGGATCGGGGCCAAGTATCAGGAGGCCGTGTGAACACTCTATGTCTGGAATGTGACAGTTAGATGAAAGGCCACTATCGGGTGAGGTTGGCATTTACGAAGAACTTTCAGAAATACAGGCTTGAGCGGGAAGATAAACGTGATATGGCTCTGGCTTGAAACGATGCTGCACTTGCTGATCGGAGATTTCCCACAGCTTTTTAGGGTTGTCGCTCGGAACGGGCCTTAATAACCTCCTCCTGCCGCTGCAAATTCAGCGACCGGGACTGCAAGCCCGCCGAAACTATGTTGGGAGTTCATAAGCGCCTCTATAATCAGAGCGCTTTTTATGGCCGTCGCTTTATGGCGGCTGTGTGCGGGAGACCTTCGGGTCTGCCGGGATGCTCCTAACCTCGGTCTTGCAGACCCGCGCACAGCTGCCACCCATCATCTGCAAGTGATGCTGGCCGCTCCCATTTCGTTAGGAGCTTTTACGATGATCAAAGATAGCCCCAATCCCCCGCTCAATTCGGCTCCACTGCACGCAGACGCTCGCAGAGCCATCAATCCCAATCCGAAACGTTCTGCCGAATGCGCCCTATCTGCTGATAGGCTTTTTACCGTGCGTACAGATCTGGATGCCGAGACCCTGCTGGCAAACGCGTCCCAGGATCTCGCTTCGGTTCAAGTCTTGGCTGCAAATTTGGCGTTCGAGGTCGACGGTGCCGCGCGAGACGTGACCCTGGGAATATGCCGGATGCTTGAGGGAATTCAGTTACTTGTAGACCGGACGCTGGATCAATTTGAAACTCAAAACCCGATGGCAAAATTTTGAAATTCTCTCCGGTCCAAAACCTGGTTAAAGTTTGAGCGATTCACGGTGAACCTTAGGTTGACAAAACAAAAACAAAGCATAGCCTTGTCAACCTAAGGAGACCTCACATGATCAATGACCGAATTCGCCGCGCAAGGTTGTTGCGCGGCATGTCGCTAGAAGCACTGGCACTGCGTCTCGGTGACATAACCAAGCAAGGCTTGAGCAAATATGAAAAAGGGCTGATTACCCCAAACTCTCAGCGCCTTTTGCAATTAGCAAAGGCACTCGAGGTGAGTCCAGAGTATTTTTTCCGTACTCAGGCACTGCCACTCGCGCCGCTGGAGTTCCGTAAGCTTGCGAAGATGCCTCAGTACCGTCAGGTCCAAGTCGAGGAACAGATTCGAGAGCATCTGGAACGCTATATATCTCTTGAAGAGTGTTTCGACCCAGAAGATATCAAGACTGCCGAAACCCCGGCGCAAATACTCCCTGTATCCTCCTTAGAAGAAGCGGAACGAGCGGCGGATGAGCTCCGTAAGTATTGGGATATAGGCGAAGACCCTATTGCTCACCTGACTGAGCAGTTGGAAGAACACGGCATCAAAGTGGTGATGCTGGATGGTCCTGATGATTTTGATGGCGCTTGCGCAGCCACCAATGACGGCGAACATGTGCTGATCGCTCTAAATGCTCAGAGAGCAGGTGAACGAATTCGCTTCACCGCTGCTCACGAACTGGGTCACTGGGTGATGAAATTGCCTGATGATATGCCCGAGCGCGATAAAGAAAACTGCTGTCACCGCTTCGCAGGAGCTTTCCTTTATCCAGCTAAAAGCGTAACCGGAGATTTTGGGAATCATCAGCGCTCCCGTGTCCACCCTAGAGAACTATTAATTGCTAAGCGCCAATATGGGCTCTCAATGCATGCAGCGCTCCGTCGATTGAAGGACCTTAAACTGTTAGGCGAAGGCGGCTTCAAGTCCCTGACTATTCAGTTCAGTAGCAATGGCTGGCGCAAAGCAGAACCTGAACCATTACCTTGCAAGCCACCTCAGCGTTTTGAGTCACTCGTTTTCTGGGGGTTAGCGGAAGGCCTTATCACCAAATCACGAGCGGCCGAGTTGCTGCGTCGCCCGGTGAGAGCTCTAGATCCCAATTTTCTAGGCTCATTGGAGAGTGCATGAGCCTCATCTATATCAGCGACACCAACATCTGGATTGATTTCAGGAATGCGGGATTGTTAGAGCATATGTTCAGGCTGCCACTCACTTTCTGCTGCACCGACTTTGTCATGCACGAGCTTGAGGATTTCCCCCATGATGAACTACTCGCCCAAGGGTTGGTTGTCGAATCATTTGACGAGGGAGGCGTGCAAAAACTCTTAGGACTTAAGGTCGAACACAACAATAGTTCATTAGCCGATGTTTCTTGCTACCTACTAGCACAAACAACCGGAAGACCGTTACTCACTGGCGATGGGAAACTACGTCGTCAGGCAATTCGGGACGGACTGCAGGTACACGGTGCACTTTGGCTGCTCGACCTAATGGTCGAGCATCAAGTCCTCAACGCTATTGACGCAGCAACGGCGTTGGAGCATATGCTAACTGATGGCGCCCGCTTACCAGCATCAGAATGTCAAATAAGACTCTTAGGCTGGAGAACTATATAAAGCTCAACTCGGATACTGAATATCCATCCAGCGCTTGTAAACATCACCATACTCATCTTCCAAAGCAGAGAAATTACTCTCAAAAAGTTTCATGGCTTTGATTGCGTCAGCTGACGGGTAACTTATAAAGCGATACCCCGTCATTACCCTAAATTTGAAATACCCGAATCCATCGGAAATTATCCGACTGAGATGAGCCAGATGAATTGAATCCCTTTCATCAGCATTTCGCAAGTCACGTTCCATCGGCATTCCAATCCCAATGCAGTCAGCATGATGTATATGACTAGCGTTCGAGTACTCATGTAGCAATGCTGTAAAACCTTTAAATAATGGATCTCCGCTATTCGTTAGACCGGCAATCAAGCCAGTGAATCCCCATCTGCGTTCAAGCTCTTGACGATTTTTTCTATCATATCGCTGATTAACTTCAGCTCTTTTTTCTGGCGATACCAAAAGATCCTTGATGGGTTTCCACTCTCGGTCATCAGGATTCGTCACAGCGCTCAAAAGTTCTTGAGCCTTACTATCGTTTTTCAATAATGAAATTTCAAAGAGGTCAGTATCAAACTCTTCAACTCACCGTCTAAAACTCTCACGCGACTGGAGTATATACAGTACCTTCAGCGTACCCTCGCACACAGAGCGCATGATTACATCCGCATCCCAGAGTTGACCGTAAGCAGACAATAAAAATGCACTTTCGGTAGATCGCGCTGTCGCCGATAAAAGCTCACCGAGGACCTGCCGTTCTCGCTTATTGAATTCAGAAAAAGCTGACACTGGAGCCATTAGTGGCAGCAACTCCCTCATTAACAAAACCGCTTTTTCGGACCACTCTTTCTGAATTTTAATGAGTACTTCCGTGTACATAGCCTACTCCTGAACAGATTACCGCCTGTGTTTCCACAGATACCCACCCACCAACATCCCCATCACACACAGGACGGCCACATAGTAAGCCGGGCCCATCGGGCTCTCCTTCATCAGCAGCGACACCGCCAAGGGCGTCAACCCGCCGAACACGGCATAAGCAACGTTGTAGGAGAACGACAGACCGCTGAAGCGCACCACCGGCGGGAAGGCTTTGACCATCACGTAGGGCACCACGCCGATGGTGCCGACAAACAGACCCGTCAAGGCATACAACGGGAACAGCCAGTCCGGGTGGGCCATCAGGCTGTGATACAGCGTCCAGGAAGTCGCCAGCAGCAGTGCGCAACCTGTGACCAGCACGCGACCGGCACCAAAACGGTCGGCCAGCGCACCCGAGGCAATGCAACCCAGGCTCAGGGTCACGATGGCCAGGCTATTGGCCTGCAGTGCCACCGTGGGGCTGAAGTGATAGATAGTTTGCAGCACGGTCGGGGTCATCAGGATGACTACCACCACGCCGGCCGACAATAGCCAGGTCAGCAGCATCGACAGCACAATGGCGCCACGGTGATCGCGCAACACGGCGCGCAAGGGCAGTTCAGCGGCCAGGCTCTTGCGTTGCTGCATCTCGGCGAAGATCGGGGTTTCATGCAGCCAACGACGCAGGTACACCGACAGCAGGCCGAATACGCCGCCGAGCAGGAAAGGAATCCGCCAGGCGTAATCAGAGACCTGTTCCGGTGTATAGGCGCTATTGATGGCGGTAGCCACCAACGAGCCCAGCAGAATACCGGCGGTGAGGCCGCTGGTCAGGGTGCCGCAGGCGTAGCCGATGTGGCGCGGCGGGACGTGCTCGGAGACGAACACCCAGGCGCCCGGTACTTCGCCGCCAATCGCCGCGCCCTGGATGATGCGCATCAGTAGCAACAGGACCGGCGCCCACAGGCCGATCTGCGCGTAGGTGGGCAGCAGCCCCATGATCAGGGTGGGTACGGCCATCATGAAAATGCTCAGGGTGAACATCTTCTTGCGCCCCAGCAGGTCACCAAAGTGCGCCATGATGATGCCGCCCAAGGGGCGCGCCAGGTAGCCGGCGGCGAAGATGCCGAAGGTCTGCATCATGCGCAGCCATTCGGGCATGTCCACAGGGAAGAACAGTTTCCCGACCACGGTGGCGAAAAACACAAAGATGATGAAGTCGTAGAACTCCAGCGCTCCACCCAGGGCAGACAGCGACAGGGTTTTGTAGTCGTTGCGGGTCAGCGGGCGCGAGGGTTGCGCACTGCTTGCAGGCACGGAGGACATGGCAAGGCTTCTCTTATAGTAATCATCGTAAAGGACAGCACGCCCGTGACTTGCGGCGGGTTTGGCAAGATAGCAAATCGCCTGAAAAAGCACAGCGCCAGGAGCACAGTTGCGCGCAAAAGCCCCGATACAGCGTCTATTTACCGACCAAATGAACGTCGGGAGGTCGTCGTGGCGCCAGGGTCTCGATATACTCGCCGGTGCAAGCGCCAGACCCGCTGTCTTGAGGGGCTGCTGTGCCAAAACGTTGTTGGGTGCCATCCAGCCGGTTTGGCAGAGTTTCCCTTTAGTTCGCCTTACGAGAAACGCATCGAGCGGTGTATGTTGGTGCTGAAACGTTTTTCTAAGAAGACGGCTATCCACTTGAAATACCCATGAAGCGTCACGGGTCAGAGGCACCCTCGGCATGATCGAACTCGAACAAGAAGATCCTATCCCGCAAGGCGATCTCGCCCTGCAAATCACCGCGCTCCCGCGTGAAACCAACGGTTTTGGCGATATCTTCGGCGGCTGGCTGGTCGCGCAGATGGACCTCGCCGGTACGGCAATGGCCAGCAAGGTCGCCGGTGGGCGCGTGGCCACCGTGGCCATTGATCGCATGGCGTTTCTGGTGCCGGTGGCCGTGGGTGCGCAGCTTTCCTTCTATACCCAGGCCCTGGAAATCGGCCGCAGCTCGATCCAGATGATGGTCGAAGTGTGGAGCGACGATCCGTTGTCCAGCGAATGGCGCAAGGTGACCGAAGCCGTATTCGTGTTCGTCGCCATCGATGGCAGCGGCCGCACGCGCTCGGTACCGTCACGGGCGCGTTAAACCTCGCCGGGTTTTAACGGTCAATTGCCCCATTGCCTGCCACTAAGAGAGCTTTGTTATGCCTACGCCCCACGTTGAGACGGTAAAAATCGACGAGCTGGACTGCTGGCGCATCCGCCACAACGGCGCCGAGCTGATGGTGGCCCAACAGGGTGCGCATATCTTCAGTTACCAGCGCGAGGGCGAACAGCCACTGATCTGGCCGAACCCTGAGGCAGTGTTCAAGCAGGGCAAAGGCATTCGTACTGGCGTACCGGTGTGCTGGCCGTGGTTCGGGGTGTTCGACCGCAACCCGCAAAGCGTCAAAGCCATGCGCCAGAGTGATCAGCCTGCCGGCGCCCACGGTTTTGTGCGCACCGCCCGCTGGGAACTGGCCACCACCGAACTCGACGGCCAGACGCTGCGAGTGGACCTGGTATTGCCGGTGCCGGCTGGCGGCTTTCCAGGCTGGCCCCATCAGGTAGACCTGACGCTGAGTCTGCTGTTGGATGACCAACTGCACATCCGCCTGACCAGCCACAACCGCGGCGCCGACACCGTGACCCTCAGCCAGGCATTGCACACCTACTTCGCCGTGAGCGATGTGCGCAAGGTGCAGGTCGAGGGCCTCGATGGCGTGGCCTACATCGACACCGCCGACGGGTGGGCCGAGAAACAGCAAGCCGGGCTGCTGCACTTCAGCGCCGAAACAGACCGCATTTACCTGAATACGCCCGCCCAGTTGAACATCGTCGATAACGATTGGCAGCGCTGTATCCAGCTCACCAGCGAAGGCTCGAAATCCACCGTGGTCTGGAACCCCTGGACCGAACGCGCCAAGGCTTTCGACGATATGGCCGATGACGGCTGGCAGGGTATGTTGTGCATCGAGACGGCCAACGTGCTGGACGATGTGGTGAGCCTGGCGCCCGGCGAAAGCCACACTCTAGGCGTGAGCATCACGGCTTTGGCCTTGTAAACCCAATCAAATGTAGGAGCTGGCTTGCCTGCGATGCAGGCAACTGGGTGTATCAGGAACACCGAGGCGCTGCTATCGCAGGCAAGCCAGCTCCCACAGGGGTTATGCTTTGGGCTTTAGAGATCAGACTCCTTCACCACCCGCACCTTCCCGGCCTCCAGCGCATACGCGGCGTCTGCCAAGTCGTTATTGACCTTCTCCACCTTCAACGTGCCCGTGACCCACAGCGGCGTGTAGATATCATCCAGCTTCAACCCCTTGGGATAGCGCACCAGCACCAGTTGATTAGGCGGCGGTGGCGGCACATGTATGCAGGCGCCCGGGTAAGGCACCAGGAAGAACAACGTGCTGCGGCCCTTGGCGTCCGTTTCAAGCGGCACCGGATAGCCGCCAATGCGGATATTCTTGCCGTTCATGGCCGCTACGGTCTTGGTGGAATACATCACCGCAGGCAGGCCCTTGCTCTGCTTCAAGCCACCCTTTTCGGTGAACGTGCCTTGAGCTTCGGGGGAGTTGTGGTCGATCTCGGGCATGGCTTCGAGAGCTTTCTGATCCGACAGCGGCATCAGGTCGAGCCAGTCGGTTTCCGGCAGTTCGCCAGCGTGCGCCAGGCCAGAGCCCAGCAGAAGAAGCGTTAACAGAAGACGGCGCATGGAGAGGCTCGGCAAATACAAGTGCCGAGCATTCTAGCCCTCTGCGCCTGCGCAGCGCAGAGGACTTTGTCGGCTGATTACTTCTTTTTGATCAGGCCGTAGATCACCAGCAACACGATGGCACCCACCAGCGCGCCGATGAAACCTGCGCCCTGGCCTGCCTGGTAGATCCCCAGGGCCTGACCGCCGTAGGTCGCGGCCAGGGAACCGGCGATACCCAGCAGGATGGTCATGATCCAGCCCATGCTGTCGTCGCCAGGCTTGAGGAAGCGCGCCAGCAGGCCGACGATCAAGCCGATAAAGATGGTTCCGATGATACCCATGGCATTTCCCTCTGAATTGGTATGAGTCATGCCAAAGCCTAGTCAGGCTTTGGCATCCTGCAATCAGAGAGACGGCGAGCCCTAATGGTTCCCGCCGTGGCCAGGCTTATTGTTCGGCGATCAGTGCTTCAACCTTGAGAATCTGCGCCTGCAGCGTCGCACGGTCCTTGCAACGCAGGTTGGCGTGGCCGACCTTTCGCCCGGCCTTGAAGGCCTTGCCATAGTGATGCACGTGGCAATCGTCGATCGCCATCACACGCTCCACCGGCGGTACAGAGCCGATGAAGTTGAGCATGGCGCTCTCGCCGACCTTGGCCGTGGAGCCCAACGGCAAGCCCGCCACAGCCCGCAGGTGGTTTTCGAATTGGCTGCACTCGGCGCCTTCGGTGGTCCAGTGCCCGGAGTTGTGCACACGTGGGGCGATTTCGTTGGCCTTGAGGCCACCGTCGACTTCAAAGAACTCGAACGCCATCACGCCGACATAATCCAGTTGCTTGAGGACGCGGCTGGAATAATCTTCGGCCAGGGCCTGCAACGGGTGGTCGGTGCTAGCCACGGAGAGCTTGAGGATGCCGCTGTCGTGGGTGTTGTGCACCAACGGGTAGAAGCGGGTTTCACCGTCACGGGCACGCACGGCGATCAGCGAGACTTCACCGGTGAACGGCACGAAGCCTTCCAGCAGGCAGGCGACGCTGCCCAGCTCGGCAAAGGTACCGACTACATCGTCGGCGGTGCGCAGGACTTTCTGGCCCTTGCCGTCGTAGCCCAGGGTGCGGGTTTTCAACACCGCCGGCAGGCCGATGCTGGCGACCGCAGCGTCCAGATCCGCCTGGGACTGGATATCGGCGAAGGCCGGGGTCGGAATGCCCAGGTCCTTGAACATGCTCTTTTCGAACCAGCGGTCGCGAGCGATGCGCAAGGCTTCGGCGCTCGGGTACACCGGCACGAACTGCGACAGGAAGGCCACGGTTTCGGCCGGGACGCTTTCGAAT
Organism: Pseudomonas sp. MF6751; assembly: GCF_016613265.1. NCBI lineage: Bacteria > Pseudomonadati > Pseudomonadota > Gammaproteobacteria > Pseudomonadales > Pseudomonadaceae > Pseudomonas > Pseudomonas sp. MF6751. The sequence goes on from NZ_JAENSV010000001.1 coordinate 208,406, forward strand.
TCGAAGGTCACCAGGTCGACTTCATCGGCCAGTTGGCGCAGGTGGTCCGGGTCGCTGTAGTCAGCGCGCAGGTGTTCACCCAGGGCCGCAGCGCAGGCGTCCGGCGCCGGGTCCAGGAAAGCGAAGTTCATCCCCAGCGGCGTACCCGCCAAAGCCAGCATGCGGCCCAGTTGGCCGCCACCGATTACACCGATTTTCATCGTCAACAACCTCAGGCGATGCGTGGGTCTGGATTGTCCAGCACGCTGTCTGTCTGCTCAGCACGGAATTTTTTCAGCACCGCATGAAACTGCGGGTGCTTGGCGCCCAGGATGCTGGCGGACAGCAAGGCTGCGTTGATCGCGCCGGCCTTGCCGATTGCCAGGGTTGCCACCGGAATGCCAGCCGGCATCTGCACGATGGACAACAGCGAATCCACGCCCGAGAGCATCGACGACTGCACCGGCACGCCAAGCACGGGCAGGTGAGTCTTGGCCGCACACATGCCAGGCAAGTGCGCCGCGCCGCCGGCACCGGCGATGATCACCTCGATGCCACGGGATTCTGCTTCATCGGCATACTGGAACAGCAAATCCGGGGTGCGGTGGGCGGAGACCACCTTCACTTCGTACGGAATGCCGAGTTTTTCCAGCATATCGGCGGTGTGGCTAAGGGTGGACCAATCGGACTTGGAGCCCATGATCACGCCAACCAATGCACTCATCGTCGTGCCTCTTCTCTCTGGGCGCCCGCAGGCGCGTCAAAAAACAACAAGCCACGCGGGAAATCCAGCGTGGCTTGGTGTACGAATTAAGGCCGGTTTGGACCGGCCGAAGGCCGCGCAGTATACCGTAATAATCCAGATAAACAGCCCCTGGGATGACCATCTGTCTAGCGGCGCAAAGTGGCGGTTTTATTGACTTAAGAGTCAGCGAATACACCACGAAATCCTGTGGGAGCTGGCTTGCCTGCGATAGCAGTAGATCAGTGCAAAATAGGTTGGCTGACACACCGCCGCGCTGGGCTCAAGCGCCTTGCGCGGCCCCACCTTCCAGCTTGCGCCACAACAACCGCACATTCGCCTTGCGCACCAACGCGCAGCGATACAAGCGAATCTCCAGCGGCACATGCCATTGCGGCCCGCCGCACACCACCAGTTCGCCGCGCGCCAACTCCGCACGTACGCTCAACTGCGGTACCCAGGCGATCCCCAAGCCTTCGAGCGCCATGCTCTTGAGGCTGTCGGCCATGGCGGTTTCATAGATGGTAGTAAAGCGCAGAGCCCTCTGGCGCAGCAGCAAATTCACCGAGCGGCCCAGGAACGCGCCGGCGCTGTAGGCCAGCAGCGGCACGCTGCCCTCGCCCTCCAGGTCGAACAGCGGCTTGCCCTCGGCATCGGCGGCGCACACCGGGAGCATTTCGGTGTTGCCCAGATGCAGCGACGGGAAAATCTCGGCGTCCATTTGCATCGCCGCGTCCGGGTCGTAGAACGCCAGCATCAGGTCGCAACCGCCTTCGCGCAGGGCGTGCACGGCGTCGCCGACGTTGGTGGCGACCAGCCGCGTGGCGATATTCAAGCCCTCGTTGCGCAACTGCGCGATCCAGCGCGGGAAGAACCCCAAGGCCAGGGAGTGGGCGGCCGCCACTTGCATGACTTCGCCCTGCCCGCCTTCCAGGTGATGCAAATGGCGCAGGACTTCACCGAGCTGTTCGACCACGGTGCGCGCCGTCACCAGGAACAACTGCCCCGCCGCCGTCAACTCCACCGGTGTACGCGAACGGTTGACCAACGTCAGCCCCAACGCGGCTTCCAGGCTGCGGATACGCCGACTGAACGCAGGCTGGGTGACAAAGCGCCGCTCAGCCGCCTGGGAAAAACTACGCGTCGCCGCCAGGGCGCTGAAGTCTTCCAACCACTTGCTCTCAAGGTTCATCACTGCCTCCCACGGAATGCACCATTTTGGCACACACGCCCGCCAAGATAACCGGGTCACATCCACATTATGCCGTTTGTGCATAGGCCAGTGTTTAACAGCATTGGCCCAAAAAGTTCTACAAGCCTAGGATTCGCAGCGTTCCGGCCAGTTCCGGGTCCATATTGAGATGATTTCCGTCATGTCCTCTGCTGCATCATTCCGTACCGAAAAAGACCTGCTTGGCGTACTCGAAGTACCGGCTCAAGCGTATTACGGCATCCAGACCCTGCGAGCGGTGAATAACTTCCGCCTCTCGGGCGTTCCGATTTCGCATTACCCGAAATTGGTGGTCGGTCTGGCAATGGTCAAGCAAGCGGCCGCTGACGCCAACCGCGAGTTGGGCCAGCTCAGCGAAGCCAAGCACGCTGCCATCAGCGAAGCCTGTGCTCGTCTGATCCGCGGCGATTTCCACGAAGAGTTCGTGGTGGACATGATTCAAGGCGGCGCCGGCACTTCAACCAACATGAATGCCAACGAAGTCATCGCCAACATCGCGCTGGAGGCCATGGGTCACCAGAAGGGCGAATACCAGTACCTGCACCCCAACAACGACGTGAACATGGCGCAGTCGACCAACGATGCCTACCCGACCGCGATCCGCCTGGGTCTGCTGCTGGGCCATGACGCGCTGCTGGCCAGCCTCGACAGCCTGATCCAGGCGTTCGCCGCCAAAGGCGCCGAGTTCAGCCATGTGTTGAAAATGGGCCGCACCCAGTTGCAAGACGCCGTGCCGATGACCCTCGGCCAGGAATTCCGCGCCTTCGCCACTACCCTGGGTGAAGACCTGGCCCGCCTGAAAACCCTGGCGCCAGAGCTGCTGACCGAAGTAAACCTGGGCGGCACCGCGATCGGTACCGGCATCAACGCCGACCCGCGCTACCAGGCCCTGGCCGTACAACGCCTGGCCACCATCAGCGGCCAGCCGCTGGTACCGGCGGCCGACTTGATCGAAGCCACCTCCGACATGGGCGCCTTTGTACTGTTCTCCGGCATGCTCAAGCGTACCGCCGTGAAGCTGTCGAAGATCTGCAACGACCTGCGCCTGCTGTCCAGCGGCCCACGCACCGGCATCAACGAGATCAACCTGCCGGCTCGCCAGCCAGGCAGCTCGATCATGCCCGGCAAGGTCAACCCGGTGATTCCGGAAGCGGTTAACCAGGTGGCATTCCAGGTCATCGGTAACGACCTGGCCCTGACCATGGCAGCCGAAGGCGGCCAACTGCAGTTGAACGTGATGGAACCGCTGATCGCTTTCAAGATCTTCGACTCGATCCGCCTGCTGCAACGCGCCATGGACATGCTGCGCGAGCACTGCATCGTCGGCATCACCGCCAACGAAGCGCGCTGCCGCGAACTGGTGGAACACTCCATCGGCCTGGTCACCGCGCTGAACCCGTACATCGGCTATGAAAACGCCACCCGCATTGCGCGTATCGCTCTTGAAAGCGGCCGCGGCGTGCTGGAACTGGTGCGTGAAGAAGGCTTGCTCGACGACGCCATGCTCGACGACATCCTGCGCCCGGAAAACATGATCGCTCCACGCTTGGTCCCGCTGAAGGCCTAAGCGTTTGTTGCACCGCTCACCAGGTTGAGGGACTAGACACCTCTCACCTTTTGAGGGCCTGAAGGCTCGTTCTTCAGGCCCTTTTTTTTGCCTTGAGGTTGCTCCATGACGCCCATAAAAAATCTAATATCGCACCGCAAACCTTCCTCCCCTTCCGCGAGCGCGCTGAAACCTTTAATCGCCCCGTGCAGACGGATCACGCTCGCCTAGGTATAGTGCCGCCCCTCTTCGCGTCTGCGGCTGTCGGTAACGAGGCCCGGGAACCACGCGAAAGCGCATGAATAACAACACCCGCAAAAGGATGGGGATCGAGCGTCGTGCACTGCCTGGTGCCGAGCGATGCGTCGGACCGTCCTGCGTTTGCCATCAGAAAAATCAGCGAGGAACACTCCATGCTCGAAGTCATCAACGACTTCCTCTCAGGGAAAGTACTGATCGTGCTCATAGTCGGGCTCGGCGGTTATTTCACGATCCGCTCGCGTTTCGTTCAATTGCGTCACTTTTTCCACATGTTCTCGGTGTTTAAAGACAGCCTCAAGAGCAGCGCCGGCCAACTCAGCTCGTTCCAGGCGCTGATGCTCAGCCTGGCTGGCCGCGTGGGTGCCGGTAATATCGCCGGTGTCGGCATTGCCGTGACGTTGGGTGGCCCGGGTGCCGTGTTCTGGATGTGGGTCACCGCGCTGGTGGGCATGTCTTCGAGCTTTATCGAGTGCTCCCTCGGCCAGTTGTACAAGCGCACCGACGCGGAAGGCACCTACCGTGGCGGCCCGGCGTATTACATCCAGCACGGCCTGCACAAGCGCTGGCTGGGGATGGTCATGGCGTTCCTGCTGCTGGTGACCTTCGGCTTTGCCTTCAACGGCCTGCAAGCCCACGCTGTCACCCACTCGCTGAACAACGCCTTCGGCCTCGACACCACTTACACCGGCCTCGCGCTGGCGGTGTTGCTGGGCCTGGTGTTCATCGGCGGGATCAAGCGTATTGCCTCGATCGCCGACCTGCTGGTGCCGGTCAAGACCCTGGTCTACATCGCCGTGACCCTGTACGTGATCGTGCTGCAATTCGACCACGTACCGGCCATGCTGGCGACCATCGTCAAGAGCGCGTTCGGCCTCGACCAAGCCTTCGGCGGCCTGGTGGGCAGCGCGATCATCATGGGTGTAAAGCGCGGCGTGTTCGCCAACGAAGCAGGCCTGGGCAGTGCGCCTAACGTGGCGGCAGTGGCGTCGGTAGAGCACCCTATCGCCCAAGGCGTGGTGCAAGCGTTCAGCGTGTTCCTCGACACCTTCGTGATCTGCACCTGTACTGCGTTGCTGATCCTGCTTTCCGGTTTCTACACCCCAGGTTTTGAAGGCGACGGCATTGCCCTGACCCAGAACTCCCTGGCGGCGGTAGTGGGTGACTGGGGCCGCATGTTCATCTCGGTGGCCCTGGCGTTGTTCGTGTTCACGTCGATCATGTACAACTACTACCTGGGCGAGAGCAACCTGCGCTTCCTGGTCGGCAACAACCGCAAGGTGCTGATGGGTTATCGCGCTTTGGTGCTGGTGCTGATTTTCTGGGGCTCCATCGAGAACCTGAGCACGGTGTTCGCCTTCGCCGACATCACCATGACCATGCTCGCGTTCGTCAACCTGTTCGCCCTGGCGTTCCTGTTCAAGATTGCCATGCGCATCCTCAACGACTACGACAACCAGCGCGCGGCGGGTATCAAGACCCCGGTGTTCGATTCCAGTCAGTTCCCCGACCTGGACCTGGACCGCAAGGCCTGGCCGGCCAACCCGGTGAAAACCGAAGCGGCCCCGGCAGCGGAACTGAGCGCTCAAGCGCAACGTTAATCACGGCTAGATGACACGCCGCCCGGCCTTGGGCATGCTCTGGGCCCGGCGGCGTTTTTCGTTCAGGAGATTTTCGATGCAATCAGCTAATAACGTGATGGTGCTCTATACCGGCGGCACCATTGGCATGCAGGCCAGCGCCAATGGCCTGGCGCCCGCGTCTGGTTTTGAAGTGCGTATGCGTGAACAATTTGCCGACGCAGACCTGCCCGCGTGGCGCTTTCGGGAAATGTCACCACTGATCGACAGCGCCAACATGAACCCTGCCTACTGGCAGCGCCTGCGTACCGCCGTGGTTGAAGCAGTGGACGACGGCTGCGATGCGGTGCTGATCCTGCACGGCACTGACACCCTGGCCTACAGCGCGGCGGCCATGAGCTTCCAGCTGCTGGGCCTGCCGGTGCCGGTGGTGTTCACCGGCTCGATGTTGCCAGCCGGTGTGCCCGACAGCGATGCCTGGGAAAACGTCAGCGGGGCGTTGACGGCCTTGGGCGAGGGGTTGAAGCCGGGGGTGCACCTGTACTTCCACGGCGCGCTGATGGCGCCGACCCGCTGCGCGAAGATTCGCAGTTTTGGGCGCAACCCGTTTGCAGCCTTGCAACGCCAGGACGACTTCGCCCGCGCCCAAACCCTGCCGGCAGCGCTGGATTACCGTCAGCCCAAAGCCTTGGCGAACGTCGGCGTACTGCCGCTGATACCCGGTTTCGAGGCTGCACAGCTGGACGCAATCATCGGCAGCGGCATTCAAGGCTTGGTGCTGGAGTGCTTCGGCAGCGGCACCGGGCCGAGCGATAACCCGCAATTTCTTGCCAGCTTGCAGCGTGCGCAGGATCAAGGTGTGGTGGTGGTCGCCATCACTCAGTGCCATGAAGGCGGTGTAGAGCTGGATGTCTACGAGGCCGGCAGCCGTTTGCGGGGCGCCGGCGTGTTGTCCGGCGGTGGGATGACCCGCGAAGCCGCGTTCGGCAAGTTGCACGCCTTGCTGGGTGCCGGCCTTGCCGTGGATGAAGTGCGACGCCTGGTAGAGCTGGACCTGCATACCCAGCCAGCTTGAACGCCCAAGACAGCCCTACATAAGCACTGCAATTCCCTGCTTGCCGATACCTAACATGGAAAACCCGAGCCTGCGCTCGGCTTTTCCATTGATCGGCAAGACAGGGATGCCCGCATGACGACCTCCAGTTCCACACCCTCGCAGCAAACGCCTCCAGACACTGAAACACACAAACTGACCACTCAACTGTCCGTCGGACCTTCGTTCCGGGAAGCGGCTCGCGAACTGCTGCGCCAGTCTTTGCTGGAGAAATACCCCGACCTGGACATCGACCCGGCCATGACACTGATGGGCACTCCCACCTGGGAGCTCATCGATGACCAGATCGTGCCAGGGCCAACACGCTATGAAACCTTGAGCAGTATCCTGGCCCGGCAGGCCATCCTCAAGGTGCCGACGCTGTGCGTCGAGGGCAATCACTTCCTGACCCTGAAGCCGTTGACCACCTCCCCGCTTCATTTGCCCGTGCGTATTGTCGAAATCGCCAATCTGATCAATACCCTGGCGCCGGTGGTCTACCGGGCCTTTCAGGAACAGTTGGTAACGTTCTGGAACCAGAGCAACGGCAACGGTCCTCGCTGGCAAACACTCACCCAGAGCCTGCGCGGGGCCTGGAATGTGCAACACGTCGATGCCTGGACCGACGAAGACTGCACGATGGCCCGAACGCTGTTTCATGCACCCACCCGCTCCGCTCGCCAAGACAATAACCCTTATGGCAGCCGCGCTTATCTGATTGATGCCGACCTGGTCAAAGGTTCCAAGACGCAGCACACCGACCAAGTATTCATGACCGTGCTCGAGGGCAAACTCGAAGACAAAACCCTGATCCTCTGTTACTCACCCTTCAAGGGATACGAGAAATACGACACCTACCAACAGCTAGGCGATTCGTTGAAGGATCACCTGGAGCAACCGGAGGCTTTTGATCGCCTGGAGTGGCGCCTTTATGAACCTGACGGCGATTTTTTCGAGCACGCTGCCTGCAAGCTGATCGCCCTGCAACTTGAGGCTGTGGAAAGCCTCAAAACCGGGGAGTACAAACAGCCCGGCACGAAACACCCGCCCCTGCAAACACTCCCGATGCCTGCCGAAAAAGCCATCGCCAAAGGGCCGGGCCCAGGCTGGTATCAAACCCAACTGCCGGACTGGCTGACCGATGCCTCTGCCAGCGATCAGTCGCTTTATTCACGCCACCTCAAGGACTTGGCCTCGCTCAATAGCCTGAATGCCGGCAAGACCTACGATGACGGTATTCCAAGCATTCATCAGTTCGCCTTGGACCAGTTGAAAATCGAGCTGCTCAAGGACCACCCGACGCTGCATTACCTGAAGCTCGACAAGCTGAAAATCCAGGTCAAGAGCCTGGTGGTATGGGGCCTTTTCACCGTGCCCGGGCAGTTCGAAACCACCACGCTCAGCCTTGCCGAACTGGCGCTGCAAAACCTGATTGCACTGCCCACCGGTAATAAAACGTTGCTGAGCGACATCCGCCAATCCATACCGGATCCGATAACCGTGGCTTACCTCGAAACACTGATCAGCCGCTGTAATATCGGTGTCACCTACCCAGCACTGATCCGCAGCAAACTGCTGGATGACCCGGCCGAGGCGTCACGTCGCAAAAAACTGTACCGCGATCACCTGCGAGTCCAATTGCCGATGCTGGCCTTACAGCACAAGATTCGCCGCATGGGCGGGATTGACGAGCGCGGCTACCGCTACGTTGTGGCTGTGATGCAGCCTGAAAGCGGCGACCATTACGTCGACGGCAAAGCCATCATGATGCGACGCCTGAGCTTCAACCCCAAGCGCCGGCTCATCAACGGCAACGATGACGTCACCAATATGTACATCATCGGCCCAGAAAATGCTCAAGACGGCCCTTGCCTGCTATACCGCCCGTTGTTTGAACCCGCGTTGCTGCAATACCCATCACCGGCAAACTTGCTGTATGCCATCAGCCAGTCGCGCACGTTGCGCGATTCGGTGATTAGCTGGCTACCGGACGCGGTGCGTAACCACTACGCCAATTATGTCTTTACCAGTCATTGGCCGTCGCCGTGGGTCATCGCCGACTTTCTGGTAAACCCCATCGAGCTATGGACCTATAGCGGTCCCGTGAGTCTTGGTGAGGAGAGCCTCAACGGGGATATGTTCAAGACGCTGTTCGAAAGCAACGCCAAAGCGCTGATTGAACTGGCGGACCGCCAATCGGTATCGAATGCCGAAAGCCGCTGGGACACGCTAAAGCAGGCCGGTTGGGTGCTCTTCAATGCCGCACTGCCCTTTATGGGGCGCGTCGCAAGCACTAGTGCGTGGATCTGGCAAATCGTCGAACAGCTGGAAACTTTTGCCCAGGCCCATGAGGAGGGCGACAAGCCTGCACAATGGTCTGCGCTGACCGATGTGCTGCTTAACCTGGGTATGGCGATCACCTTACACAGCGCACAGCGCAGCAGACCTAAGTTCGAACCGGCCAGGATCGAGCCCACCAAAGTCAAGACGACCGAGCTTGCGCCTGAAACGCCGGGCCCCTCCAGCACGATAAGCTTCACCGTCGAGCAACTGCCTGAGCGAACCTCGCTGGCCCCGCCTCCCGATCACGAGATCGCGCTGAACACGAGCGGCGCAATCAACCGCACGCCAGCGCTGGAAACCTCGATGCTTGAAAGCTTTAAAACAGAAAAGCCCGCTGACCTCGGCGCCGTCATAGACCAGCCGGCTGCTGACCGATACCTGTATCAGTTAGGAGAGCAACACTACGCTCCGGTCGGCGAAAACTGGTTCATGGTAAAAGTGGACGACGATAAAAACATTGTTGTCATTGACCCCAACCAGGCCAACCGCATCGGCCCCATACTGATTCACAACGCTCAGGGCGAATGGTCCGTCGACCACCGGGTGCGCCTGCGCAAACCCAGTACCGATCGGTTGAAAAATACCGCCAAGGACCTTGCGATCACCGAAGCTGACGCATCGCGCAGTAAATTGAAAGCGTTTGAAAGCGCGAAGAAAACCCAGCAGCGCCTACTGCAAGAAACCCGCAAAGCAATGGACGAGGCCCCCAGTACCAGTGCCCAAGCCAAACGCCAGGCCTACCTGGACACGCTCGATGGCCAATCGGAAGACTACGAACAAGCAAGGCAACACCTGATGACCATCGCCGTCTTCACCTCGGAGCCTGAATTCCAAGTAAAAGCCATTGGCTATCTACAGGCCCAACTGGCGCTCAATGAAGCAGGGGTAAACGAAGAACTTGTCCCCTTTACTTCAAAACTTTCGCCCGTTCTGGACCAGCTCCCAACCCATGCACCGCCACCTCATACCAGCGATATCGCGTACTACCAACAGATCGTCGATATGAGCGACAACATGATCAAGCGCCTGGATTACGCTCAGTCACGCTTCACCGAACTACGTAAATTCGGCCCGGCCGGATTCGACATAATCAGGGAGAGCAAGCTCAAACTGCCCCGCTATACGAGCGACGATCTCAGGGCCCTGCAGGTGACGTTGGCGCGTCACTTGTGCCTGGCCCCTGAATCCCTCGCAACCGAACCCCACGCCTGGGAGTTGCTCAACGACACGCTCGACAGTGCCGACGTCGCGGTACAGACCCTACGTGACACCCTGGATGAGCGAAGCGAATATCGCCTGGACGAGCGTATTGATGCCTTGAGCAATCTAGTGGAGCAGTTCAAGTTCATCGATGAGCGCTTGAAGGACTTTTCTCAAGAGTTCTCCGAGCAGATCCGGACCCAACCCCTGGAACGCCTGAGTCGATCGCTGCAAGGGTTCGCCAACCGCGCCAAGGCGGAACTTGTCCCGCTGCACGAGGAACAGAAACTGAAGCGAATCAAGCCCACCCCTCCCCCTGCGCCACCCAGGCCGCTGAAGAAATTTATCCAGACACGCTACAACGGCGTGTTGATTGGCGAACCCCGCTTGGACCCCATAGGGACCGTATCAAGGTTCGTTGATATCAAGACCCCAATAACCGGTCAGGTCCTGGCCACCTTTCATGAGAAGACTCCGGGTATGTGGGTCGAGCACATCGAAACGCCCCCGACACAGGCCACATCCACAACGCTCACGCTCCACGACGCCACCACCGCGGGCGAGAAACTACTCGCCCAATTGCCGAAGTTTCAAGAACGCGCCAGCCAACAAGCCAACGATACCTCGCGCACGGCCATCGGCATCGAGTACATGTTTCACCAGCACGCCTGGTTGCTCGAGCGCAGCGAGCAAGATATTGACGAGGCATTGATCAAAGCCAAAGTCACGGCACAAACCAAGCAATCCAGCGCAGACCTGCGCAAACGACTCAAGGCTGCCACAAAAGCACTTTACGCACGAGCCACTGAAACCGTGGCAAAGCTGATCAAGCAACAGCCACCCACCATTGCCCATGTCGACTGGCTCATTAACCACCGCGAAATTGCGATCAAAAAGGTCACGACCCGCCAGCCTCTCAAGGGCGCCACTTGGAGCTATCAAGATGAGTATGCCGTCATTGATCTGTCTACCAGCAAACCCCTCTGGTATGCACATTTCCAATACTCGAGCGCCCACGCTTCACTTAACAGATTTCTCCATGCACGGTTGAAAACACCAGCAGAAGAACAGCTCAAAGAGGTGGCTGACACGATCACCGACTTGAACGCAGAGGAACAGATCAACTACTACCGCAGCTCCATCAACCTGACGCAAGCCCAGCGCTTGTTTTTCCCGCCAGAGGTCTATTGACCTCCCCCTCGCGCAACGGCACATAACTTGCTCCAGCCTGGCAAACCCAGGCTGGAACCCATCATGCTGCATTCACACCTGACCACCCTCAATGCGGTCTCGCTGATACTGGAGACGTTCAAGCCTGACGGCATACCCAGCCAAACCCTTCTGGCCGGCAGTGGCATCAGCAGTGCCGACCTGGGCCGCGCCGATACGCGTATTACCACTCATCAGGAAATGCGCGTATGCGCCAACGCCGTGGCGTTGCGCCGGGGTATCGGTTTGGAACTGGGCCGGCGCATGCATGTGTCATCCTACGGCATGCTCGGTTATGCACTGCTCACCAGTGCCACCTTCGGTGACGCTTTGCGCCTGGCCCTGCGCTACCCGGCGCTGTTGGGAACACTTTTTGAACTGAGCCTGGAGGAGGACGGCCAGCGTGTCTGGTTCAGCGCCAGTGACTATCGCGAAGATCCAGCCCTGCACGCCTTCAATGTCGAGTTCTGCCTGCTCTCGCTGAAAGTCATCGGCGACGATCTGCTCGGCCAACCACTGCCATTACTCGGCGCGCGCTTCGAATACCCAGCGCCCGACTATCGAGCACGCTACGCCGAACGCTTCGACTGCCCGCTGCAATTTGGCGCCTCCAGCAATGCCTTTGCGTTCGACCGTGACTGGCTCGATCAACCCCTGCCGCTGGCCGACGCCGTCACCCACTGCGCCATGGTGGAACGCTGCCGGCGGCAGAATGCCGAGTTCACCGGTCGCCAGGCCTGGCTGGGGCGTGTGCGCCTGTTACTGGCCGCGCAACTGAATGCCGCTCCGGGCCTGGAGGGACTGGCAGGGCAGATGAACTGTTCAGCACGTACCCTGCGCCGGCATTTGCATGATTTGGGCTGCAGCTATCAGGAGTTGCTCGACGAACTACGCTTCGAACGCGCCAAACAGTTGCTGGGGGAGGATGAACTGCCGATCTACCGGATCGCCGAGCAACTGGGCTTCAGCGAGACCGCGAGCTTCAGGCATGCGTTCGTGCGCTGGAGCGGTGTGGCACCGAGTCAGTTCAGGCCTTAGCAAGGGGCGAATAGCGGACAGACACATTGGCCATATCGATCCCCTTTTGGCCGCTCCTGCCGTTCTCCAAAACCCGGCGTCTGGCAACACTGCAAGGCATACCCCAGAGCCTTCGGAGAACAACAACATGCTGACGATCTACTCGGACGATCATCATTTGCACCATGGCCGCTGTGAACTGATGGACGGGCAACTGATGCCCTGCTTCGAAATGCCCTCGCGCGCCGACCATGTGCTGCAACGGGTCAAGGCGCGGGACCTGGGGCCCGTGCAAGCGCCGCTGGATTTCGGCCTGGCACCGCTGCAACGTATTCACAGCCGCGACTACCTCGACTTCTTCAAAGGCGCCTGGCAGCGCTGGACCGAATACGGCCAGGACGGCGATCTGTTGCCCTACACCTGGCCTGCGCGCACGTTGCGCCGCGTGATGCCCACCAGCCTGCACGGCCAGTTGGGCTATTACAGCTTCGACGGTGGTGCGCCGATCACTTCCGGCACCTGGCAAGCGGCCTACAGCGCAGCACAAGTTGCCCTCACCGCCCAGGCCGCTATCGCCCGAGGTGCCCACAGTGCCTTCGCGCTGTGCCGCCCGCCGGGGCATCACGCCGCCAGCGATTTGATGGGCGGTTATTGCTACCTCAACAACGCGGCCATCGCAGCCCAGGCATTCCTTGATCATGGCTGCAAAAAGGTCGCGATCCTCGACGTGGACTACCACCACGGTAACGGCACGCAGTCGATTTTTTATGCGCGCAGCGACGTGCTGTTCACCTCGATTCACGGCCATCCGGAGGCAGAGTTTCCGTTCTTCCTCGGTTATGCCGATGAGCACGGCGAAGGCGAAGGCGCGGGTTTCAATTTCAACTATCCGTTGCCGGCCGGGTCCGGCTGGCAGGCCTGGAGCGCCGCGCTGGAACAGGCCTGCGCCGAAATCGAGCGCTACGCCGCCGACATCATCGTGGTGTCCCTGGGCGTGGACACGTTCAAGGACGACCCTATCTCGCAGTTCAAGCTCGACAGCCCGGACTACCTGACCATGGGCGCACGCATTGCCCGCCTGGGCAAACCCACGCTGTTCGTGATGGAGGGCGGCTACGCGGTGGAAGAAATCGGCATCAACGCCGTCAACGTGCTGGAAGGTTTCGAGGAAGCAGCCCAATGAACATGCTCAAGTCGCTCGCCCTGTGCGCCGTGGTTGTCAGCGGCGCAGCCCAGGCCGAAGAAAAAACCCTGAAGGTCTACAACTGGTTCGACTACATCACGCCCAAGGCGCTGGAAGACTTCAAGGCCCAGCACCCGTCGATCAAGCTGGTCTACGACATCTTCGACACCAACGAAGCCCTGGAAGCCAAACTGCTCACCGGCAACTCCGGCTATGACGTGGTGGTGCCGTCCAACGTGTTCCTGGCCAAACAGATCGAAGCCGGCGTGTTCCAGCCCCTGGACCGCAGCCAGTTGCCGAACTGGAACCATCTTGACCCCAAACTGATGAAGCTGATCGAAGCCAACGACCCCGGCAATCAATACGCCGTGCCCTACATGTACGGCACCATCCTGATCGGCTTCAACCCAGCCAAGGTCAAGGCGGCCCTGGGCGACAACGCCCCCGTGGACAGCTGGGACCTGATCTTCAAGGAAGAGAACATCAGCAAGCTCAAGCAATGCGGCGTCGCACTGCTGGACTCGCCCTCGGAGATCCTGCCCCTGGCGTTGCAGCACCTGGGCCTGGACCCCAACAGCAGCAACCCCAAGGACTACGACAAGGCCGAAGCGCTGTTGATGAAGATCCGCCCGTACATCACCTACTTTCACTCTTCCAAATACATGGCGGACATCGCCAATGGCGACATCTGTGTCGCGGTGGGTTATTCCGGCAGTTTCTCCCAGGCCGCCAACCGTGCCAAAGAGGCAAAAAACGGCGTCACCGTGGACATGCGCCTGCCCAAAGAGGGCGCGCCGATCTGGTTCGACATGCTCGCCATCCCCAAGGGCGCGCAAAACCCACAGGACGCCTATACCTTTATCAACTACTTGCTACAGCCCGAGGTCATTGCGCCCATCAGCGATTTTGTCGGCTATCCCAACCCTAACAAGGATGCGACCGAACGGGTCGATCCGACCATTCGCAACAACCCCAACCTTTACCCGACCGAAGCGGCGATGGCGACGCTGTATACGTTAAAGCCTCTGGGGCGTGATGCGGAGCGCGCCAGGACCAGAGCCTGGACCAAGATCAAATCCGGCACGTGAAACACTGGCGGGCGTAGATGCGCCTCGACGTATCTACCGCCCTCGACGCAACACAGCTCGCTACTTTGCTCATTTGCGAAGCCCGTCCGGGCCATCGAATGCAGAGGAGCTGCACATGCCCAATGACACCGCTAATAACCAACGTCCGCCCAGTACCTATGAACTGCTTACCCAGTTAACCACTGGCCCCACCGCCCGGGAAGTTGCCGCCACCACCCTGCGCTCTGCACTCAAAGAGTTGTATCCCAACCTGAATATCGACCCCGATCTGGCCGTGGTAGTCAGCCCTCAATGGGAGGTGGTCGGTAACGCCGTCGAGCGCGCGCCGGCTGCTGTGGAATCGCTCACCTCAGTGCTTGCTCATCAGGCACTGTCCAGCGACAGGGTGACCTACCTCGACGGTCAACACTTCCTCACGCTACAACCCAACGCTACGGCTCCTGTACACCTCGCGGTGAAAATCGATGCCATTGCACGTCTGATCAACGAGTTATCCGACCTGCTGTTCGCCGCGTTCCAGGAGCAGCAGCTGGACTTCTGGAACGCGTCCAACGGCGCCGCCGGCCCACGCTGGCAGGCCTTCTCCAGCGCGTTGAGAAACGTGTGGAACATCACCGAAGAGCAAGGTCTGGATGAGCACGAATGCGCCATGGCCCGCACGGTTTTTCAGGAGCCCGACCGAGCCAGGCGTTCGCTGAAAGACCCCTATAAAAGCCATGCCTACCTGGTTGACGTGGATATTCTTGAAGATGGCCAATCTACCCACCTCTACTTCCTGGACCTTTCCGTATTGGTGGGCGAACACAAGAACCGCCCGATAGTGCTGACGCACTCGCTTGTGAGCGGGTATGAGACGTTCGAGTCATTGGACCAGTTCGGTGCTTCGCTGCCGGCAAGGCTGAATGCACCAGAGCAGGACGCTACCTTGCAATGGCGCTTGTACGAGCCTGATGGCAACTTCTTCGATGCGCTGGCCTGCACACTGATCTCGCTGCAAATCCAGGTCATTGGCAGCCTCGGCGGGGCCGGCCTGCAGGATCAGCCGCGCGCCCCAACGGTCGCCCGCATCGTGCCGAGCATCGAAGAGATGAGCGATCACCAGTTGTCGAATATTCGCCAGATTCACCAACAACTCCCGGACTGGCTGACCTCGGCGACCCACTCCGATACCGCCGCCTACAGCCGCTATATGATCGACCTGGCCCGACTGCACACCCATTACCACGGCGAAACATTCCAAGACGGCATTCCGTCTATTCGTGACTATGCCCGGACTCAGTTGCAAAGCCATATCCGCGTCCCGGAAAAGGGCGTGCGTCTGAATCTGGATAAGGTCGAGGTTGTGATTGAAAGCCCGGTTCTGTGGGGCACATTTGTCATTCCGGGTGCCGTCGACATCACTCGTCGTAACCTGATCGACCTCGCCCTGGAAAACCTTACCGGCTTGCCTACCGGCAACGCGACCGTGCACTACAACGGCAAGGACAACGGTGTACCCACATGGCTGACTTACCGCTTTCTGAAAGACGTCATAGAAGACATTGATATAGGCCAGAACTACCCAGCTCTGGTCAAACAAAAACTGCTCGATGATCCACAGCAATCGCGCCATCGGCAGCAGATCTACACCCGCCACCTTCAGGTGCAACTGCCACTGCTGGCCTTGCAGATGAAAATCCGCGGCCAGGGCGGCATCGATGAACGCGGTTACCGCTACATCGCCGCGGTGATGCACAACGAAGAGCAGGAGCGCAAAGTAGATGGGCAGCCCATTGTCATTCGCTGCCTGGCCTTTGTGCCCACCTTGCGCCCCGGCCATGAGCAAGACGTGGTCGCCAATATGTTCGTGATCGGCCCGAGGCATTCCGACGCCGGCCCCTGCGTGCTTTATCGGCCCCTGCTCGAACCGACGCTGATGCAATTTGCATCGCGGCAAAACCTGCTGTACGCCATCAAACATGACCGTACCTTGCGCGAGTCAGTGCTGGCCTGGCTGCCCGACGCGCAACGCTTCAACTATGCACAATATGTGTTCCCCGACACCCTTCCCTCGCCCTGGACCGTGGTGCGCGCACTGGTCGAGCCGCTTACCGTGCTGTACATGAGCGGCCCCGTGACGCTGACCAACGAAGAAATAGGCAATGACGCGTTAGCGACGCTGTTCAAGGCCAATGCCAATGCCATGGTCGAATTGGCAACACGCCAGTCGGTATCCAACGTACAGAAACGGTGGGCGACCTTTCGACATGCAGGTTGGCAAATATTCAGTGCCGCGCTGCCGTTCATGGGCCGCACCCTGGGAGTCGCCGCCTGGATCTGGCAAATCATGGACGACCTGCAAGCTGCCGAGGAGGCCGTGAACAAGGATGACCACTCAACGGCCTGGACTGCGTTGGTGGATGTATTCCTCAACCTGGGAATGGCGCTGACTCTGCATATAGCCCTGCGCCATCCGCGACCTCGAAAGCAGTTCGATGCGGCCAGGATTGAGCCTGAATCCGAACAAACGACAATCGAAACGGTGAGCAAACCGCCGGTTGCCGAGAAAAAATATACCTGCGTGCAGCAACCGGATATTCCCGACAATCAACTACCTGCCAAGCATGAAGGTGCCGTACACACGCGCGGCGCCCTGAGCCATAGTCGCCTGGGACTGGCCAGAACACTCGACAGTTTTAATGTTGCCAAACCCGATAAGCTTGGCGAGCAAAATAAAACCCCCGGCCGCCACCTCAATCTCTATCCACTCGCGGATCGGTGGTTTGCACCCGTTGGTGAGCGCTGGTTCGAAGTCATCGTGGATGACAACGACAGTGTCATTATCATCGACTCCAAATCTCCCTTACGTACAGGCCCGCCGCTGATCGGCAACCTGGCGGGCCAGTGGTTTGTCGACATCCGCCTGCGACTGCGCGGCGGCGGTCTTAGAAACCGCCGGCGGGCGGTCAAGGTCGATCAGCCTGCGCGCATTGCAGCACTCAAGAGCCAGCTCAACGCCTTTGACGCCGTCGCCGCCAGTCAACAATTGGACGTGCTTGAATCAAAGCCCGCGCTGGACGCTACCCCGGGGCCGTCCACAGACCTGCAGCGTACAGCGTTCATCGATAAGGTCGACAGACGGCTGGCGGCGTACGACGAAGCGATCAGCCAGCTGAAGTCCTTGAGCATCATCGACACGGTACCCACCTACCAGAGCAACATGAGCGGTTACCTGAAACAACAGGTGCAACTGACACAGATAGCCATGGAGCAACAGGTGAAGAGCTACGAGAAAGCCTTGAAGGCGTCGTTGCCGGTTCTTGATGCCGAGGTAGACATTGACTATAAAAACCAGGCAAAAATCGCAAAAACCCTGTCCACTCAGAACCTTGGCATCATCAGGCGGCTGGAATTCATCAACGACCGCTTCAACGAACTTAAAACCCTGGGAGATGAAGGCGCGGCTATCATTCGTAAAACCATGCGAGAGTTGCCGCAGCTCACGCTCATTGAACTCAAATCTCTCGAGATTGGCTTGGGCCGTTACTTGTGTATCGATGAGACGCAAAGCCAGGTTCCAGCCACCGTGCGTGAGCGAATGGGCCAGATCGTCGATTCAGCCGAAATCAACGTTGAAAGTTTCAGTGAGATTATTGAACGCGGTAATGGCGCCTCGCTGGATAATCGTATCGAGGTGCTCAACAGCCTCGTTGAGCAATTTTCCAGCGCCGACCAACGCCTGCTGGATCTGCATGCCGATTACCCGCAGCACTTGCTCAAACCCCGCCTCGAACGTTTTCGCCTGCAAATAAGCGAGTTCAGCCAACGGGCCATCCACGACCTGGCCTACCTCCTGCGAGAGAAAAAAGCCCAGCAGCCCAAGCCCGGCAGCTCCAGGGCCGAGCCCGCCCCAAGGCGTAAAGTGATCAAGACACGTCATCACGGCTTGGTGATGGGTGAGCCCCGCCAAGCAGACAGTTCGTTGGTCGACGTCAAGGCACACATGACCGGCAAGGTGCTCGCCACGTTTCATGAGAAGGCACCGGGAGTCTGGGTTAAACGGCAGAAAGCCCCATCGCAGCCAAGCGCACCGGTAGCTGTGGATCTGGACACCAGCATCAACGCGGGGCAAGCGCTATTGGATGGCGAACAAGCTGAAACCCGTAAATACCAGGGTTTCTCCAGGAAACCCTGGCATGCGCCGCAGGATATTCAAGACATGTTCGATGATCATGCAAAGGCGCTGGAAAAAGCCTCAAACGATATCGAAGAAGCCCTGACCGAGCGCAATCTTACTGAAAGCGATCACGCCTCTGCCGCCTCAACCAAGCGCCAGCTCAACGACGCGGCGCAACGCCTCTATCGGCTGGGTAAAAAACACTACATCGACATGATCAAGCATCAAGCGCCAACCGCCGAACGGGTTGACTGGCTCAACAGCCAAGGGTTGATCCGCATCGTCAAGGTCATCAGCCGCCGCCCCCTCAAGGGGCCCAAAAAGGACTATCTGGACGAGTACGAGATTCGCGACAAAGAAAACGGCACTGTGCTGTGGTACGCGCACTTTCACTATGAAACAAAAGATGCCGCGCTGGAAAACTTCACCAAGGATCACCTCAAGACCCGCGAGCAACAACGTCTAGGCGGTGCCTATCAGCGCACCGGCCCCAGTGACTGGGACATGATTGAAATCCATCGCAGCAGCATCGGCGCCCAACTGGCCCAGTCGCTGTTCTTCAACACCTGATCGGCTTATGGCAGCCAAGCCAGACGCAAACGCTCCAGCGCCTGCGCAATGCCCGACTCAGGCACGGCAGCAAACCCCAGCACCAGGCCGGCGCGTTGGTCCGGCGGTGTGCTGGAGTCTGGCAGCCAATAGGTGCTCAAGCCGTTGATCTCTACACCGACTGCATGAGCTTGCTTTAGCAATTGTTGCTCTCGGTACACGCTGTCGACACGCACCGTCAAGTGCAGTCCCGCTGCAACGTTGGGCAATGGGCCAACACCGGGCAATGCCTCTGGCCATCCCGCCAACAAGGCATTGCGACGGCTCAACGCAGCACGGCGCATCCGGCGAATGTGGCGCTGGAAGTGCCCTGCCGCCATGAACTCGGCCATCACCGCCTGGGTGCTGACTTCGGAGTGACGCACGTCCACCGCGCGGCGACGGGTGAAGGCTTGCACCAGGCCCGGTGGCAACACCAGGTAACCCAGGCGCAACGCCGGGAACGCCACCTTGCCGAAGGTGCCCACGTACAGCACGCGGCCACTGCGGTCCAGCGCAGCCAACGGTGACAGCGGCGCTCCGCTGTAGCGGTACTCGCCGTCGTAATCGTCCTCCACGATCCAGCCGCCTGAACGCTCGGCCCAGGCCAGCAATTCCAGGCGGCGTGCCAGGCTCATCACCACGCCCAGCGGATACTGATGGGAAGGCGTGACATACGCCACGCGGCAATCATTGAGGGTACTGAGCACCTGGCAGTCCATGCCCTCACCGTCAACCGGCACGCCGTGCAGTCGCCCCCCGGCCAAAGCGAATGCATGGCCGGCCGCGCGATAGCCAGGGTTTTCCACCGCCACACCATCCCCAGGCTCCACCAGCAACTGTGCACAAAGACTGATGGCCTGCTGTGCGCCGCTGGTGATCACAATTTGTTCAGCCGTGCATTGCATGCCGCGCGAGCTGCGCAGGTACGCGGCGATCAAACCGCGCAGGCGACCGTCACCGGCCGGGTCGCCATAGCACAGCTGTTCCAGGTCGGGTTTGCGCCAGAACGCCCCATTCAGCTTGGCCCATACCTCAAACGGGAACAGATCGAAGGCGGGTACGCCCACGCGAAATGCCCGAGGCGGCCCCGAAGGCGGCTGAGGCAGGTGGTGGTCTTTTACCCGCGCCAACCCGGCACTGTGGATAACTTCGTCATCCAAATCCTCGGGTAAATTTGCCCATTTTGTGGATAACCCTGGGGATAAGCCTGTTGGCAACCCTGTGGATACTTTTGTGGATAGTTTTTGGGGCATCGGCAATTGGGCAACATAGGTGCCATCACCCACCCGGCTCTCGATAAACCCTTCGGCATACAACTGGTCGTAGGCGCGCACCACGCTGTTGCGGGAAATCGACAAGGCTGTCGCCAAATCTCGGGTTGCGGGCAACCGCGTGCCGCTGACCAATCGCCCATCCAATACCCGCTGACGCAGGGCCTCATAAAGCTGGCGCGTGAGGCCCTGGCGGCGGTCCAGCTCGATACCGGCGGGGTTGAAGGACAGCGGTGGCGAAACAGGCAGCATATTGGACCTATGAAAATAGCGCTAGATGGCTCTTACAACGAACCAATAGCCTGCCTAGGATGCAGGCATTCGCCAAGGAAAATCTCCATGTACACACCCCGCGCCTTTGCTCTCGATGACTTGCCCGAAATCCAGCAACTGATCCAGCATACCCGTCTGGCGCAGTTGGTAACCGTGGGTGAAAACGGCCTGCAAGCCAGCCACTTGCCCTTGCTGCTCAACCCCGATGAAGGGCCCAACGGCACGCTGTACGGTCACTTGGCCAAGGCCAACCCGCAATGGCGCGAGCTGCAAAATGGCGGTGAAGCGCTGGTGATCTTCGCCGGTGCCGACGCTTATATCAGCCCGGCGTTTTACCCCGCCAAGGCCGAGCACGGCAAAGTGGTCCCGACCTGGAACTACATCGCCGTGCACGCCTATGGCACGCCTGCGGTATTCAGCGACGCCGAGCGCTTGCTCAAAGTGGTCACCGACCTCACCGACCGCCATGAAAGCGGCCGCGCCCAACCCTGGCGTGTCAGCGACGCACCGGCGGACTACATTGACGGCATGCTCAAGGCCATTGTCGGCTTTGCCCTGCCGATCGAACGCCTGGTGGGCAAACGCAAACTCAGCCAGAACCGCAGCGCCGCCGACATGGCCGGTGTACGTGACGGCCTGGCCGCCAGTGCCGATGTACGTGACCAGACCCTCGCCCGCTTTATTCCCCAAGGAGTTTCAGAATGAGCTTGATCGACATTCGCCAGGTCACAGCCGCCGACCAAGCCGCCTGGCTGCCGCTATGGCAGGCCTACTTGACGTTCTACAACACCGAATTGCCGGACGCCGTCAGCCAAAGCACCTGGCAACGCCTGATCGACCCCAGCGAGCCGACCCATTCGGCACTGGCCTGGCAGGACGGCAAGGCGGTGGGCATGGTCAACTTCATCTACCATCGCTCCAACTGGAGCATCGAGAACTCCTGCTACCTGCAGGACTTGCTGGTTGACCCGGCCCAACGTGGCACGGGCGTGGGACGCCAATTGATTGAGTTCGTCTACGCCACCGCCAAGGCCGATGGCTGCTGCAAGGTGCACTGGTTGACCCATGAGACCAACGCCACGGCGATCCAACTTTATGAGCGCATCGCCGAACGCCCAGGCTTCATCCAATTTCGCAAAGGTCTTTAAGGAGCACAGCATGATCAATTCCCTCGCTGATTGGAAAGGCGTCCCGGCGCCGACTGCGCAACTGCTTGAAGGGCGTTTTATCCACCTGGAAAAGCTCGACCCGGCGCGCCATGCCGATCAACTGTGGCAAGCCCTTAACGGCCCAGGGGCCGACCCGAAGCTGTGGGATTACTTGCCCTACGGCCCGTTCACCGAGCGCAGTGCCTTCGACGCCTGGTTGAACAATCACGCCGCCCACAGCGACCCGTACTTTTTCAGCGTGATTGACCGTGCGACGGGCCAGGTTCAGGGCATCCTCAGCCTGATGTCCATCGTCCCGGCGCAAGGCCGTATCGAAATCGGCCACGTCACCTTCGGCGCACCCAT
The DNA here is from genome assembly GCF_016613265.1 of Pseudomonas sp. MF6751. NCBI lineage: Bacteria > Pseudomonadati > Pseudomonadota > Gammaproteobacteria > Pseudomonadales > Pseudomonadaceae > Pseudomonas > Pseudomonas sp. MF6751. The sequence continues at coordinate 230,680 of NZ_JAENSV010000001.1, forward strand.
GCAGCGCTCGCCGAAAAGCACCGAAGCGGTGTACCTGCTGGCCAAGTATGCGTTCGAGCAGGGCTACCGTCGGCTGGAGTGGAAGTGCAACAACGGCAACGCACGGTCCAAGTACGCAGCCGAGCGCTTGGGGTTCAGTTTTGAAGGGGTGTTCCGCCAGCACATGGTGGTCAAGGGGCAGAACCGCGATACGGCGTGGTATTCGATCCTGGATTCGGAATGGCCGAAGGTCGGTGCCGGGTTTGAGGCGTGGTTGTCGGAGGCGAACCAGAGTGGTTCGGGCCAGTTGAAGACACTCACCGAGTGTCGGGGTTAATACTCACATGTGTGGGAGCTGGCTTGCCTGCGATACAGACACCTCGGTGTATCAGGCAAAACCAGTTGATGCCATCGCAGGCAAGCCAGCTCCCACATTGGAGGGTGGCGACTCTCCGAACTTAGGCTCAGCCAGCCAACTTCTGGGCCAGCACCGCAATATGCTCCGGTCCGATGCCGCAGCATCCACCCAGATGGCTAGCGCCGCGCGCTTGCCAATCCGCCGCCCATTGCAAGTAGCCGGGTGGGTCGAGGTCGTCGCGCAACGGGTCCAGACCATCGTTGGCCGTGGCCTCCTTGGGTTGCGGTGGGAAGGCGTTGGCGTAGGCGCCGATCTGAATCGCTACACCCAATCGTTCGAAAGTTTCCCGCGCCGCATCAATGGCCGCGCCGATCACTTCCGGCTGGCTGCAGTTGAACAGCAATACCTGCACGCCCAGTTGCGCCGCCGCCTCGGCTGCGTCCGCCACTGGTTCGCCGGAGCGCAGGCGCGGCACCTCGTCGGTGTCTTCGTCTTTCAAGGTAAACGACAGCCAGAACGGCTTGCCATCCTTAGGCAGCCCGGCATGGATCGCCCGCGCTTCAGCGATCGAGCTCTGGGTTTCCGCCAGCCACAGATCGACATGCGGGGCCAGGCCGTTCACCAAGGGGGTGAGCAACTCGCTGACGCGCTCGGCCTGGAACAGATCAGGGCGATAAGAACCAAACAGCGGCGGCAGTGAGCCGGCTACCTGCACGGCTTTACCGGAGGCCTGCACCGCCCGTCGCGCCAACTCACCGGCCAGGGCGGCGAGCGCCTGCCCTTCTTGGGCAAACCGCGCTTCGCCAATGTGGAACGGCACCACCGCGTAACTGTTGCTGGTGATCACATTAGCACCACTGTCGATGTAGGCCGCGTGCACCGCCTCCACCGCTTGCGGCGCTTCGCTCAAGGCCAGTGCCGACCATTCCGGCTGACGGAACGGCGCGCCACGGCGTTGCAGTTCACGGCCCATGCCGCCATCGAGAATTACTGTGCTTACTGCGCCCATATGCTTTTTACTCATATGCTTATGAAAATAACTCACTATGAGAGTCGTTCTTATAACTATTTAATGCGTACCGTTCGGTTAATAACAACCTCTTTTTTATTCAGGTGTTCGATTTTGAAATTCAGACCGCTGTTGGCCCTGGGCCTGACGATGTTGGCTGCTTCAACCCAAGCCTTTGGCGGTGCCACGCTGGATCGTGTCGAGCAGAAGAAAGAGCTGGTCGGCGTGCTGATGGAAAGCTATCCGCCGTTTTCATTTCTCAATGACCAGAATCAGCTCGACGGTTTCGACGTGGACGTGGCCAAGGCCGTGGCGCAAAAACTGGGCGTGAAGTTGCGCCTGGAAACCCCGTCCTGGGACGTGATCGCCGCCGGCCGCTGGAGCGGGCGCTACGACATCTGCATCTGCTCCATGACCCCAAGCAAGGCACGCGCCGAGGTGTTCGACTTCCCGGTGGAGTACTACGCCTCGCCCGCTGTGATCGTGGTCAATGCCAAGGACGATCGCATCCACGATGCGAAGGACCTGAGCGGCAAGAAAGTCGGCCTCACCAGCGCCTCCAGCTACGAAAGCTACCTGAACAAGAACCTGGTGATCGAAGGCGCCGAAGACACGCAGTTGCAGTACCCGTTCGAGGAGGTGCAGATCGCCCCGTACGACACCGACAACGTGGCGTTCCAGGATCTGGGCCTGGGCGCTGGCGTGCGCCTGGATGCGATCCTCACCAACCTGGTCACCGCGCAGCCGCGCCTGACCCAGGACAAGCGTTTCAAGCTCGCCGGTGCGCCGCTGTACTCGGAGCCCAACTCGGTGGCCATCGAGAAAGGCGACCCGCAGTGGGACAGCAAAGTGCGTGAGGTCTTCGCCCAGCTCAAGCAGGACGGCACCTTGAGCGCGCTGTCGCAAAAATGGATCGGCGCCGATATAAGCCGATGAGTTTTCGCCTACGGCTTTACCTGACCTGGGCGGCGCTGTTCGCGCTGTTTGCGAGTTTTTTCCTGAGCTTTGACCTGAAGTTCTCGATCATCCTCGACAAGCTGCCCAACCTGGTCGGCCTGCACCTTGCGCCCAACGGCTTCCTGCAAGGCGCGGCGCTGACGCTGTTCTTGTGCCTGTGCGCCATTGTCGCGTCGTCGGTGCTGGGCTTTATCACCGCGTTGGGGCGCCTGTCCAAAAGTGCCGTGGCGTTCGGCATCGCCAGTTTCTACGCCTCGTTCTTTCGCGGCACGCCGCTGCTGATCCAGATCCTGTTGATCTACCTGGGCCTGCCGCAATTGGGGCTGGTGCCAGGCGCCATCGTCGCCGGGATCATCGCGTTGTCACTGAATTACGGCGCCTATCTGAGCGAGATTTTCCGCGCCGGCATCCTCGGCGTGCCCCATGGTCAACGCGAGGCTGCGCTGGCCCTGGGCATGCGCGACAGGGCGATCTTCTGGCACGTGACGCTGCCCCAGGCCATGCGCACCATCATCCCGCCGGCCACCAACCAGTTCATCTCGATGCTCAAGGATTCGTCGCTGATCTCGGTGATGGGCGTGTGGGAAGTGATGTTTCTGGCGCAGTCCTATGGCCGCTCAAGCTACCGCTATATCGAGATGCTCACGACGGCGGCGATCATTTATTGGGTGATGTCCCTGGGGCTGGAATTGATCCAGGCGCGGATGGAGCGGCATTTCGGCAAGGGCTACGTGCGGCGCGGTTGACGTGCAGAATGTGCAATATATTGCAGCGCTCAGGCTGAATAGGCTCAAGGATCTGCAATAGATTGCATATTCATTGTCGTCATCTTTTCGACACATTCCTGCAACTCCCCTCCGCTATACAGGTCGACTCGCTTGCCATAACAAGGTCGCCCAGCATGCCCCCGTCTCCTCAACGCCTCGCGCTCGCCATCACCCTGTTGGCCAGCGGTGGTTTCATCGAAGCAGCCGCAGCCAAGACCCTGCAGATCGACACGCCTACCACCCAGGGGCAAACCTTGGGGGGCAGTGATACGTTGACCACGTCGGCGCCTGGCAGCATTAGAACCTCTGGGGTGGCGGTGACGCTCAAGGACGGCACCCGCGGTGCGGGGGTGGTGGTGACGAACGCGGGCAAGCTGGTCTCCAGTGGCGGTCGGGGTATCGACAGTTCGGGGAGTGTCAGCGGGGAGCGCAGGTACAGCATTTACAACCTTGCCGGCGGGGTGATCCAAGGCGCCAATGATGCGTTGCGCATCAACGGTAACGTTGCCAGCGGCAGCGTGCTGATCGACAACAGCGGCACCATTCGCTCGGCCACCGGCCAAGGGCTGGACTTGGATGCGCTGCGCAGCAGCAACGTCACCACCACCATCATCAACCGTGCCGGTGGTTTGATTCGCGGGGAGGCCAGCGACGGCATGAAGACCGGCGCCAACGCCTCTATCACTAACTACGGCGAGATTTCCACCGGCAACACCTTCTCCCGCGATGACAAGTTCGATGGCGTGGACATCGACTCCGCCAGCGGCGTGACGGTCACCAATTACGGCCTGATTTCCGGTGGCCGCCATGGCATCACCACGGACGAGGGTGCCGCGCTGACCAACTACGGCACCGTGATCGGCCGCAACGGCTCAGGCTTTGGTTCCGATGGCGACGGCACTGTGATCAACCACGGCACCATCACCGGCGCGTTCTCCGGGCTGCAACCGGATGGCGACGGTGACGGCGTGGACATCGACAAGATCGCCCATATCGAAAACTACGGCGTCATCCAGGGTGTCGGCGCCGGGGGTGTCGACAAGAACGGCTTTGCCAACGGCAGCGAAGGGATCGCCCTGGGCGGCGGCTCTATCTACAACGCCAAAGGCGCGCTGATCAGTGGTGCCAACAATGCCATTCTGGTGGACGACGGCAGCGACGGGCCCGGGCTTGCGACTACCACCCTAGAGAACCACGGCACGATTCAGGGCCTGGATGGCTTTGGCGTGAAGTTCGTCGGCAACTACGCCGACACGGTCATCAATAGCGGCACGATCAGCGCCAGCAATGGCCTGGCCCTGGACTTGGGCGGCGGTGACGACCACGTGATCTTGCGCAATGGCAGCCGCTTTATCGGCACGGTGGACGGCGGCAGCGGTTACGACCGACTGATCCTGGACGACGTGGCAGGGGGCAGTTTTGGCGACAGCCGCAACCTTGAATGGCTGGAGGTCAAGCAAGGCACCTGGACGTTGACCGGCCAGGGTGATTTCAGCGACGGCGGCAAGATTTCCAGCGGTGCCAAGCTGGTCAACCAAGGCGGCATTGCCGGTAATGTGACGGTCGATGCAGGCGGTGTGTATGCCGGCGGCGGCTCGGTGGGCAGCCTGCTGGTGAACGGCACCCTGCAGACCAACACCGCATTGGGTACCGCCAGCATCAGCCGTGACTTGCGCATGGACAGCGGCTCGACCCTCGCCTATGGCGTCAACGCCGACGGCAGTAGCGCACCGATCAAGGTCGGCGGCACCGCTTACCTTAATGGCGCGACCCTGGCGGTCAACCCCGGCGAAGGCACCTACCCGTGGCAAAGCCATTACAGCGTGCTGCAAGCCGGTAGCATCAACGGCACGTTTGGCAAGGTTACCAGCGACTACGCCTTCCTGACCCCAACCCTGGACTACAGCGCCACTCAGGTCGGCCTCACGTACACACGTAACGACATCGCCTTCAACCAGTTCGCCAGCACCGCCAACGGTGCCAGCGCCGCCAGCAGCCTGGCGGGCCTGGGCACGAACAATCCGCTGTACAACGCCCTGCTCAATACCACCACCTCCACGGCCGGTGCAGCCATCGAACAACTGGCGGGCAGCAGCACTGCGAGCCTCACCAGCGCCACCCTCAATGCCAGTGCTCAAGTGGGCAACAGCATGCTCACCGCCATGCACCAGGTGGGTGGCGGTGCGGGACTGCTGGTGGGGCTGGACGGCAAAAAAACACCCGCACTGGCGGCCACCGGGGTACCCGCCGAGGTGCGCAACCTCAATGACCCGAACGCCCGCGGCCGCCTGTGGCTGCAAGGTATCGGCAGCTACGGCAAGCTCGACGGCGAGCACGGCAGTAACGGTTTGACCCAACGCACCAAGGGCACAGTGCTCGGTGCCGATTGGGCGCTGGACGGCGACTGGCGCCTGGGTGTGCTGGGGGGTTATTCCAAGACCGACCTGGACACCACCGGTGTGGACGGCAGCGTCGACAGCTGGCACGCCGGCGTCTATGCCCTGCGCCAGAGTGGCGCACTGGCCTTGCGCCTGGGTGCTGCCTACAGCGGGCACCAAGGCGATAGTAAACGCACGGTGGCCTTCAGCGGTTTTAACGACCGCCCCAAAGGCGACTATGACGCCAACAGTCAGCAGGCTTTTGCTGAACTGGGATACGCCCTTGGCGCAGGTCGCTTGAGCGCAGAGCCGTTCGCCAACCTCGGCTACCAGCGCTACCAGCGCGACGGCTATAACGAAAAAGGCGGCGCCGCTGCGTTACACGTCAAGGGCCAGACCCAGGACAACTTCAGCAGCACCTTCGGCCTGCGCCTGGCGCACCTGAGCCAGCTGGACAACGGCGTCAGCCTCACACCCCGCGCCAGCGTTGGCTGGAAGCACACCTATGGCGATGTCGACAGCACCACCGGCCAGGCTTTCCTTTCCGGGGGCACGGCGTTCAATGTGCAAGGCAGCGCCCTGGATCGGGACAGCCTGTTGCTGGAAGCGGGCCTGGACCTGGGCTTATCCGCCCGCCATCGCCTGGGCCTGGGCTATACAGGCGAAGTGGGCAGCAACAGCCGCAACCATGCGCTGACCGGCCAATGGCAGATGAGTTTTTAATCGCACCATACTAGAGACAACTCCCGCAAATCAGGGGTCGATGGCCTGACAGTTATCCCCCCCTCACCTCGCCTAAATTCCCGGCCTCATTAATCAAGAGGTTGGGACTGCATGCCATTCACCTTACAGCGACTCGTGCTCGTCATGTCCTTCGGGCTGGCCGCCAGCAGCATTCAATTTGCCCAAGCGCAGGGAAGCGTGGAACACGTGTTCGATCGGTCCGGGATCACAGACCTGACCGGGTCAATCAATCGTGACGGCGTCCTGCATCGCCTTTCGACAGACGCCCCCGTCGATTTTTACCTGGCCGAACACACAAACACTCGCAACGGCCAGCGCCTGGCGCTGGCCGTGGACGCGGCGGTCAAATCGCTACTTGAATCAGACAAACTCACCCCCTGGGACAGGTACGAACTGGGCAATATCGGCGAATACCTCAATAACCTCGCACCCGGGAAGGTCGCTCAGGCCCTCGAACAACTCGCGGGCAGCCAGAATGCCAACCTTGCCGCAGCCACCCAAATGAGCACGCAACAGGTCAGCGACACGCTGCTCTCGGTCCTGCGCGACCTGCCAGCAAACGTCGCAGACGATGCCGATGGCCGCATCTGGGTAAAAGGCCTCAGCCACAACGGCAAACTTGACGGCCAATATGGCAGCGTCGGGTTGCAGCAAAGCACCAAGGGCGTTGTTCTGGGCGCCGACTGGGCAGTCGATCACGCGTGGCGTGCCGGTGTGGTGGGAGGCAAATCCGAAAGCGAGTTTGACCACAAGCGTTTCAAAGCAGCGCTCGACAGCTGGCATCTGGGCGCATACGCCGTACGCCAGGACGGCCCGCTGGCTCTGCGCCTGGGTGCCATCTACAGCAACCATGACGGGCAAAACAAACGCGGTGTCGATATCGACTTCTTGGGTTATCGCGAGCAACTCAAAGGCAAATACACGGCCCAAAGCCAAACCGTATTTGGCGAAATGGGCTACCAGCTGGGCAAGGATACGTTAAGCATCGAGCCGTTCGCAGGCTTGGGGTACCAGCGCTACCATCGTGAAGGCTTCAAGGAAAAAGGCGGCTTTGCGGCGTTGAATGTCGGTGCGCAAACCCAGCAAAACCTCAGCAGCACCCTGGGGCTTCGCTTGGGCAGCCTTTATCGTTTTGATAACAACATGAGCCTGTCCCCGCATTTGAGCACCCACTGGAAGCACCTCTACGGCGACGTGCAAAGCAGCGTGAAGCAATCTTCCCGACTGATTGACCTGACCGGAGAAAAGAGTGATTTCACCGTCGATGGCGTCTCGCTGAACCGCGACAGCCTGGCCCTGCGCACGGGGTTGGACATAGGCCTTTCTGCTCATCAGGCACTGAGCGTCGCGTACACCGCTGAGGTCGGCAGTAACAGCCGTAACCATGGGCTGGTAGGCGAATGGAAGATGGGGTTTTAAGACAGCAACTGAGGAAACTTCACGCTCAAGCCGGTTACAACGCCTGACATTAAGCCGGTGATTGTGCTCGCTACACTCCGGCCTCCTACACCGAAGAGGCCGGAAACCATGATCTCGCCATTCTCGTATATCCCTTCCATGGGCATGCTGTTTGCCCATGGCACCCAGTCCCTCGCCGCTGCCGTCACCCCGGCCACACCAGCAGAGCCACCTGCACACCCGCCAGCGTTGTCTGGCGAGCTCAAGACTGCCCATAGCCAACCGTCCAATGGCTTGCTCAATACCCATACCATCAAACTCATGACTACCCCAGGCTCAGCGAGCAGTCACGGTATGAATATCGACCACTTGGCCAAACTGACCCAAAGCGACGCCAACCTGGCTAACCCCCACCTCATGACAGCCGTTGAAATCGTCAACAGCCCGGATGTACAGATCAAGGCGCCTGTTCATGGCTTGGTCAGCTCCGGGCTCACCTCCGTCTGGCTGGATAACCGAGGGGGCATCACCGGTGCAACAGGCACGGGTGTGAAGCTGGACGGAAATAAAGCCGATGAAGTGACCAATCAGGGCGTTATCACCGGCGGCAACGGCGTAGCTCTCGACATGGGAGGCGGTGACGATCTGTTGATTATCAAGAAAGGCAGCCGCTTCAACGGCGAAGTGGATGGGGGCAGTGGCACCAATCAGGTGATTCTCGACGATGCTGAAGGAGGGACTTTTGAAGGGGCGACAAGAATGCAGCATCTGTGGGTCGGCAAAGGCTCCTGGGAACTGACCGGCGCACTGCACGCCAACCGACAAGGCAAGGTGTACAGCGACGCGACGTTGATCAACCGTAGTGGGATCAAGGGCACAATGGATATCGAGCCGGGCGCGAGCTACTCCGGCGGTAACGTCGACAATCTTAACGTAGCCGGCACCCTGCTGCTCGATCCCACGATCACTGCACGGACAAGAATCACCAATGATCTGAATCTGAAACCAGGATCGAGCGTGAATTTCAAAATCGGCGTGGATCAGCAGCACTCCGTGCTGAACGTCGGCAACACATTAACGTTGGGGAACCCCACCCTGCACCTTGACGTACAGCCAGAGAGCGACGAGTTGCTCAAGCGCCAGCTACCCATCGCCAAAGCAACCACCATCGATGGGAGGTTCGGCGCCATCAGCAGTAACCTGACCACCCTGGAACCTGAATTGATCTACACCCCGAAGGGCATTTTTGTCGAATTCAAACGCAAGGAGAGCCCGGCAATCACCGCCTGATGGTCAAAAAATCAGCAAAAAAAGGGGGCACATGCCCCCCGAGGTTTAAGCGGTAGTTGGAAGGCTGAGTAATCAGCCTTCGATCTCAATCAGGATTTCCCCAGGGTTCACCCGGTCGCCCTTGGCCACATGAACAGCGGCGACCTTGCCGGCAATCGCTGCCTGCACTTCGGTCTCCATCTTCATGGCTTCGGTAATCAACACGGCCTGGCCGGCCTTGACCACGTCGCCGACCTTGACCAGCACATCGACGATATTGCCCGGCATCGCCGTGCTGACATGGCCCGGTTCGGTCGCGTGCTTGCGCTTGCTGCCGCCGCTGCTGACAAATTCGTTTAGCGGCTCGAACACCACTTCTTCCGGCATGCCGTCGATGGACAGGTAGAAGTGACGCTTGCCTTCGGCCTTTACACCGACACCGGTGATATCCACACGGTAGCTTTCGCCGTGCACGTCGATAACGAATTCGGTCGGTACACCTTCACCGCCAGCACGGGCCACGCCGCCCGCTTCCGGGATCGGCAACAACACTTCAGGGGCCAGGGTGCCGGCGTCGCGTTCTTCGAGGAACTTGCGCCCGATGTCCGGGAACATGGCGTAGGTCAGCACGTCTTCTTCGGACTTGGCCAATGCACCGATTTCGCCCCGCAGCTTGGTCATTTCCGGCTTGAGCAAATCCGCCGGGCGCACGTCGATCACGTCTTCGCTGCCGATGGCCTGGCGGCGCAGTTTTTCGTTCACCGTGCCCGGCGCCTTGCCGTAACCGCCTTGCAGGTAGAGCTTCACTTCGTTGGTGATGGTTTTGTAGCGCTCGCCGGCCAATACGTTGAAGAACGCCTGGGTGCCAACGATCTGCGAGGTCGGCGTTACCAGTGGCGGGAAGCCGAGGTCTTCACGCACTCGTGGAATCTCGGCCAGCACTTCGCTCATGCGGTTCAGAGCACCCTGCTCTTTGAGCTGGTTGGCCAGGTTGGAGATCATCCCGCCCGGCACCTGGTTGACTTGCACACGGGTGTCGACGGCGGTGAATTCGCTCTCGAACTGGTGGTACTTCTTGCGCACGGCGTAGAAGTACAGGCCGATCTCTTGCAGCAGTTCCAGGTCGAGGCCGGTGTCGAACTCGCTGCCTTTAAGGGCTGCGACCATCGACTCGGTGCCCGGATGGCTGGTGCCCCAGGCAAAGCTGGAGATGGCCGTATCGATGTGGTCGGCACCGTTTTCGATGGCCTTGAGTTGGCACATCGCGGCCAGGCCGGCGGTGTCGTGTGAATGGATAAAGATCGGCAGGTTCTGCTCGGCTTTGAGTGCCTTGACCAGTTCGCCAGTGGCGTAGGGCGTGAGCAGGCCGGCCATGTCCTTGATCGCGATGGAGTCGCAGCCCATGGCTTCCAGTTGCTTGGCCTGGGCCACGAACGCTTCCACGGTATGCACTGGGCTGGTGGTGTAGGCGATAGTGCCTTGTGCATGTTTGCCAGCGGCTTTCACCGCTTCAATGGCCACGCGCAGGTTACGCACGTCGTTCATTGCATCGAAAATGCGGAACACGTCGATACCGTTGACCGCCGCCTTGGCCACGAAGGCTTTGACCACGTCGTCGCTGTAATGGCGGTAGCCCAGCAGGTTCTGGCCGCGCAGCAGCATTTGCAGGCGCGTATTGGGCAGTGCGGCGCGCAGTTGGCGCAGGCGCTCCCACGGGTCTTCCTTGAGGAAGCGCACACAGGCGTCGAAGGTCGCGCCGCCCCAGACTTCCAGGGACCAGTAGCCGACTTTGTCGAGCTTGTCGCAGATCGGCAGCATGTCGTCGGTGCGCATGCGGGTGGCCAGCAACGATTGGTGGGCGTCGCGCAGGATGGTGTCGGTTACGAAGATCTTCTTGCTCATTGTTATATTCCTCACAGGCCTGCGTGGGCGGCGATGGCGGCGGCGATGGCCAGGGCCAGCTCTTCGGGTTTGCGCTTGATCGAGTAGTTGGTCAGCTCAGGGTGGCTTTCCACAAAGCTTGTATTGAACTGGCCGCTACGGAATTCCGGGTTGCGCAGGATTTCCTGGTAATAGGCGGCAGTGGTCTTCACGCCTTGCAGGCGCATGTCGTCCAGGGCACGCAGGCCGCGGTCCATGGCTTCTTCCCAGGTCAACGCCCACACCACCAGTTTCAGGCACATGGAGTCGTAGAACGGCGGGATGGTGTAGCCGGTGTAGATCGCCGTGTCGGTACGCACGCCGGGGCCGCCGGGGGCGTAGTAACGGGTGATCTTGCCGAAGCTTGGGAGGAAGTTGTTCTTCGGGTCTTCAGCGTTGATACGAAACTGCAACGCGAAACCACGGTGCTGGATGTCTTCCTGCTTGACCGACAATGGCAGGCCGGAGGCGATGCGGATTTGCTCGCGAACGATATCGATGCCGGTGATTTCTTCGGTGATGGTGTGTTCCACCTGCACCCGCGTGTTCATCTCCATGAAGTACACCTCGCCCTCGGCGAGCAGGAACTCCACGGTACCGGCGTTCTCGTAGCCCACGGCTTTGGCAGCGCGGACCGACAGATCGCCGATGTAGGCGCGCTGTTCCGGGGTCAGTTGCGGGCTGGGGGCGATTTCGATCAGCTTCTGGTTGCGACGCTGGATCGAGCAATCACGTTCGAACAGGTGCACCACGTTGCCAAAGCTGTCACCGAGAATCTGCGCCTCGATGTGCTTGGGGTTAACAATGCATTTTTCCAGGAACACTTCCGCCGAACCGAAGGCCTTGGTGGCTTCGGAAATCACGCGGGGAAAGGCTTGTTCAAGTTCTTCGCGACTGTTGCAACGACGAATGCCACGGCCGCCACCACCGGAGGTGGCCTTGAGCATCACCGGGTAACCGATACGGTCGCCTTCAGTGAGGGCTTCGTGGATGTCGGCAACGTTGCCTTCGGTGCCCGGCGTGACCGGCACACCGGCCTTGATCATGCTGCGGCGCGCTTCGGTCTTGTCGCCCATGCGGCGAATCACTTCTGCCGAGGGGCCGATGAACTTGATGCCGCGCTCGGCACAGATATCTGCCAATTCGGCGTTTTCCGACAGGAAGCCGTAGCCCGGGTGCAGCGCATCGCAGCCGGTTTCCACCGCCAGATTCACCAGCTTGCGCGGGTTCAAGTAACCGGCGAGCGGCTCGGCACCGATGCTGTGGGCTTCGTCGGCACGCTTGACGTGCAACGCATGGCGGTCGGCGTCCGAATAAACCGCGACCGAGCGAATGCCCATCTCGGCGCAGGCACGCACGATTCGTACGGCAATTTCACCACGGTTGGCGATCAGGATCTTTTTTATCACTTGGAAATTCCCTTGAGCCGATTTGCGTGCTTCGACCCGTTGCAGCCGGGCCGGCGCGTGACCAAATGTTTCATGACAGTCGCGAGACACACACTATGCGCACAGGAGAATTAATAAAAATCAATAATTATTGGGCTGTGTATAAGTAAAGACTTATAGTTGGCCGGAACACCAAGGGGCTGAGGCTTTATAAAATGCGTAAGTCATTGATGCGTATGACATTGCGTCAATTGCAGATCTTCAATGAAGTGTGTGATTTGCGTTCCTACAGCCGTGCCGCCGAGGAAATGTCCCTCACCCAACCGGCGGTCAGCCTGCAAATTCGCCAGCTGGAAGAACTGATCGGCCAGCCGCTGTTCGACTATGTCGGCAAAAAACTCTACATGACCGAGGCCGCCGAAGCCTTGCAACGGGCCAGCCGCGACATCTTCGGGCGCCTGGAAAACCTCGATATGCAGCTGTCGGACATGCAGGGTTCACTGCAAGGCCAACTGAAACTGGCGGTGGAGTCCAGCGCCAAGTATTTCGTGCCGCACCTGTTCGCCGCCTTCAAGCGCCAGCATCCGGAAGTGCAATTGCAGCTCACGGTGGTCAACCGTGCCCAGGTGATCCGCCGGCTCTCGGACAACCGCGACGACCTGGTGATCATGTCCATGGTGCCCCAGGACATGGGTCTGGAATTCCTGCCGTTTCTCAACAATCCGATTGTCGCCGTGGCATTGCCGGATCATCCGTTGAGCCTGCAAGGGCCACTGCGCCTGCAAGACCTGGAGCCTTATACCCTGCTCATCCGCGAACCGGGCTCTGGCACGCGACTGGCCTGCGAGGAATACTTCAAGGAAAAACGCGTGCACTTCACCCAGACGGTGGAAGTGGCCTCGGCCGAGGCGCAGCGTGAATGTGTGAGTGCAGGGTTGGGCGTGGCCCTGCTGACGCGCCACGCCTTGAACCTGGAGCTGGCCACGGGCGGGCTCAAGGAGCTGCCTGTGGAAGAACTGCCGCTGTACCGCAGTTGGTGCATGGTACAGGCCAAGGCTAAACGCCTGTCACCGGTGGCCCATGCGTTCCTGGGCTTTATTCGCAGCGAACGGGTGCAGATCAGCGCGCTGGCTGAGCGTTTCGCTGGGCAGCCACGGGTACCTGCCAATGCAGTTCCGGGTAGTCACTGATGCTCTGGAGCAACTGGCGCTCCTCGCAACGGTCTTCGATGGCGCGACGGAACGCCATGCGGCGCTGGTCTTCCTGCTGACGACGGGTCTTGACGGTGCTGTTGCTGTCTTCGTAGGGCCGGGTCATTTGGAGTCTCCCAATGCGAGTACGGGGAGTACAGGATGGGCGCGGGGGATGACGGTTTGGCGGCGCGGGGATTACAGGATGATGAATCTTGCGAAATTGACGCAAATTCCCTGTGGGAGCTGGTTTGCTGTGGCGAGCAAGCTTGCTTGCGCTGGGGTGCGAAGCGCCCCCAAAAAGCCGGAGACTGCTGCGCAGTCAGCGGGAGCAAGCTCCCTCGCCACAGCAAGCCAGCTCCCACACTTTGACCGAGTATGGCCTGGGCTTAGTCGTCGAGGGCTTTGACGGATTTTGGCGAGAGGCGAAGGCTGCGCAAGCTGCGCTTCACGCTCTTGAGGTGGTTGACCAGGCTCGGGCCACGGGCCATGGCCACGCCCATCGCCAACACGTCGATGACCACCAGGTGGGCAATGCGCGAGGTCAGCGGCGTGTAGATTTCGGTGTCTTCATGCACGTCGATCGCCAGGTTCACCGTGGACAACTCCGCCAATGGCGTCTGGCTCGGGCACAGGGTAATCAACGACGCGCCGCTCTCACGCACCAGGTTGGCGGTGATCAGAAGGTCTTTGGAACGACCTGATTGGGAAATGCAGATGGCCACGTCAGTGGGCTTCAAGGTCACCGCCGACATCGCCTGCATGTGCGGGTCGCTGTAGGCCGCGGCGGTCAGCAGCAGGCGGAAGAACTTGTGCTGGGCATCGGCCGCCACCGCGCCGGACGCACCGAAGCCGTAGAACTCGACGCGCTGGGCCTGGGACATTGCGGTCACGGCCTTTTGCAGCTCCACCGGGTCGAGCTTCTCACGCACCTCCATCAAGGTGTGCAAGGTGGTGTCGAAGATTTTCAGGCTGTAGTCGGCGACGGAGTCGTCTTCATGGATTGCAAACTGGCCGAAGCTCGCACCGGCAGCCAGGCTTTGCGCCAGCTTGAGCTTGAGGTCCTGAAAGCCGGAGCAACCAATGGCGCGGCAGAAGCGCACGATGGTCGGCTCGCTGATGCCCACGCTGTGGGCCAGGTCGGCCATGGAACTGTGCATCACGGCCGCAGGGTCAAGCAGCACATGATCGGCAACCTTGAGTTCCGATTTGCGTAACAGGTGGCGCGACTGGGCGATATGTTGCAACAGGTTCAAAGGGCAGGACTCTTGTTATTGGCAGGCGCCAGGGATGTAGCAAGCTTGTAGTTATACTACAAGAATTGTCGTTTTGCCCGCTCGATGCATCACTAAATCGCCCTGCTTCCCTCTGATTCAGCGGGCAGGCGCTATGTAGCCATAAAGGCGGCCTACGCTGCGTTAAGAAAAATCTGCGTTTTTGCGTAACAAATCCGCCAGCCCTTCGGCCCTCATGGGCGGGCTGATCAGGTAACCCTGTACCTCGTCGCACTGCTCACCGCGCAGGAAATCCAGCTGCTGCTGATCCTCCACCCCTTCGGCCACTACCTTGAGGGCCAACCCGTGGGCCATGGCGATGATCGCACGGGTGATGGCCGCATCCTCGCGCCCCTGGCCAAGCCCCCGGATAAAGGCCTGGTCGATTTTTACGTAGTCCACCGGGATACGCTTGAGGTAGCTGAGGGACGAATAACCGGTGCCAAAGTCGTCGATGGCCAGCTTCACCCCCAGGTCGCGCAATTGCTGGAAGGTGGCGATGATGTGTTCAACGCTGTCGAGCAACTGGCTTTCGGTCAGTTCCAGCTCCAGGTACTGCGGGTCCAGTGCGGTTTCTTCCAGCACTTGGCGCACCAGGCTGACCAGCTTGCCCTGGCGCAACTGATGCACCGACAGGTTGACCGACACGCGAATCGGCGCCAGCCCCTGACGCTGCCATTCGCAGGCCTGCCAGCAGGCCTGGCGCAGCACAAATTCGCCCAACGGCACGATCAAGCCGGTTTCTTCCGCCAAACCGATAAAGTCACTCGGCGGCACCATGCCCCACTGCGGATGTTCCCAGCGGACCAACGCCTCGGCAGCCTTCAGCTTGCCAGTGACCAGGCATAGCTTGGGTTGGTAGAACACCGTGAGCTGACGCTCGTCAATGGCTTTGCGCAGGTGGTTTTCCAGCTGCAAACGCTCCAGGGTGCTGGCTTGCAGGCTATCGGTGAAGAACTGGAAATTATTCCCGCCCAAATGCTTGGCGTGCTGCATCGCCATATTCGCCTGGCTGACCAGTGCAGAAATTTCCCGTGCGTTATCAGGCAACAGGCTGACGCCCATAGAGGCGCTTACCACCAGCTCATGCCCCTCCACGTTCACCGGCACGCGCAGCTTCGCCAGCAACCGGGTCGCCACCCGCGCCAGGCTGGATAAGTTGCCATAGGCGTCAAACAGTACGGCGAATTCATCACCGGACAGGCGCGCAATGGTGTCGGCCTCCGGCAGCGCGTTGATCAAGCGCCGCGCCATTTTCTGCAGCAGTTGATCGGCCACTTCATGGCCCAGGCTGTCATTGAGCAACTTGAAGCGGTCGAGGTTGATATGCAGCAGCGCGAGGCTGCGACCGCCTTGGCGCACCCGCTGGTGAGCTTCGCGCAGCCGTTCGCGAAACAGCGAGCGGTTGGCCAGGCCGGTCAACTCGTCGTAGTGGGTGAGGTAGCGCATGCGCTCTTCCGACTCGCGCCGGGCGGACAGATCGGCGAAGAACCCTACGATATGACTGACGTTCCCCCGTACATCACGCACCACATTCAGTTGTAGCCATTGCGGGTACAGTTCGCCGTTCTTGCGCGTCTCCACCAATTCGCCCTGCCAGGTGCCGTGGCTGAGCAATGCCTGGCGGATCAGCGGGAAGTGGCGCCGCGCATCGCGACTGCAGGGCAGTTCCACAACGTTGCGGCCAAGCATGTCGTCAATGTCGAAACCGGTGACGCGGCTGAACGCCTGGTTCACGGCGATCAAAGCGTAGTTCGGGTCGAGGATCACAATGCCTTCGCTGGCCGCCTCGAACACCGTCGAAGCCAGGCGTTGCTGCTCCTCCACCGCCTTGCCGGCGCTGATGTCGCGGCGCGTGCCCAGCATACGGATGACGCGGCCACTGGGCGTGCGCTCCACGGCGCGCCCGCGGTCTTCGATCCACACCCAATGCCCATCGCCATGACGTATCCGGTACTCCACCTGATAGTCCTCGCTGCGGCCTTTGAGATGCTCTACCAGTGCGTGCTTGAGCAGTGGTAGATCGTCGGGGTGCAGGCGCGGTTTGAGGTGGCTGAGCATCGCCGTGACGTATTCGGGCTCCAGGCCAAACAACTCCTTGAGTTGCGTGTGGTGGACCTCGTCGGTTTGCAGGTTCCAATCCCACAGGCCCAGTTCACTGGCTTGCAGGGCCATGGCCAGGCGCGCTTCGCTTTTACTCAAGGCGAGGCTGGCAGCATCCAATTGCTGGCTGCGTTGCGCCACACGATCTTGCAGACCGACCTGGGCTTCACGCAAGTTTTGCTCCACCTCGCGGCGCTGCTCGACTTCGCGCACCAGCTCCAGGTTCAACTGCTCACTGCGTTGCTGCGCCTGTTGTAAATGCTCGATCAGGGCCTGGTTCTGGAAACGACGCAACAACCCGCGCTGGATCAGGCGGTTGACCTGCCACGCGACCAGGCTCAGGGACGCCAGCAGGATCAGCCCGAGCACGCCCCAGCCTTGTTGCTGCGGTGTGCCATTCCAGAACAGGTAGACGATGGCCGGCACCAGGCACGGCAAGGCAAACGACAGGTAGGCCCAAAAGCTCACGGCATAGGCCACGCTGGCCGACAAGGTGGCGGCGCCGATCAGGCCAAACACCCAGGCCTGATGCATGAAGCTGTCCGTGGGCACCAGGGCAATGGCCGCAACGGAGAGGGTCAGGCCACTGACCGCCGAGCCGAGCATGAACATATGGCGCCACACGGGCTGGGCCTGCCGGCTGGGCATGGCCGAATCAAAGGCTGCCACTTGAATCACGCGCATCGCCACCAGGGCAAGCAGCCAGAGCAGCCAGACGCTGTCCAGCAGGTACTGATTGGGGTTCCACAGCAACCAGGCGCAGACCAGGCCGTTGACCAGCATCAGCAGCGTCGGCAGCAACGAACCTTGATACAGCAGGCGCGTGCGCTCAACCGCGATTTCGGTTGCATAGTGTTTACGGATGACCTGCGCTGGGGCCGGCGAGGGGCCAAACAGGTCGGTGCTAAGGGTCATAGGCGGTGTTCTTATAATGGTGAGCCCGAAACGTCGACGGAGCATACACAAGCAAGCGCCTGGGCCAAACTGCTACAAGTCATAAAAAACCTGCTGCGATAGGCCGCAAACCTTTGGCCCAGACCGCTTGAGCAAGACACAGCATGGGCTGCGGGCGATGACCAACCGGTCATCACCCCCGTCAGAATGTTCGCCCGTCGATAGCTTGCAGGCGTTTTGCATCGACCATCCGGCATTGGGATTTGCCCAGGCCCCCCAAGGCCCATAGAATGCGTCGATGCGCGATGATCTCTCTCTTTTGCTGAACTCCCTCAACGATGCCCAACGCCAGGCCGTAGCGGCCCCCGTTGGCCGTCAGTTGGTCCTGGCCGGTGCTGGCTCCGGTAAAACCCGAGTGCTGGTGCACCGTATCGCCTGGTTGATCCAGGTCGAAAACGCGTCCCCGCATTCCATCCTGTCGGTGACCTTCACCAACAAGGCCGCTGCCGAGATGCGTCATCGCATCGAGCAGTTGATGGGCATCAGCCCGGCCGGCATGTGGGTGGGCACCTTCCACGGCCTGGCGCACCGCCTGTTGCGGGCGCATTGGCAGGAAGCCGGCCTGAGCCAGACCTTCCAGATTCTCGACAGCGACGACCAGCAACGCCTGGTCAAGCGCGTGATCCGCGAACTGGGCCTGGACGAACAACGCTGGCCGGCGCGCCAGGCACAGTGGTTTATCAACGGCCAGAAAGACGAGGGCCTGCGCCCGCAACATATCCAGGCCAGCGGCGACCTGTTCCTGGCCACCATGCGCAGCATTTATGAGGCCTATGAAGCGGCCTGCGTGCGCGCTGGCGTCATCGACTTCTCCGAACTGCTGCTGCGTGCCCTCGACCTGTGGCGCGACAACCCCGGTTTGCTGGCCCATTACCAGAAACGCTTCCGCCATATCCTGGTGGACGAGTTCCAGGACACCAACGCCGTGCAGTACGCCTGGTTGCGTCTGCTGGCCAAGGGCGGTGACAGCCTGATGGTGGTGGGCGATGACGACCAGTCGATCTACGGCTGGCGTGGCGCGAAAATCGAGAACATCTACCAGTATTCCGAAGACTTCCCGGACGCGGTAACCATCCGCCTGGAGCAGAATTACCGCTCCACCGCCGGGATCCTCAAGGCGGCCAACGCCTTGATCGCCAACAACACCGGGCGCCTGGGCAAAGAGCTGTGGACCGACGGCGGCGAAGGCGAAGCGATCAACCTGTACGCGGCGTTCAATGAGCACGATGAAGCGCGCTACGTGGTCGAAACCATCGAAAGCGCACTGAAAACCGGCCTGGCCCGCAGCGATATCGCGATTCTGTACCGTTCCAACGCCCAATCGCGGGTGCTGGAAGAAGCCTTGCTGCGCGAACGCATCCCGTACCGCATCTATGGCGGCCAGCGCTTCTTCGAACGCGCCGAAATCAAGAACGCCATGGCCTACCTGCGTTTGCTTGAAGGCCGTGGTAACGATGCAGCGCTGGAGCGGGTGATCAACATCCCGGCGCGTGGCATTGGCGAGAAAACCGTCGAAGCGATCCGCGACCATGCGCGCCATGCCGATGTGTCGATGTGGGAAGCCATGCGCTTGCTGATCGCCAACAAAGGCCTGACTGGCCGTGCTGCGGGGGCGTTGGGGGTGTTTGTCGAGCTAATCGAGAACCTGGCCGCCAAGTGCGCAGAGATGCCGCTGCACCTGATGACTCAGACCGTGATCGAGCAGTCCGGGCTGATCGCCTATCACGAAGCGGAAAAAGGCGAGAAAGGCCAGGCCCGGGTAGAAAACCTTGAGGAACTGGTCAGCGCCGCCCGCGCGTTCGAAAACACCGAGGACGACGAAGAGCTGACGCCGCTCGCCGCCTTCCTGGGCCACGCCTCGCTGGAAGCCGGCGATACCCAGGCAGACGAGCATGAAGACAGTATCCAGCTGATGACCTTGCACAGCGCCAAAGGCCTGGAATTCCCTTATGTGTTCCTGGTGGGCATGGAAGAAGGCCTGTTCCCTCACAAGATGAGCCTGGAAGAGCCCGGCCGCCTTGAAGAAGAACGCCGCCTGGCCTACGTGGGCATTACCCGGGCGATGCAGAACCTGGTGATGACCTACGCCGAGACCCGACGCCTGTATGGCAGCGAAACCTACAACAAGGTGTCGCGCTTCGTACGTGAGGTGCCGAAGGGGCTGATCCAGGAAGTACGCTTGTCCAACAGCGTCAGCCGCCCGTTCGGCGGTGGCCAGCAACAGAACTCCAGCAGCATGTTTGCCGGTTCCGAAATACCGGAAACCCCGTTCAGCCTAGGCCAGCAGGTCAAGCATGCGATCTTCGGCGAAGGCGTGATCCTCAACTTCGAAGGCGCCGGCGCCCAGGCGCGGGTGCAGGTGAACTTCGCCGAGGGCAGCAAGTGGCTGATGATGGGTTACGCCAAGCTCGAAGCGGTCTGAGCTGGCCACAATAAGCCCACCATCATGAAACACTGCGTAACATGAAGATTATTGGCCCAGCCTTGTTTTAGAGGCGTGCGGGCCAATATCTGTAATTGGTCCTACAGACCCTTCGGATTTGGTCTTACGCAAAAGCCCGAAACATTATGCCGCTAGCCACTGCCACGACACCTGTGCAACATGGCGCGCGTGCAATCCACAAATGGGAATTCCCTATATGAAACGTTTTCTTAGCATCGCCATGGCGTTGTGCATCGGCCTGACGATGAGCCTCGACGCCAACGCCAAACGCTTCGGTGGCGGCAAAAGCTCGGGCGCGGCACCGACTCACCAGACCAGCCAAATGGCTCCATCCGCCGGTGCCGGCGGTGCTGCGGCTACTGCAGGCGCAGCCGGTGCCGCTGGCGCTGCTGCCAAGGCCGGCGGTGCTTCGCGTTGGCTGGGCCCACTGGCCGGCATCGCCGCCGGTGGCCTGCTTGCGTCCATGTTCATGGGCGACGGCTTCCAGGGCATGCAGATCTTCGACATCCTGATCATGGGCGTCATCGCCTTTTTGGTCTTCCGCTTTATCGCCGCCCGTCGCCGCAAGCAGCAGGAGCACCTGGCTCCAGCCGGCGCGCCGATGCAGCGTGAAGCGTTCGAACAGAAGCCTGCCATGGGTTCGATCTTCGGTGGTTCGGCAGCCCCTGCCGCCCGTCCGGTGATCAACGCACCGGCCTGGTTCAACGAAGAGCGTTTCGTCGAAGCGGCCCGCAGCCACTTCCAGTCCCTGCAACAGCACTGGGACGCCAACGAAATGGACAAGATCTCCGAGTTCGTGACCCCGCAACTGCTGGAGTTCCTCAAGCGCGAACGTGCCGAGATCGGTGACGCCTTCCAGTCGACCTACATCGACGACCTGCGCGTACAGCTCGATGGCGTGGATGATCGTGCCGACAAGACCATCGCCACCCTGACCTTCAGCGGCGTGTCGAAGTCCTCGCGTTTCGACCAGGGCGAAGTGTTCAGCGAAAGCTGGAACATGGAACGCGCCCAGGGCGACGACCAGCCATGGCTGGTCGCCGGTATCCGCCAGAACGGCTAATACCTGCGCGTTTGAGCAAGCGGTAACAAAAACCCCGGACATGTCCGGGGTTTTCTATTTCACGGTTGCACTTATAGCGAGCTACTGTATAAAACGCCCCTATAAACCGCGCCATCTAGCAAGAGGATCCCGGCCGTGGAAGAAATCATCGAACAACTGCGTGAAGCCAACGAACCGGTCCCGGTTCCTTTGGAGCTGCCTGACGAAGACCTGCTGGTGGAAATCGAGGAACAACTGTTCATCGACATCCCCTTTGTCTTCCGTGAATTCTTGCTGACCGTCAGTGACGTGGTCTACGGCAGCCTGGAGCCGGTGACCGTCACCGACCCACAGTCCCACACTTACCTGCCAGACGTTGCCGCCAACGCCTGGGATGCCGGTGTTGATCGCAGCCTGATCCCTATCTGCCAGGACGGCGACGACTACTACTGCGTCGAAGAAGACGGCACCGTCGTGCTGTGGTCCGCCGAAGAAGAGTTGGTCACCGAAGAAACCTGGGAATCGGTGTGGCACTGGGCACGGGACGTCTGGCTGGAAAGCTGATACTTGATGGCTTTTGTGGCGAGGGAGCTTGCTCCCGCTGGGCTGCAAAGCAGCCCCCGCCAACGCCAATCAGTGTTCCGTATCCTTGTGGTTATCCAGCGTCTCCAGCAACGCAACCTGCATCCGCGTATGTACACGGATAAACCAGCGCCAGAGCACTGCAGCCACCGCCGCCGTGACCACGGCAATCAACACCAGCAACTTGTTGGTCGGCAGAATACTGGCCGACAAGGCTGCCAATAGCAGGAAGATCACCAGCAGCGACAAGAGGGGGATCAGCTCCGCAATCACCCTTCGCACACGTTGGGTATGCCTCCCGGCCATTTCTGGTTTCACGCTCATCTCCGCCAGCAGCATCGACAGCGCCTTGAGCTTGCGATACGCCGCAATCAGAAACGGCAACGACACCAGCAGCGCCCCGCCCCAGATCAACGCCTTCTGCCAACTCTGATCGCTGACCCAGCCCTCCAGATACCCACCGATGCGCTCCGCGAAAAAGCTGCCGGCAAAGAAGATCGCGATCACCAACGCCAGGTTTACCCCGACCTGCAGAATGATCTTGCGGATCATCGCGGCCAACATCGCCCCCTCGCCCTGCGGCTGAATGCTGCGCAGCCATTCGCCATACATGCCCAATACCCGGCTCATCCGCGTGGGCATCACTGCAGCGATCTTCAATGACAGCGGATCGGCCCCGCGAATCAGGTAGGGCGTCAGCAGTGTGGTGATCGCCGAAACGGCCACCGCCACGGGATACAGAAAGTCGCTGGTGACCTGCAGGGTCATCCCCAGCGCCGCGATGATGAAAGAAAACTCGCCAATTTGTGACAGCCCCATACCAACCCGCAGCGAGGTGCGACCATCGTTGCCGGCGATAAACGCGCCCAGCCCGCAAGACAGCATCTTGCCCAGCACCACGGCCACGGTGATCACCGCAATGGGCCAGGCGTATTGCAGCAGGATCTGTGGGTCGATCATCAAGCCAATCGCCACGAAGAAAATTGCGCTGAACATGTCGCGAACGGGTTCGATCAGGCGTTCGATCTTAATCAACTGGCGGGATTCAGCCATGATCGCGCCGATCAAAAAGGCCCCGAGTACCATGCTGTATTCCAACTTCACCACCAGCAGGCAGAAACCGAAGCACAGCCCCAATACAGTGATCAGCAGCATCTCGTTGCTTTCGAACTTTGCCACATAGGCCAGCAGGCGCGGCACCAACAAAATACCAATCACTAGGGCGACGATCATGAACAGCGAGAGCTTGCCGACCGTGGAAAACACCTCGCCGGAGCTGACCGTGCCACTCACGGCGATGCTCGACAGCAAGGCAATGATGCCGATACCCAGGATGTCCTCCACAATCAGCACACCGAAAATCAGCTGGGCGAACCGCTGGTCTTTCATCTTCAGGTCGTTGAGGGCCTTGACGATAATGGTGGTCGAGGAGATTGCCAGGATCGCGCCGAGGAACAGCGAGTCCATGGTGCTCCAGTCGAACCAGCGGCCGATCTCGTAGCCGATCCAGATCATCAGCACGATTTCCAGGAACGCCGCGATAAACGCCGTGGCCCCGACTTTGAATAGCTTGCGCAGGCTGAATTCCAGGCCCAGGCAGAACATCAGGAAGATGACTCCCAACTCCGCCAGGGTCTTGATCGTGTCTTCATCGTGGATCAGGCCAAACGGCGGAGTGTGGGGACCGATAATAAAGCCGGCGACGATGTAGCCCAACACCACCGGCTGCTTGAAGCGGTGAAACAGGATGGTGACCACCCCTGCCACCAGCATGATCACGGCCAAGTCCTGGATAAAGCTGATGGCGTGCATGGCGAGGGGCTCCTTGAGGGTGCCGGCGCTTTTCCCACTTCCGGCCTCGCCTTTGAAGGGTCGGAAAAGTCTGCCTTGATCGTAAGAAAAGCCCTGAGACGGGCTTTTGAAGGGTAACACCGCGACTTCTGCTGGAAAGCCGGTGCAATATATGGAAACAGATCGCTGCGCGCGTGACGGCGAGCCGCCTGACGGCGTCCCGTTAGGGATGGCGCTGCAAAGACTTTGAGTACCCGCAGAGGTGCCTCCCCCCAACCAATGCCTACAACCCGTGAGTGTGCTATGGAACCCGGAAACGCCCAGCTGTCGATGACGGTACTGATGACCCCTGACATGGCCAACTTCTCTGGCAATGTGCACGGCGGCACGCTGCTCAAGTACCTCGACGAAGTGGCCTATGCCTGCGCCAGCCGTTATGCCGGTCGTTATGTGGTCACGCTGTCAGTAGATCAGGTGATCTTTCGCGAGCCGATTCATGTCGGTGAGCTGGTGACCTTCCTGGCGTCAGTCAACTACACCGGCAATACGTCGATGGAAGTGGGCATCAAGGTGGTGACCGAGAATATCCGTGAACGCTCGGTGCGCCATACCAACAGCTGCTTCTTCACCATGGTGGCCGTGGACGACCAGCGCAAACCTGCCGCCGTACCGCCGTTGCAGCCGCAGAACAGCGAAGACAAGCGCCGCTTTGTGCAGGCTCAGCAGCGTCGGCAGATTCGTCAGGAACTGGAAAAGCGCTACCGGGAGATCAAAGCCGACGCGCCTTAAACTCCAAGCGGCGAATCAACTCAAAAAAGTGTGGGAGCGGGCTTGCCCGCGATAGCAGTGGTTCAGTCGACATCGCTTTGACTGAGACTCCGCCATCGCGGGCAAGCCCGCTCCCACATTGGGTTCTTTGTGCTTACAGGCTGATCGGTGTGGCTTCGAAGCGCACACGAGGGTGGGCAATACGGTCCTGGGCCCGCACCAGTTCCAGTTCATAACTGGCGCAGGCCTGGGTTTCCAGCAGCACTTCATGCACGGCCGCGGCGGTGAATTCAAAGGCAGCCACCAGGCTATCACCCAACAGCACCCGCGCCAGGAACAGCCCGGACGTCAGGTCGCCCACACCCACTGGCTGACGCGGAAACGCTAGCAGGGGCCGACGCAAGTGCCAACTGCCGTCGGCCGTCACCAACAGCATTTCAAACCCTTCTGGCAGTTTGCCTGGGTAATCCAGGTGCTTGACCAACACCGCTTTGGGGCCGCGCGCCAGCAATGCTTTGGCCATCGCCAGGCAATCGAACAGCGATTGCGGCTTGCGCCCGGCAAAACTATCCAGCTCCAGTTGGTTGGGGCACAGGAAGTCCGCCATGGCGGCGGCTTCATCCAAGAGGAAATCGCTGACCTCCTGCGGCACGATGCAACCCTTTTCCGGGTGGCCCATCACCGGGTCGCACAGGTACAGCGCCTTGGGGTTGATCGCCTTGATGCGCGCCACACCGCTGAGGATAGCGCGGCCCTGGTCGGCACTGCCCAGGTAACCGGACAGCACCGCATCACAGTTGCCCAGCTCGCCAATCGCGGCAATACCCTCTACCAGCGCAGGAATTTGCTGCGGCGCCAACACTTCGCCCGCCCACTGTCCATACTGTGTGTGGTTGGAGAACTGCACCGTGTTGAGCGGCCAGACGTTCACCCCGACCCGCTGCATAGGGAACACGGCGGCGCTGTTTCCGGCGTGGCCGAAGACCACATGAGACTGGATCGCAAGCAGGTGAGGTGTACGTTTCATGCGGGAGATTTCCGTAAAACCGTTGAATTTCTGGCCGAGCAGTATGCGACTAAACGCAGCCTGTACGACAGACCGGCGACACAGTTAAGCTGCGCTCACTTTGTTGGAGTTCATGGAATGCTGACCCTGGGAAACATCTTCGTCTTGATGCTGCTGGCCACCGGCGCCGCCTGGGTTTGGCACAACCACGGCCTGCGTGAACGGGCGCTGGCGCGGGTCAAGCAGCATTGCGCCAAGCTCGATATCGAGCTGCTTGACGGTGCCGTGGCGCTCAAACGCATCGGTTTCGTCAAGGATGCCAATGGCCGTCGACGCCTGGCGCGTATCTATAATTTCGAGTTCACGGTGACCGGCGAAACCCGGCATGCCGGGGTCATCACGCAATTCGGCGCCCACAGCGCGCAGATCGAACTGGCGCCCTACCCGTTCGAAACCAAGGAGCCGCTGCCCAGCGCCGAGATCATCGAATTGAGCCAGTGGCGCCAGGACCACGCCAGCAAGAAACATCAGTAACGGCAGGCTGCCAGGGCGCTCTGCAATGCGGCCACGTCCTGTGGTGCGCTGAAGATCAACTCAACACGTGAATCGCGCCGCCAAGCGCAGGGTTGCCAGTGCTGTGGGCTGTTATCCACAGCGTTGGCGGACACCCAACCGTCAACGCTGTGGATGACCAATTTGGCACGGCGCCAGTCGATACTCGATAGCCACTGATGCAGACGGCTGAC
Organism: Pseudomonas sp. MF6751; assembly: GCF_016613265.1. Taxonomy (NCBI): domain Bacteria; kingdom Pseudomonadati; phylum Pseudomonadota; class Gammaproteobacteria; order Pseudomonadales; family Pseudomonadaceae; genus Pseudomonas; species Pseudomonas sp. MF6751. Next base: position 256,746 of record NZ_JAENSV010000001.1, read on the forward strand.
ATCGAATCGCTGGCTTGGGTGCCAGCGCCAGCCAATGCTCCAGCCGCCCTCCTGGCTCTGACTCAGACAGATCGGCAACCCAGGGTCGCTCCAGATCGCCGGCATTTGCCCCACCGCTTCAGGCACGCCGAAATTATCCACCGCTACTTGGGCCCGTGCTTTCAAACCGGGCAACCGGTCGAGTGGCAGTTGCGCCTGGCGTGTCCAATGGAGCGGGCAATCGCGTAATTGCGCTTCAATCGCCTGACGTTGCGCCGCAGTCAGCGTCTCATCCTTGTTCAGCACCAGCAGACCGGCACTGGCCAACGCCTCCTGTTGTGCCTGCGGCAACGGCCTGCCCGCCGCCAACGCCTGGGCATCGAGTACCAGCACGCAAGGCTGCACGGCCAGCACGTCTTGCCATGGTGCGTGCCGCAGTTGCTTGAGCAATTGCGCCGGATGGCCCAAGCCTGAGGGCTCGATAAACAAGCGGTCCGGCTTAGCCTTACGCAACAAGCGGCCCAGCCCTACCTGGAACGGTGCGCCGTTCACACAACACAAACAGCCGCCTGCCACCTCGCCCAGGGCGATACCGTCATCGTCTTGTGTGAGTAAGGCTGCGTCCAGGCCGATCTGGCCGAACTCGTTGATCAGCACCGCCCAGCGCTCGTTGGCCGGGCGCTGGGCAAGCAGGTGCTTGATCAGGCTGGTCTTGCCGGCGCCCAATGGCCCAGCAATCACATGGGTAGGAATGTTCTGCAGCATAAGAGGCATGGTTCAGGCCGTTTAGAGCGTTTGATCCTACGCGGTTATGCCAGCCAATCCAGCGTCAGGATCAACCGTCGCTCATCGGCCTTGAGCGCTGGCGAGCGGTGGATCAGCCCATGCCCTTCATTGCCGTGCCATTTGGTGCCTTTAAGCAGCGCCACTTCACCGCAATGGATCTGCTCGATGCGCTCAGTGGGCTCGGCATCCGCCTGGCTCAATGTGCGCCGGTCCATGACGCCTTCACGCAACCATTGGCTTCCGATACCGGCGTAGGTGGTGATCAGCCGAACAGGCACGTGATCAACGTGAAAACGCGGACACATGGCCTTGTCCAATAGCCGTAAACGCACGCCGATGCGCTTGGCGCCCAGCAGGCAGGCGAATGCACTGACCAGCCACGACACATCGGCGATAAACCCATCGTAGCCTTCAAGATCGCGACAGCTGGACGCCAAACCTTGCAAGTTCGGCACGGAGTCTTCGCTAGCCAACTCGACCACCAAGGACTCGGCCAACGGTTCATTGAGCGCCACCAGCAAAGCGCCAAACTCGGCGATATGCAGGGGCAGTTGGCGCTGCCAGATGGCCAGGTTGACGCCGTCATTGAGGATATCGGACAGCGCCAGCGGCGTTTCCCCATGTGTCTGGCGGATGACGGGGCGCAGGGGAATGACCGGAGCCAGCATCAGGCGACCTGCTCATACCAAGGGCCAAACGGGTCGGGCAACTGGCGCCAACCTTCGACGCCCAGGGCCGTTTCTTCATCGGTGAGCAAGCAGGCGTCCAACTCGGTACGCATCTGGGCAAAGTCGATGTTTTGCCCGATAAACACTAGTTCCTGACGGCAGTCACCCGTGCTCAACTGCCAGTTAGCCATGATCGCCGCCACGCTTTCTTCGTCCTGAGGCCACTGGCTTTTCGGCACAAAGCGCCACCAACGCCCGGCAAACCCATGGCGCATCAACCCGCCCGCCTGGGACCAACTGCCCGCATCCTGATGTTTGCTGGCCAACCAGAAGAAACCCTTGGAGCGCAACAGCTTGCCGTTGACCCAGGGGCGGTCGATAAAGTCGAAAAACCGCTGTGGATGGAACGGCCGGCGCGCACGGTAAGCCGTGGACGCTATGCCGTATTCTTCGGTTTCCGGCACATGCTCACCGCGCAATTCCTGCAACCAGCCCGGGGCCTGGGCGGCGCGTTCGAAGTCGAAACGGCCAGTGTTGAGGATCTTGTTCAGCGGCACTTCGCCCATAACCATCGGGATGATTTCCGCTTGGGCGTTGAGGCGCTCGAGGATGGCCATCAGTTCTTCGCGCTCGCGGCTGCTGATCAGGTCGATCTTGCTGATCAGGATGACGTCGGCGAATTCGATCTGTTCGATCAACAGGTCGGTGATGGAACGTTCATCCTCCTCACCGAGGGTTTCGCCCCGTGAAGCCAGGCTTTCGGCGGCTTGGTAGTCGAGCAGGAAATTCATACCGTCGACCACAGTGACCATCGTGTCCAGGCGTGCAATGTCGGCCAGGCTTTGCTCGTTTTCATCGCGAAAAGTGAAGGTTTCGGCCACGGGCAAAGGTTCGGAAATACCGGTGGATTCGATCAGCAGGTAATCGAAACGACCTTCTTTGGCGAGTTTTCCCACCTCTTCAAGCAAGTCTTCACGCAAGGTGCAGCAGATGCAGCCATTGCTCATCTCCACCAGCTTTTCTTCCGAACGATTGAGCGTGACATCACGCTGCACCTCGCTGCCGTCGATGTTGATCTCGCTCATGTCGTTGACGATCACCGCCACCCGCAGGTTGTCGCGGTTGCGCAGTACATAGTTGAGCAGCGTGCTTTTACCGGCACCGAGAAAGCCGGACAACACGGTCACAGGGAGACGATTGGGCATCAGGTATTCCTCATCAAGGTTGGCCGGTCAAACTGCCCGTCTATGGCGTTCGCGCAGCTCTTCACGTTCTTTGGCTTCGATACATAAGGTGGCGGTGGGACGCAGCAGCAGGCGTTGCAGGCCGATGGGTTCGCCGGTTTCACGGCACCAGCCGTATTCGCCACGGGCCAGCAATTCCAGGGCGTCGTCGATCTTGTCCAACAGCTTTTTTTCACGCTCCAGCAGGCGCAGTTGCCATTGGCGTTGCTCTTCGGCACTGCCGATATCCGCCAGGTCGCTGTTGGTTTCCTGCTCGCGCAGCGCCTGGAACTCTGCGTCGATACGGGCTTGCAGGTCATCGCGCTGAGCCAGCAGCAGTTCGCGGAAGAAGCGCTGCTGGGCCTCATTCATGTAGTCGGCCGCTGGTTGGGCCAAAAGATCGTGTTCGGTCATGGGAAGCGGTTCGCGGGTCGGGCTGTGCATTTATGTTATAGTATAACAATACAAATAAGCCAATCCCTCTTGCTCGCCGCGACGAAGGGCGCAATGCTGGGTCACCTGCCTATGTTGAGAACCTCGATGAAATACCTGCTGTGCGCGCTGCTATTGGCAGTCGCCGGGCCTGCCTGCGCCCAGGCACCCAGCCTGTTGGCCAACTGCACACGCAGCGCCAACCTGCTCGCTTGTGTAGACCCGTTGGGCAATGCCTATAGCGTGGCGACCGTCGGCAGCACTACGTATCTGCGCGGGTTTGAAGTGATTGGCAAACGCTATTGGGCGCAGACCAACAGCCGTTATGGGCAACTGACGTTTTTTACCGGGTTGGCATCGGATGGCGAGGCGTGGGTCGGCTACACGCGGCGCGTGGGCTGGACCACCATCAACCGATTTTCCAGCTCAGGGGGCGCCAGCGCCAAGTTCACTTGCAGCCGAATGACCGGCTGTTAGACCTGGCTGTTTTTCTGCGCCTGCACCCAGGCCATGTAGCTGTTCATGGGTGGGTTCTTCTGGAAGTAACGCTTGAGTCCTTCGAAAAGGCCATCCGCCACCGCCTGTTGATGGCGCGCCGTCACCAGCCGCTGGGCATCCCGAGGGTTGGAAATGAAACCCGTCTCCACCAGGATCGAAGGCACGTCCGGTGACTTGAGCACGGCGAACCCGGCCTGCTCCACACGTTTCTGATGCAGGCTGGTGATGTTTTGCAGGCTGCCCAATACCGAGCCACCCAGTTGCAGGCTGGAGGCGATGGTCGCATTCATCGACATGTCGAGAATGACCCCGGCCAGCATCGGGTCCTTGTCCTTCAGATTGAGCAAGGTGGTGGCGCCCAGCAAGTCGGCGCCATTTTCGCGCTGGGCCATGAAACGTGCCGTAGCCGAAGTGGCGCCCCCTTCAGACAACGCATACACCGAGGCGCCCGACGCGGTCAGCCGTGGCGCGGCGTCGGCATGTACCGAAATAAACATATCGGCCTTGTGCTGACGGGCGATGTCCACGCGCTTGCGCAGCGGCACGAAGAAGTCGTCGTTGCGCACCAGTTTTACGTCAAAACCCTTTTCGCGCTTCAAGCGTTTAGCCAACAACTGGGCAATCGACAGCACCACATCTTTTTCGCGCTGGCCTTTGGAGCCAATGGCACCTGGGTCTTTGCCGCCATGGCCGGGGTCGACCACCACGATGATGTCGCGCTTGGGATGCGCCTTGTCTACCGGCGTCACCCAGGGTGCCGGCTCAGCGGCGATTTGACGGGGCGCACGGGTCGCGTTGGTCAAATCCAACACCAGGCGATGGCCTTGGCCATCCTGGGGCGGCAACACGAAGCTGTTGAGCTGCATGGGCTCGACCAGGTCCAGCACGATGCGCGTATCGCTCTTGCCGAAATGCCCGGAACGGATCGAGGTAATCCCACTGTTCTTCAATGCCAATTGGGAAAAGTCACCGCTAAGACCGGCGCCACTCAAGTCGATGATCAAGCGGTCCGGTGAGGTCAGGGAAAAGGTCTTGTATTGCACCGGGCCGCTGAGGTCGAACACCAGGCGCAGCTTGTCCTCCGAGCGCCACAAGCGTGCATTCCGAATCTGCGTGGCGTAAGCCCCCAAAGGCAAGGCAAACAAGGGGCTGACCAGCAGCAGGTTGAGGAGCTGACGTCGGTGCATGGCATATACCGCAGATAAAGGAGTGTCCCTACTCGATATGACTGAACAAAGGCTGGAGCAGAAAATTCATCGCAGCTCGTATTGTTATACTATAACATGTCGAATTATTTCCAACGATGGACCTGCTTATGAATGCGCTGACTCTGCCGGACATTGCCGCGCAGGCTTCACGCCAAGCCTTGCCACTCGACTGGGTGGGGATGTGCGGCATCGCCTTGCCGATCCTGATTGACGGTCAACACCTGGCCGCCACCGCTGACGTGGGCGTAAGCCTGGACGACGGCACGGCCCGTGGCATTCATATGTCACGCCTGTACCTGGCTCTGGAAATGCTCGATCAACAGCCGCTGACACCTGCACTGCTGCGTAATGTACTGCAGCGTTTTCTCGACACACATGAAGGTTTATCTAAGAACGCTTACCTGCGCATCCACACCCAGTTGCTGCTTAAACGACCCGCCCTGGTCAGTCCGCTAGCCGGCTGGAAGAGCTACCCGGTGAGCATCGAAGCGCGTCTGGAAAACCAGATGTTCCACGTGGAACTAAAAATTGACGTTACTTATTCCTCAACCTGCCCTTGCTCCGCCGCACTCGCCAGGCAGTTGATTCAGCAGCAATTTGTGGATGATTTCGCCAACACGCCGTTGCAGCACGAAGCGCTGCTGGCCTGGCTCGGCAGTGCCAACGGCATCGTCGCCACACCCCATAGCCAACGCAGCAGCGCGCAGTTGCACGCTCAGTTGCAAGGTACTGACCTGCCGATAATCGACTTGATCAACGCTGCCGAAACCGCACTCGGTACCGCCGTACAAACCGCGGTGAAACGCGCAGACGAACAAGCCTTCGCCCTGGCCAACGGGCAGAACCTGATGTTCTGCGAAGACGCCGCTCGCCGCCTGAACCTCGCCTTGAAACGCTCGGATGCCATCAAAGCCTTCCACCTCAAAGTGATCCACGCCGAAAGCCTGCACGCGCACGATGCCGTGGCTGAAAGCCGCTGGACGAGAGACTTTGCATGATCACCTGTAACTCTTTGCGCTGGGGTGCCCCCGGGCAACCGCTCACCCCGGCACTGGATTTGACCCTGGAAAAAGGCAGCCTCACCGGCATCATCGGCGCCAATGGCACAGGCAAGAGCAGCCTGCTCAAAGTCATCGCCGGCCTGCAAAAGCCGCTGGCGGGAAAGGTCATTGTGGATGTTCCACGCCGTGGCGGCTTGGCCTTCCTACCCCAGCAGCAACACTTGGACCGGCAGTTCCCCATCCGCTTGCAAGAACTGGTGGCTGCAGGTTTTTGGGGTACACAGCACACTTCACAACAACGCAGCCAACGCCTGCAAGCGGTACTCGAAGACTGGTGCCTGACCGGCTTGGAACACCGACCGTTGATGGCATTGTCCGGAGGCGAATTGCAGCGCGCCCTGCTGGCACGCATGAGCCTGGCCGACGCATCCGTCCTGCTGCTCGACGAACCTCACGCAGCCCTCGATGAGGACGGTCAGGCGCTGTGCTGGAAACACATCCACGCCTGGCACAACGAAGGTCGCACCCTGGTGATCGTCTGCCATGACCTGGCCGCCGTGCGTCACCACACCCAGCACGTACTGCAGATCAAAAACACCGGCTGCGTATTCGGCCCCAGCAAAGAGCTGATCCGCCCGCAACCGCAGATGCAGGTGGCCTGAATGCACTTCACTGCCCACTTATGGATGCCGTTTCATGAGTTCGTCTTTATGCGCCGCGCACTCATCGGCGGTTTGGTACTGGCTTGCAGCACCGCGCCGCTAGGAGTGTTTCTGATCCTGCGGCGCATGAGCCTGATCGGTGATGCAGTGGCCCACGGCATCCTGCCCGGCGCTGCCCTGGGTTTCTGGTTCGCCGGCCTGAGCCTGCCCGCGCTGACCCTCGGCGGCCTGGGTGCAGGCCTGAGCATGGCCGGCCTGGCCGCGTGGATCACTCGCCGCACCGGCCTGCGCGAAGACGCCAGCCTCGCCGCCATCTACCCCATCTCTTTGGCCGCCGGCGTGCTGATCCTGGGCCTTGCCGGCAAGCGTCTGGACCTGCTGCACCTGCTGTTCGGCTCCGCCCTGGCCGTGGATCAAACCACACTGACCGGCATGCTCTGGGTCTCGGGTTTCAGCCTGATCGCCATGGCGCTGATCTACAAACCGCTGCTGCTGGACACCCTCGACCCGCTGTTCCTGCAAACCGTCAGCCGCCTCGGGCCCCTCGCCCATGGCGTGTTCCTGACCCTGGTGGTGCTGAACCTGGTGATCGGTTTCCAGGCCATCGGCGCGTTGATGGTGGTTGGCTTGATGATGTTGCCGGCCATCTCCTCACGCTTCTGGAGCCGACGCTTGCCGGTGTTGATCGCGGTATCGGCGCTGCTGGGATGCCTGTCGGTGTGGTTGGGCCTGCTGCTGTCGTTCTACTACTCACTGCCCAGCGGCCCGGCGATAGTGCTGGTGGCAGGCGCTGGGTATTTGTTGTCCGTGGTGTTCGGTCCGGTGCACGGCTTGTTGCGCCGCCCGCCTTTGCTCACATCCCAATGAGGTGTTTCCCGATGCGCGCTCTATTCGTGCTGTTCAGTCTGCTGCTGCCGCTTTCGATGGCCCACGCCGCCGACAAACTCCAAGTGGTCACCAGCTTCAGTATTCTCGATGACATCACCCACCAGATCGGTGGCGAGCATATCCAGATCAGCAACATGGTCGGCCCGGACGCCGACGCCCATACCTATGAACCCACGCCGGACGACGCCAAGGCACTGCTCAAGGCCAAGGTCATCATCAAGAACGGCCTCGGTTTCGAGCCGTGGCTGGACCGCCTGGTCACCAGCACCGAAACCAAGGCAACGGTGGTCACCGCCAGCAAAGGTGTGATTTCCCACACCATGGACGAGGATGGCGAAACCATTCCCGACCCGCACGCCTGGCACAACCTGGCCAACGCCGAAATTTATGTGAGCAATATCACCAAAGCGCTGGTAGCCGCCGACCCTGGCAACAAGACCGCCTACCTGAGCAACAGCCAGGCCTACCTCAAGCAAATCCATAGCCTGCTGGACGAGGCCAAGGCCAAGTTCGGCGCCCTGCCACCGGGTAACCGCCGCATCGTCACTTCCCACGACGCTTTCGGTTACCTGGGCCAAGCCTATGGCATCCAGTTCCTCGCGCCCCAGGGTTTGTCCACCGAACGTGACCCTTCGGCCGCTGAAGTTGCCGCACTGATCACCCAGATTCGCAAGGACAAGGTCAAAGCCGTGTTCATGGAAAACATCAAGGACTCACGCCTGCTCAAGCAGATCGCTGACGAAAGCGGCGCACAGATCGGCGGCACGCTGTACTCCGACGCCCTCGCCGCAGAAGGCCCGGCCAACACCTTTATCGGGCTGTTCGAATACAACCTCAACACCCTGTGCGCCGCACTGAGCCAGCCATGATCCGCAAAAATCCTTCGGGCGACCTGCCAGTGATTGCCGAATCGGCCTACGTCGACAAGACCGCCATCATCTGCGGCAAAGTCATCATCGGCGAGAACGTGTTCGTCGGCCCTTACGCCGTGATCCGCGCCGACGAAGTGGATGCCAGCGGCGCCATGGACCCGATCACCATCGGCGCCAACTCCAACATCCAGGACGGCGTGGTCATCCACTCCAAGTCCGGCGCAGCGGTGACCATCGGCGAATTCACCTCCATCGCTCACCGCTCCATCGTCCACGGCCCCTGCACAGTGGGCGACCGCGTGTTTATTGGCTTCAACAGCGTGCTGTTCAATTGTGCCGTGGGCGATGGGTGCGTGGTGCGCCACAACTCGGTGGTCGACGGCCGCGATCTGCCCGCCGCTTTCTACGTGCCCTCCACCACGCGTATCGGCCCCAACACCGACTTGTCGCAATTCCCGCCGGTGAGTGTCAGCGCCTCGGAGTTTTCCGAAGACGTGGCACGCACCAACGTCGACCTGGTGCGCGGCTACAAAGCCCTGCAAAACGAGTTCTGAACCATGAGCCGCCTGCTGATCCGCAACGCCCGCCTGGTCAACGAGGGCCAGGTATTCGACGCCGACGTACTGATCGCCAATGGTCGTATCGAGAAGATTGCCGCCAGCATTCAAGGCGGTAACGAACCGGCGGAAATCGATGCCAACGGCCAGTGGCTGCTGCCAGGGATGATCGACGACCAGGTGCATTTTCGCGAACCCGGCGCGCCGGAAAAAGGCAGCTTCTACAGCGAATCTCGCGCGGCGGTGGCCGGCGGTATCACCAGCTTCATGGACATGCCCAACACCCAACCGGCCACCCTGAACCTGGAAGCCCTTGCCGATAAAAAGCGCCGTGCCGCACTGCATTCAGTGGCCAACTACGGCTTTCATTTCGGCGTGAGCAACGACAACCTCGACATCGTCGCCGCCCTAGACCCCAGTCAAGTGGCGGGGGTCAAGGTGTTCATGGGCGCCTCCACCGGCAATATGCTGGTGGACGACCCACGCATTCTGGAGCGCCTGTTTGCCGAGGTGCCGACCATCCTGCTCGCTCATTGCGAGCACACGCCCAGCATCCTGGCCAACGAGCAGCGCCTGCGCGAACGCTTCGGCGAGCATATTCCCGCCGTCGCCCACCCGCTGATCCGCGATGCCGAGGCCTGTTATCGCTCGTCATCGTTTGCCGTGGAATTGGCCAAACGCCATGGCACGCGTCTGCATGTGTTGCATCTGACCACCGCTCGCGAACTGGCGCTGTTCGAAGACAAGCCCCTGGCCGACAAGCACATCACCGCCGAGGTCTGCCTGCACCACCTGCTGTTCGATGACCGCGATTACCACCGCCTTGGCCACCAGATCAAATGCAACCCGGCGATCAAGACCCGCGCCGACCGCGACGCGCTGCGCCTGGCGTTATTGAGTGATCGTCTGGATGTGATTGGCACCGACCATGCGCCGCATACCTGGGCGCAAAAACTGTTGGGTTATCGGCAAGCGCCCTCGGGCTTGCCTCTGGTGCAGCATGCCCTGCCGGCGTTACTGGAGTTGGTGGCCGACGGGCATTTGCCCCTGACCACTCTGGTAGCCAAGACCAGCCACCGCGTGGCCGACCTGTTTGCCATTGCTGATCGCGGCTACGTGCGCGAGGGCTACTGGGCCGACCTGGTACTGATCAAACCGGAGCCTGCTGGCAAGCCGGTCAACAGCCAGCCTATTCTCGCCCGCTGCGGCTGGACACCCTTTGCAGAGCGCAGCTTTCGCCACAGCGTGAGTACCACACTGGTCAGCGGCCACCTGGCCTGGCACAACGGCCAGGTGGTCAACAGTTGCCAGGGCTTGCCCCTGCAGTTCGGGCGTTAGGCGCGGGGTTTAACCGAACCGCAATCGTTGCCCAGCCACTGGGCGTGGCTGTCCAGGCTACCCTTCTGCTGGATGCCGGTGGCATTGAAGGTACCGTTGACGCTGGTGGTGAATTCTTTCTGGCTCTGAAACGTTGCCACCCCAGTGCCCTGGGCTTTCGGGCAACTGAAACGGAACTTCCACTGGTTGCCGCTCTTGTCGGTGACTTCCTGTTTGCAGCCCGATTGAGGGTCGGTCAGGGGGATCGAATCGGAGGCCACCTGAGCCGGGGTCAGGCACACCTGTACGCCTTTACCGGCCATGTTGATGCCTTGCTTTTCGAGCATGGCGCGCTGTTCAGGGGTCATCTGTTGCTTGAGTTGACCGAGGATCAGCGACAAGTCCGGCAGGTCCTGGTTATCGACTTTCATATTGCTGGTGGTCAATTCCCACAAGCCCGGCGCCAGCATCTGCGCCTGCGCCGCCACAGGCAGCGACAAACCAACAACCATGGCCAAACCAAGCAGACGAGCATTCATCGGGTAACTCCTGGGTAATTGTGGGCGTTAGACGTCGCAAAGCAGCCAGTGTTGCATGGCAAATAAAATAGCGACATTCACAGCCGTTCATGGTCTGTTACGCACTGGACTGCCTGGAGTTACGTCGTTCATGGATTTCTTTGGCCCGCACCTGCTCGCCTACGTCATTGCCACGCTGCACTTTCTCGGAACGCTCGCCGCGATCCACGCAGTACTGACCGTGCGCACCGCACAAGGCTCGATTGCCTGGGCGTTGTCACTGATGTTCATGCCCTACCTGACGCTGATCCCCTACCTGATTTTTGGCCGCAGCACCTTCGACGCGTACATCCAGGCCCGTCGCCAGGCCAACCAGGAAATGCACACGGCCATCACCGAACTGAACTGGCGCCCGTGGGTGGAGGAAGCGCTTGCGGCGCGCAACTCCAGCGCCTACGCCTCCTTGCGCGCCATGCCCAAGCTGGGCCGCATGCCCTGCCTGGCCAACAACGAAGTGCGCCTGTTGATCAATGGCGATGCCACCTTCGGCGCGATCTTCGAGGCTATTCGTAACGCAAAGACCGCCGTGCTGTTCCAGTTTTTCATCATTCACGATGATGAACTGGGCCGCCAATTGCAGGCCCTGTTGAAGGAAAAAGCCGCTCAGGGCGTGGCCATTTACGTGCTGTACGACCGCATCGGCAGTCACGCGCTGCCCCATCGTTATGTGCAGGCGCTGCGTGACGCGGGAGTGCAGGTCAAGGCATTCGCCACCCGCAGTGGCTGGCTCAATCGCTTCCAGGTCAACTTCCGTAACCATCGCAAGATTGTCGTGGTGGACGGCATCACCGGTTTTGTCGGCGGGCATAACGTAGGCGATGAATACCTGGGTAAAAAACCGCCCCTGGCGCCATGGCGCGATACCCATGTGCAGGTCACAGGCCCGGTGGTGGCATGCCTGCAGGAGTCGTTTGCCGAGGACTGGTTCTGGGCCGCACGGGAACTGCCGCCGCTGATCCTGCCGGACGCCTACCCGGAAGACGGTGTGCTCTGCCAGTTGCTCGCCAGCGGGCCAGCGGACCCTTATGAAACCTGCTCGCTGTTTTTCGTCGAGGCCATCCATGCCGCGACCGAGCGCGTGTGGATCACCAGCCCCTACTTCATCCCCGACGAGGCGGTGTTTGCCGCCCTGCGCCTGGCGGTATTGCGCGGAGTCGATGTGCGCCTGCTGCTGCCGTCACGGCCCGACCATCGCATCGTGTACGCTGCGTCCAGCCTGTATGCCAACGAAGCGGTGCGAGCGGGCGTGCGGGTGTTTCGCTACACGCCGGGCTTTTTGCATCAGAAGGTGGTGTTGGTGGACAGCGAAATCAGCGCCATTGGCAGTGCCAACATGGACAACCGTTCGTTCCGGCTGAATTTTGAAGTGATGCTGCTGACGGTGGATGAAGCCTTCGCCAGCCAGGTTGAGCAGATGCTGCTGAACGACTTTGCCCTGGCCCATGAAGTCAGCCACGAAGAAAGTCGCGAGACCCGTCGCCTGCAACAACTGGGGATGCGCATTGCGCGCCTGATCTCACCCATCCTCTAACCACCAATACAAAACCAACGTGGGAGCTGGCTTGCTTGCGATGGCGGTGTGTCAGTCGACTCATCCGGTCCTGATACAACGCTATCGCAGGCAAGCCAGCTCCCACAGTTCGATCTTCAGGGTTTGGTGGTCAGCGGTAGAGGTCTTCCCGCGTCCACGGCAGTTCATGCCCGCCATCGGCATGGGGTTTCACTGCCAGTATCTGGTGCAGGTTGATCCAGCCTCGGGCAAACGCATAAGCGCAACCGGCCAGGTACAGCCGCCAGATGCGTAGCGCCTGTTCCGGTACCATCTTCGCCGCTGCTTCCAGGTTGTCTTCCAGGCGTTCGCTCCAATGGTCCAATGTGCGGGCGTAATGCATACGCAGGCTTTCGACATCGACCACTTCCAGCCCTGCTTCACTGACCTGGGCGGTCATCATCGCCAGGTGCGGCAGTTCGCCGTTAGGGAACACGTAGCGCTCGATAAACTCGCCGGCGCCACGGCCTACGGGGCGGCCATCGGTGTGCTTGGCGGTAATGCCATGGTTCATCACCAGGCCACCTTCACGCACCGCGCCGAACAGGGTCCGGCAGTATTGCGCCAGGTTTGCATGGCCGACGTGTTCGAACATACCCACGCTTACCACCTTGTCGAAACGGCCGTCCTGGGGCAGGTCGCGGTAGTCGAGTAATTGCAGGTCGACCTGGTCTTCCAGGCCTTCGGCTTTCACCCGCTCCTTGGCCAGCGCCAGTTGTTCCTTGCTCAAGGTGATGCCGAACACCTTGACCCCGAACTCCCGCGCGGCATAGCGCGCCAACCCGCCCCAGCCGCAGCCCACATCCAGCAGATACTCACCCGGCTGCAGCCGCAACTTGCGGCACAGGTGGCGGAATTTGTCTTGTTGGGCCTGGTCGATCGACTCGCTGCCGGTTTCGAAATAACCGCAGGAGTAGGCCATGTCCTGGTCCAGCCATAGCTGGTAGAACTCGTTGGACAGGTCGTAATGGTAGGAAATGGCCGCCGCGTCGGTGGCCTTATCGTGGATCGAGCGCACCGGACGACTCTCCCCGTCGTCATCGACCAAAGCGTGACTCAACTCGTCACATAGCCTGATCACTTCGGTGATGGAGCCTTCCAGCTCCAGCTTGCCCTCGACGAAGGCTTCGCCCAGTGAGTCGAGCGTTGGATGGCTCAGCCTGGATACGACCGTGGGGTCCTTGACCACGATGGTGACGCTGGGCTCAGGGCCCAAGTTGAATTCATGGCCGTCCCAGAGTCGAAGACGCAGCGGTAGCTGAAGATTCTGTAAGGCCGGTGGAAGTTGCGCGAGCATGAGTAGTCCCCCCTTGTTTCAGACGTCTGCTGTGAGGGTAGACCATGCCAAACAAAGTAGGAAGCTATCGAATGAATAGCTCCCCTGCTATGGCGCTCGGCGCTCGAGCAAACCTTCCTGGACCCACTGTTTCAGCCAAGTGGCCGCTTGCAGCGACGCCCCCTCTGAATAAGTGACCGCCAGCTCAATACACAGTTCTGAAAAATTCCAGCCCATGGTCACCATGCCCGACAGCGCACAGGCTTCAGCGGCTTCCAGGCTGCGGTAGTGGCAGCGGTTCTGGTTGCGCCACACCAGGCAGATTTGCGCCGGTTCCAGCGCCTGGCTGCCGGGGAAATCCGACTCATCCTTGCTGGCTCGCCAGATCGCCACCGTGTTGAAACGGCAAAGCAGCTGCTGCACCGAAGGCGCCAGCGCAACCTGCAAGGTGGGCCAGTCTTCAGGCGCCAAATGCGCCATGTCATTCAAGGTCAGCGGCTCCCCTTCGGCGGCGTCAAACGCCAAGGTGAACGCCCACTCCAGGCGTGCCAACTCAGCCAAAGGCGCACTTTGCGAAGCCATCAGATGCTCAACGATAAACATCGCAAAGCGCTCGCCCAACCAGCGCACGCTGTAATGGGCCGACGGATAACGGCGGATGTAGGCCTCGGTCAGTGAGCAAAACTGCTCATCTCCCAGCCAATACCAGATGGCACCGAAGTCATGGCGCAGCACCTCTTGCAGTCGCGACAGATAGGCGTTGTGGTAAATCGCCAGGCCGGTGTCCACATCCAACGTCGGCCCTCCCAGCAAGGTGGCGGCAAAGCCGCTGTTGGCCGCGGGCGCTTCGGATAATAGATGCTGTTCAAATGCCAACTGCCAGTCGATCAGGCGCATAACGCTCTCCGGGCCAAGGCGCTGGCACCCAACTCACGGGCTTTGTTCAACTCGGTGAGCAACTCTTCGAAGGGCGGAAAATGGTCATCGCGTTCCAGCAAGGTCGACACCGGGCCCAAATGCTCCAAAGTTTGCTGATACAGCGCCCACACCGGGTCGCACACTGGATGGTCATGGGTATCGACCACATAGTCGCCATAATCCATATGCCCCGCCAAGTGTAGTTGGCGAATGCTTTCGGCTGGCAGGTTACGAATGAACGTCCAGGCATCAAAACCATGGTTGCGTGCGCTGACGTAGACGTTGTTGACGTCCAGCAGCAATTGGCATCCGCTCAGATGGGCCAAGGCGTTGAGGAACTCCCACTCGGTGAATTCATCCGCCTTGGAACGCACGTAGCTGGAGACATTTTCCAGTACCAGCGGGCGCTGCAAGACGTCCTGCACCTGACGCACGCGGCCGGCCACGTGGTAGAGACTTTCTTCGGTGTAAGGCAGGGGCAGCAAGTCATGTAACTGATGCGCGCTGCCGCGGCTCCAGCACAGGTGATCGGAAATCCACGCCGGCTGAATGCGCTCTGCGAGCTGTTTGATGTGGTTCAGGTAATCCGTATCGAGGGCATGTGGCCCGCCGATGGACAACGACACACCGTGCATCACCAAGGGGTAACGTTCGGCTATCGCATCCAGGTAGTACAAGGCCTTACCGCCCTGCACCAAGTAATTCTCGGAGATCACTTCGAACCAATCCACGGCCGGCGACTGTTCAAGGATCTGATGGTAGTACTCACTGCGTAAACCCAGGCCGTAACCCAGACTTGGAAGGGACGCGGACATGACTCACTCCTGGGCAAAGTGTCCGCAGCGGTGGCAGGCAGCCGCCGCGGTTGCACTTGTTTGCCGGTTACTCGCCGACTGTACCGCCAGCGGCGTCGCAGGCCGATTTGGTCATGGCCTTGAAGCCCATCCCTTTGCACTCGCCCTGGCCCTTGCACGCGTGGTCCTTGGTTTTGCAGTCGTTCATACCTTTGCAGGAGGTCACGCCGTAGCAGTGAACGGTGGCGTCTGCCGCTTGTACCTGGGTGGCCACACCCGCGAACAGAGAAGCAGCGGCCATTGCGAGGGCGGCACCAGCAGCAGCGGATTTAATACTCATTGTTGTATTCCTCATGATCAGTAGTGGAGCCGGTCCGAACGGATTGTTCAGTCTCGACACAGCACTAGAGTGAGGCCTCCTGTCGGCGTTACAGCCGTGAGCAAATATTTCTGAAATTATTCGTCGAGCTTCAGCAGCGGCTCCTGGAAGCGCAGTAAACGCCCGGCGTTACCCAGTACCAGCAGGGTACTGAGGTTGTGCAGTACCGCCGCGATCATCGCACCCGCCGCCCCCAACCAGCCGAATGCGGCGAACACCACAATGGCCAGCGTCCAGCCCAAGCCAATGATCACGTTGACCTGCAACGTCTGCCGACACTGGCGACTCAAGCGCACACAGGTGCCCAGGCGGCGCAAGTCGCTGCCGATCAACACCACGTCCGCCGAGGCCAGGGCGATGTCCGCACCGCCCGCGCCCATGGCCACGCCGACCACGCCGGCCTTGAGCGCCAGGGAGTCGTTGATGCCATCGCCCACCACCATTGGCCTGAAGCCACTGCTGATTTCGCCCAGCACGCGGTTGAGCTTGTCTTCCGGCAGCGCTTGGGCTTCGACATCACTGATGCCCACGTCCAGCGCCAGGCTGTCGGCCACGCTTTGGCGGTCGCCGGTCAGCAGCAGTTGGCGGCCCAGGCCCAAGTCACGCAGTTCTTGCAGGGCCTGGCGCGCTTCGGGTTTGACGCTGTCGGCCAACAGCAGCCAGGCGAGGAACTCGCCGTTCAACGCCAGCCCGGCAATCGGCCCATCATGGGTGGGCACGGCGGTGGTGACGATGCCCAACTGTTCAAACAACTCCGGCCGTCCCAGCGCCGCTTCGCCCTGCTCGGTCTGGGCGACCACGCCCAGGCCCTGACGCTCGCGGATGTCGCTAAGCACCAGCATCTGCTCCTGGGTCGCCAACCCCGCCAACGCTCGGCTGACCGGGTGACTGCTTGCCGAACCGAGACTGGCCGCCAGGTTCAGCAGCTTTTGGCGATCCGGCGCGCGTGTCTCGATGGACTGCAAGCGCAGGGTGCCAAAGGTCAGGGTGCCGGTCTTGTCGACCACCAGCGATGTCAGGTCGGCCAGTTCTTCCAGGAACGCCGAGCTGCGAATCAGGATGCCATGGCGCGCCGCCACGGCGATCCCGGCAATCGCCGTGGCCGGTGCCGACAACACCAAGGCACAGGGACACGCTGCCACGAGCACCGCGAGCATCGCCTGGGCGTCATTGGTGACAAACCAGGTGACGGCCGCCAGCAGCAATACCAGCACCATGTAGCTGCCGGCGTAGCGCTCCAGCAGCCGGGTGATCGGCGGCTTGGAACGCTCGGCGTTTTGCATCAGCGCAATGACTTTGCCCAACGTCGATTCGTTACCGGTACGCGTGACCTCAAGGCGCAGCAGGCCATCGAGGTTGATCGCCCCACCAAACACCTGCACGCCCACGCTGGCTTCCAACGGCACCGACTCGCCGGTGATCGGCGCCGTGTCCAGGCTCGCCTGGCCGGACAACACCACGCCATCGGCCGGCACGCGGTCGCCGGCACGCACTTCGACGATATCGCCGGTGTTCAAGGTGCCGTTATCCACTTCGGTGATGGTCCCGTCCGCCTGCACCAGGCGTGCGTGGCTGCGGGTGAGTTTGCCCAGGGCACGGATCGCTTCCTGGGAGCCAATCACGCTACGCTCTTCCAGCACATGGCCAAAGATCATGATGATCGGCAACAACGCGGCGGTGAGCAGATCACCGGTGGCCCAGGCGCCGAGCATAGCCAGGGCGATCAATTGGTCGGTGATGCCGTGCAGGCTCGGAAAGCGCAGGCTGTACCAGGCTGAACGCATCACCGGCACCGCCACCAACAGCGAAGCCACGCCCAGCAGCAGCTGGCTGACGCCGCTCTGGTCCGGCGCGAGCCAGCGCCACACCAGGCCCAGCACGAGCAAGCCCAGGGCAAGCATCGCCAAGGTCAATTGCCGGGCAGCGCTGCGCTGTTCGGCAGAGGTCAGCATGGGTGCGCTCATTGTTCGGCTCCCTGGATGATCAAGCGGGAGTCGTCTTTGGGATCGACGGTGGTCACTGAACCGGCCTGTCCGAGAATCTTCGGCAAGCGTTCACGGTACAGGCGCAACAGCAAACCGGGGTCTTTGACCTGGGCCAGGCTGGCAACGGTAGCGGTCTGCGCCTGGGCATTGGCCAAGCGCTCGCTGGCCTGGGCATGGGCGACTTGCACCTGGCGGTCAGCCTCCTGGTTGGCGGTCTGGGTGAGTTTCTCCGCTTCAGTGCGGGCGTTGGCCACGGCTTTATCAGCCTGCTGGCTGGCGGTCAGTACCGCGTTGAACGCATTCACCGCAGGCCCTGGCAGGCTCGATTGCACATCGACGCGGGTGGCTTCGATACCCAGCCCCAAGCCGCTGGCCGCCAACTCCGCCAGGCGTTTGTTGATGCCTTGCACCAGGTCGCCGCGCAGCCGCTCACGGCGTTCGGCGGCGCCATTGTCGCTGCCGATCAGTTCCGGGCGGGCTACCAGGATGGTGTCCAGATCCCGCGCAGCGGTGAGAGCCACGGCGCTGCGTGTCACCAGCCGATCCAGGGCCGGCAGTACGTGGTCGCCCTGCAACACAAAGGCGTAGGGTTCGGTCACCTTGTAGAACACCCGCACGTCCAACTGCACCACCCCGGCATCGCCGGTCAGCAGGTAGCCGGAACCGGCTAGGGCATCGCTCAAGGGCGTGGCGAAACTGGCCACGCGATCGGCCTGCAGCGCCGCATCGGAACGCAGCAGGTTTTCCACCCGCCGTTCGATCACCCGGTCGGCCGCTGGCAACAGGACGACTTGTTCGAAAGGCTGCGGCCAAGCCAGCAACAATCCGGCGTTCTGAATGCGATCGAGGGCGCCAAAATGCAGGACCACGGCGCGATTCTGCGGGTCGATCTGGCGCACATTGGAAAAGGCCCAGGCCAACGCCGCCAATACGGTGACCGCGTACAGTGCCAGGAACGTCAGGCGCCCGGCCTGGATCCACGGGCTGTCCGGGCTGTCACGCTCGCTCATGGCTGCAGGTCCTTGGGCCCATCCACCAGAGCGCGAAAAGGTGCGGCGTCGGTGCGCAGGATGATCTTGGTCCCCGGCGTGACCACCGTGCCCAAGGTATCCAGCGAACGCAGCAGGTTGTACAGCTGCGGATTGCCAGCGTAGGCGCGGCCATAAATCTGCGCGGCTTCAACCCGCGACTGCGCTTCGATGTCGGCGGCTTTCACAGTGGCATCGGCCTGCATGATGCGCGCATCACGCTCGGCAGCGGAGCGGATCTGCGCCGCTTCGCGCTTGCCCACGGCGGTGCGTTCGGTGGCGATGGTTTCACGCTCGGCGCGCATGCGGTCAACCGTGGCGGTGAGGGTCACCGATGGCAACGTCAAACGCTCGATACCGACCTGCGCCACGCGCACACCATAGGTGGTGAGCAATTGTTGATCAATCTGCTGGCGCAACTGCGCTTCAAAATCGGCGATGCGCACTTGGCTGGCGTCGGTATTGATCAAGCTGGACAGGTCAAAGCTGGCTGCCGTGGTTTCCAACGCGGAGCCGACGAAGGTACGAATCTGCCGCGCCGCCTCATCAGGCTGATTCTGCACCGCACGCATAAAACGCTGCACGTTGTCGGCATCGCCCTGCACCTGCCACGCCACGTAGGCCTGCACGATAATCCGCAGGCCATCGCGGGTGCCCACATCCTGCAAGCCGCTGGACGTGGTGCGCAGGCGCAGGTCCACCGGGATCGCCGCTTCGAACGGTGCCGGCCAGCGCCAGCCCAGGCCCGGCTCCAGCAGCACGCGCGCGGGGTTGCCGAAGCGGGTAATCACCGTGGCCTCGCCGGAACGCACTTGCACCAGGCTCGCCGCTGCCACGGCAAACAGCACCAGCAACACCGCCCACGCCATGCGCCGCCAGGGAAAAGGCCCGGCCGCCTGCTCATCGCCGTGATGGTGATGGTGGTGGCCGTGATGGTGGTGATGACCGTGATCATGATCGTGAGAATGAGCGCTCAACAGACGAACTCCTTATTGAACGGCTTTGCGCGGCACCGACGGGTCGGCGGGCAAGGTAAAAGAACGCAGATCGATCGTCGGCGCACTGTCGGCACCCAAACGATGATCCAGAATAAGCAGCTTGGCCTGGGCCAGGCCCTGGCTCAGTTGGCCCAGGTACTGTTCCAGCACGAAGGCTTGGCCCGCAGCGGCGTAGGCTTTTTGTTCGGCGGCAAAGCGCAGGTTCGCTGCTTGGGCACCGGCATTCACCTCGCGGGCACTCGCCTGGGCCTGATCGCGGGCGGTGCTGGCTTGAAGCAGCGCCTGGTTGGTCTGCTCGCTGGCCGCACCGCGTTCACGGGCGATCAGCGCCTGGGCGCCGATCTGCGCGGCTTGCACACCGTGGTACGCGTTGGCGGCACCGGCCGGCGGATGGATCGCCTCGACCACCGTGGCGAGGATTTCCACACCGCTGTCGAGGGTTTGCAGGTCGGCTTGCACGCTGCGGCCAATCTCGTCGGCGAGGCTGGTGCGCTCTTCGCCGAGTAATTCATCCAGGGTGCGCGAGGCAAAATCGTGCACCAGGATGCGGCTGGCGGTGCTGCGTATCAGGGTCGGGATATCCGCGCTGTTATAGGTGGCGGCAAGCGCAGCCTGATCAGTGAGGCCGATGCGGTAGACAAAACGCACGTCCATATTGACGATCTGGAAGCCCTGCTTGTCGCCGCTGCTGCTGGCAATGACCTGGGATTTATCATTCACATGGCTGGCGTCCCACAGGCGATTGGCAATCAACGGCGCCGGGCCTTCGGCTGCGGCCAGCTCCGGTGTGGCGGCTTCGCTGACGCTGGTCGCCAGCTCATGCACCACGCCGTTTTCAACATTCAGTACGCGGCCCAACGGCCACGGCAAACCCGCATGCAGGCCGGGGCCGAACACCTCGACCGGTTTACCAAAACGCTCATAAATCCCGCGGCCTTGCAGGGGCACTTCATGCACACCGGTCAGCGCCCAACCTACCCCCAGCACCACCAGCAGCACCGGGAAAAAAGCTCGGCGCATATAGGTAAAGGCCCAGATCTGGCGCAGGTCGATGCCAAAGCGGTTGTGCAATTCATGCTGCAACGCCAGCAACGGCTGCGGCGGCCAACGCAGCAGGCCGGCAATAAAACTCTGCGCCATCAAGCGCGGTTCGAGGCGCGGCTGGCGCGGGCTGAACAACGAGAGCACGCCCCTGAGCAGGAATTCCAGCGCTACCAGCGCCGGCAGGAGCCCGATGAAGGTGGCCAGGCGCAGCGGCCAGACCGACTCCGCATTGGCAAACAGCAGGCAGATCGCGCTGAGCACCAGGCAGATAATTGCCATCCGGCTCAATTGCGCCAACTGTGAGGCTTCCGGCCATTGGGCAGCGGTTTCCTGGCCCAGGCGGCGTTCGAATACCAGCAGGCCAAACGCCAGAGCCAAAGCGAGCGCTGCGCCAATACTTGCCGATTGCCCGATGGCAGCAGCGGGCAAGCCCAGGTTCCAGAACTGCAGGATGCTGACCAGCGCCAGCAACGACCAGCCTCCCAACCACAGCACCGGTGCGCCAATCTGCGCCAACAGGCCGTTGCCGAACCGGTTGATCAGGCCCTTATGCCAGGGTGTAGGCTCGATGGATTGTTCGCCCGCTTCACCGCTCGGCGCTTCCAGCGCCTGGGCACGCCAATCGGCCACCCACCAGGCCGACTGCAAGCCGGCCACCAGCAGCAGCAAGGCCGACGCGCAGTTGATCAATACCACCGGCCAGATCGACACGGGTGCAAACAACGCTACGAACAGCGCCAATATCCAACCACTGAGGGCCAGGGTTGTCAGGCCTATACCGGCCTGGCGCAATCGACGGGCGTGGAACAGCCCCTGCTGAAAACGCGCGAGGCCTTCAACCGAAGCCCCGTCAGCCTCTAGATCCACTTGCATCTGCTCAACGCCCACTTGCACACAATTCGTTACGATATAACACGAAGCGTGAAATTTTTGTTCTCAACCCCGTTCGCATATTTAGGTCGAGGAGCACTCGCAAAATATCCGTCGGCTGTCCGGCCTTCACAGAGTTACCTCAGGGCACGTCGGGCACTGCTACCTTGAATGACTCTACGCATGTTTCGCCAAACACGATGGGCAACCCGTGAGACAGGGTTGCGCGCCGCACGGCGCAAGTCTCGCTCTACTGCTCGAGTCAAAGCCTCCAGGGACGGGCTCCTAACCATCGGAGCGGGTTCGAGAACAGGCTGAGGCTCGACATGAACCTCTATGATGTCAACGTCCGCCCCCAGTTGATAATCGTAAACTTCCTGTCGCGTGATACCCGTAGCACGCAGGCCGAAAGCAGTCATGATTCTCTGAGTTGAACGGCCATTACCCTCACTGGCCAAAAACCGCTCCAGCATGCCTTCCTGCTGCTGCGTAGCAAGCAGAGCCTCATTGTTTTGAACGTTCCAGCGCACAATGGCTTGCGGTAAAACACCGTAAAAATTGTTATGCCTTGAAATCATTTCATACTGATGCCAGGTAACGTCGGTAGCATTGGGCCCCTCTACTGGCGCACGGTAGTTTTCCATCAAGCGCCAGCGGCCGGGCAAGAATTCGTTTCTGAACCGATACCTGCCTGGGATTGAAGCAGACGTGTAAGTAGACTCAACGCGGTGCTCGCCATACATACGGTGAGTCATGCTCCTCTCCACGGCGTACCGGCGCTCGGCGGCGACGTGAGCATCCACGTCACGACGCCGGAATGTCTCTGGATTCTGTCGATAAGCCGGAACATGGGCACTGGAGGAATTATCCGAATAGTCGTCGGCGACTTCCGGAGCCCTGCCATCGTGGTCTCGATACCGGAGCGGATTATTTCGGACCATTCGATACAGATTCAGCCCATCGATTTCGCCCGAGGGATCCGGGTTGATCCAGCGCATCAGCCATGGCGCATAGTAACGCGAACCGTAATAGTACAATCCGGTCGCATCCCGCTCTTGGCCTGAATAACGGATGGTCTTGCCATTAACATGAGTCTGACTTCTGGCCGCCCACCACGCCGTACCACCGAAGGGGTAATACCCCTCATGACTGATCACGTCGCCATATTCATCGAGTTCCAACGCAACGCTGCCCAGATGGTCATCAACGTTGTAGCGCCACTGTGGGACAGGTAGTCTCTTGCGACCGTTCGCTCGCCAGTTTAACCGTCGAACTTGACTGCGCCCTAACGCCACGCTGATGACATGCAGGACTTCTCCCGTCGCCGTATCGCTGTGTATCTCCAAACCCGGCAGATACATGACCTGGGCCACATGCTCAACAGACTTTGCCTGCCACACTCGTACCTTGCGTCCACGCTGCCCAGTGCCATGGTAGAAATACCGTTCGTTATCCGCAGGCCCCGCCTTGCGCAGCACCTGGGTGACTTGGTGCAATTGATTACGGGCGTCCCATGTCATCCTCTGCGCGCCGTCCAACATCAACAAATTGCCGTTTGCATCAAACCCATTGGCTAAATCCGGTGGATTCATCTCATCGGCCATATACATGCTTCGATTACTACGCTCGGCTGTCTTCATCATGCGCAAGGGTTCGCTGCCATGCTTGAGCGTGATTAGATTTCCGCCGAGGTCATAGGTGTAAACCTGCGTGTAGTTACGCAACCGACTCGCGTCACCTCCTCCTGGTAGTACAACACCGGGCAGGCCAGGCTGAATGCCGGCCAGGACGCTTTCCCGTCCGGTGGCCTCAATCAAATGGTAAAGCGTGTCGTAGCGATAAGTGCTAACGGGGACAATTCTTTGAGAATCAAACCATTGGGTTGGTTGTGCCCGGTCCTCCAAGCATTGCAGGTTACCCACGGGGTCCCACTGATAATGTAGGTCCTGGAGTACTTTATCCTGCCGGATTGTGTTCAGTCGTAGTAGTCGCCCACTGCGGGCGTCGTAGCCGGGCTGGGAAATGACACCATTACCCGCCAGTTGGGATTCGACTTGACCACAAGCGTTATAGCGGACCGCGCTGAGCAGCAATTGCTCCGGTTTTCCATCCTCAGTCAGACTGGATTGAACCAGTTCACCCGCCACGTTGTAGCAATGGCTCTGCACATTCGCCAACGCATCGGTTTGGCGGAGCAACTGATTCAACGCATCGTGATGCCATTGCGTGAGATACCGCATTGCCGCGCCTTGATGATCTGTCTCCAATAACGCGTCGCGCTCATCCAAAGACTCAGGCCAATCCGCGGGTACCAATGCCTTGAGAAACTGTTGAGTCTGGCCTGCAACGTGCCCCAGCAAACCGTAATCGACAAAAACCTGGCTGCCGACCCCATCGTCATGCCGAACCAGCCGACCGCAACGATTGCCCATTTCAGTCGATGATCCGTACGTCAGCCGCTCGACGAAGGTCTGGAGAGTGGTCGCTGACTCTTCGCTCACACTAACCTGACGTATTTGGGAGTCATAGCACACCCGCCGGACAGTACCCCGCCCATCCCAACTATGCAGCGTTTGAGCTGCGTCGCCCACAAGGTTGACACGCCAGCCCGCATCTACGCTTTCAACACGCAACAGCTGGCCCGACAGACTATGGGTCATAACTTGGTTGGGCTCCCCTGTTTCACCACCCGTTGCCCACAATCGCGTGTCCCATTGTGCATGCACTCGACCAAGGACATCGCGCGAATACCTTTCGGTACGTGCCTGCAGTGCCTCGTCTAATGTCTGTCGGTGATACGCAACGACCGCTACTTGCAACCTACGCGCGTCTGTCACCCTCAGAGTCGGTGTCTGTCGGTGCAAAGTCGAAGACATTTGCGACCCTCTGCGTGTGTAGAGATGTAACTATAGACACGAACTCGATCACCTGCTGTTGAGGCCCCATAGGACGCTCCCACAAGCGGTGATTGATTATGCTCAAGAGCGTGACTAATCCCCCTATAAACACGAGCCATCACTGGTGTCGGCTGCGATTAGTCGGCACACTTCAGACAGTTCTTCAGACAGTTTTTCGCGGGTTCACGGACAAGGAAGCGTCACCCCCATGATTTCCATCTACCAACTCAAACCGCGTTTTCAAAACCTGCTGCGGCCTCTCGTGCAGCGCCTTTATGACAACGGCACCACCGCGAACCAGATCACCGTGCTGGCCGGGGTTATTTCCCTGCTGGTGGGGCTGTTGATCGCGGGCTTTGCCCAACACCTCTGGCTGTTTGCACTGATCCCGCTGTGGATGATTGTGCGCATGGCGCTCAATGCCATCGATGGCATGCTGGCCCGGGAATTCGGCCAACAGTCGCGCCTCGGTGCTTACCTCAATGAATTGTGCGATGTGATCGCCGACAGTGCGCTGATCCTGCCCTTTGCATTGGTCCCCGATGTGAGCCTGGCGCCGGTGCTGCTGGTGACGCTGCTTGCGGTATTCAGCGAATACGCCGGGGTGCTGGGGCCGATGGTGGGCGCGTCGCGCCGTTATGACGGGCCCATGGGCAAGAGTGATCGGGCGTTCGTGCTCGGGGTGCTGGCCACGGGCGTGGCGCTGGGCTGGCTCGGCGCCGGTTGGGTGGAGGCGGTGATGTGGCTGGTCGCCGCCCTGCTCGCCTATACCTTGGTCAACCGGGTGCGTCAGGGCCTCAAAGAACAACAATCTCTCCCTTCTGCATAAGGATTTTGCGATGCGCGAACAGCAACAGCACACCTTCAGTACCCATGATGGCGTCGAGCTTTTCTATCGGCACTGGCCGGCCATGGCAGGTGTCGGGCCGCGCAAGGCGATCCTGTTGTTCCATCGCGGCCATGAGCACTCGGGGCGTATTGCCCACCTGGTGGATGAACTGGGCCTGCCTGAATTCGACTTCTTCGCCTGGGACGCCCGTGGCCACGGCCAATCCCCAGGCGAGCGCGGCGACAGCCCCAGCTTTGCCACCAGCGCCCGCGATGTGCGGACTTTCTGTGACCACATCAATGCCACCTACGGCATCGAGGAGGAAGACATCGCCGTCATCGCCCAAAGCGTCGGCGCGGTGATCGCGGCTACCTGGGTTCATGATTACGCGCCAAAAATCCGCGCCCTGGTGCTCGCCTCGCCAGCCTTCAAGGTCAAGCTGTACGTGCCCTTCGCCCGCCCCGGCCTGGCACTGATGCGCAAGTTTCGTGGCAACTTTTTCGTCAACAGCTACGTCAAGGCCAAGTTCCTCAGCCATGACCCCGAACGCGTGGCGTCCTACGACAGCGATCCACTGATCACCAAGGCCATTTCGGTGAATGTGCTGCTGGGCCTTTACGAAGCGGCCGACCGGGTTGTCGCCGACGCCCAGGCGATCCAGGTGCCGACCCAACTGCTTATTTCTGGCTCCGACTTTGTGGTGCACCGCAAACCCCAACAGCAGTTCTTCGACCGCCTCGGCAGCCTTAAAAAAGAGCTGCATATCCTCCCCGGTTTTTTCCACGACACCCTCGGTGAACGTGACCGAGCCGTGGCTGTGAGCAGCGCCAAGCGCTTTATCTTGCAGAACTTCGCCCACCCGCTGGACCGCGCTTCTTTACTGGATGCAGACAAACTTGGCGCCACGTGCGCCGAATCCGAATCCCTCGCCGCGCCGTTGCCACGCAATTCACTGCGCGACCTGTACTGGCGCATGACCCGCGCCAGCATGGGCCTGGGCAAGAACCTGTCGGATGGGGTGAAGCTGGGCTTCGACACCGGCTTCGATTCCGGCAGCACCCTGGACTACGTGTATCGCAATAAGCCTACCGGCAAGGGCGGGCTGGGGCGGATGATCGATACCAACTACCTCAACTCCATCGGCTGGCGTGGTATTCGCCAGCGCAAGCTGAACGTCGAAGAGCTGCTGCGCCTGGCCATGGCCAAGCTACGTGACGACCAGCGCGAAGTACGGATTGTCGACATCGCCGCCGGCCACGGGCGCTACATCCTGGAAGCCTTGCAGGGTGTATCGCCGTTGCCGGAATCGATCCTGCTGCGCGACTACAGCGACATCAACGTGCGCGACGGTGGCGCGCTGATTCGCGAAAAGGGTTTGGGGGACATAGCCCAATTCGTCAAAGGCGATGCGTTCGACCGCGCTGACCTGGCCGCCCTGGACCCCAAGCCGACCCTGGCCGTGGTGTCCGGCCTGTACGAATTGTTCGCCGATAACGCCATGGTCGGCGGTTCACTGGCGGGCCTGGCCGAAGCCGTGGAGCCAGGTGGTTACCTCGTCTACACCGGCCAACCGTGGCACCCGCAGTTGGAGCTGATTGCCCGTGCGCTCACCAGCCACCGTCAGGGCCAGGCTTGGGTGATGCGCCGGCGCAGCCAGGCGGAAATGGACCAACTCGTCGAAGCAGCGGGCTTTCGCAAGATCACCCAGCGCGTGGATGAGTGGGGCATTTTCACTGTGTCCCTGGCACAGAAGATCTGAACATGCGCGAACCCGGTTTATTGAAACCTGCGGTACTTTGGCTGCTGCTGTTGGCGCCGCTGTTTTTCAGCACCTATGGCTTTGCCACCTGGGTCACCAGCCAGCGCAGCGACGTCGGCACGCTGGTGTTCGGCTGGGAAACACGCATGCCATTCTGGGCCTGGACCATCGTGCCCTATTGGTCCATCGACCTGCTTTACGGCTTCTCGTTGCTGCTACCCAACACGCGTCATGAGCTCAAACAGCATGCGCTGCGCCTGCTGAGTGCGCAGGTGATAGCCGTGAGTTGCTTCCTGATCTGGCCACTGCGCTTCACGTTTGAGCGGCCGGAACTGGACGGTGTATTCGGTTGGTTGTTTGCGGTGCTGGCCGGTTTTGACAAGCCCTTCAACCAGGCGCCTTCGCTGCATATCGCGCTGCTGGTGATCCTGTGGGTCATGTACCAACGGCATACTCAAGGATTTTGGCGTTGGGTGGTGCATGGCTGGTTCGCGCTGATCGGGGTTTCGGTGCTGACCACTTATCAACATCACTTTATCGACTTACCCACAGGCGCCCTCGCGGGGTGGTTGTGCGTGTGGTTATGGCCGGTGGAGCACCCGAGCCCCTTACTGAATGCACGGCTGACGCGGGATAACCAACGATGGCGGCTAGGGATACGCTATGGGCTGGGCGCAGTGATACTGACAGTGCTGGCCTGCGTATGCGGTGGCGCTTGGCTATGGCTGCTATGGCCGGCGGTTTCTCTGGGGTTGATCACGGCCAACTACCTCGTACTCGGCGCATCGGGCTTTCAAAAACGTGAGGATGGCCACCTTACGCCTGCGGCACGCTGGTTATATGCACCTTATCTGGCGGGCGCCTGGATCAATTCGCGGCTGTGGACGCGCAAACATCCTCAGGCCGATCCGATTGTGGATAACGTCTGGCTCGGGCGTATTCCTGCCACCCGCGAGCTGGGTTCATTCAAGGCCATTGTCGACTTATGCGCCGAACTGCCGATTAATCCACAGGGCCGTGCTTACGCCTGCGTGCCCGTGCTGGACCTGATCGCTCCAACCCCCGACGAATGCTTGAAAGCGGCCCACGCCATTGAACGCCTGCAAGCGAGCGGCCCCCTGTTGGTGTGCTGTGCCCTCGGTTACTCACGCAGCGCCACCGCCATCGCCGCCTGGCTGTTGAACACGGGGCGAGCCACCACGGTTGAGCAAGCGCTGGCTATTATTCGTACAGCGCGGGCCGATGTGGTCCTGCACCCCGAACACCGTCAAGCATTGGAGGGTTTGCCAAATGCCTGCTGATATGGAACTCCAGATTGTCGCCAGCCTGTTGCGCCGTGGCCGATCACTGGATCAGTTATCCACAGGACTGACGCTGCTCGGCGTGCTGTTCGGCCTCGCCCAGCTGCTGTTGGCCAGCATTTCCACCATTTGTCTGCTGTTGGCCCTGTGGATGATCGTGCTGGGCCTGCTGCAAAAGTATTGGGCGCTGCGGGTGGCCTTCGACGCCGACCTGTTCGCCCTGCTCGCTCGCGACACCACCCGCACGCCAGACCTGGACCAGGCCCTGCAAACCCTTGGCCTGCAATCGCCCAAACGAGCCGGTCGGCCATGGACTGAACGCCGTCGCGGCGCCCTCAAACTGCTGCGTAAACAAGCCTGGCTGCTGGGCGCGCAAGCGCTGTTGACCCTGGGCATCATTCTCGCCAGCCCTTGGCTACCCTTCGCCGGATAAGGAATTCCCATGTTCGAACCCGTGGTCGCCACGCTGATTACTTCCATGGCCCGCACCGTCACTGGCGCCCGCAGCCTGTGGCTGGGGTGCGCGCCGGTCCCGGTGCAGCGGATCTACTTCGCCAACCACAGCAGCCACGGCGACTTCGTCCTGGTGTGGGCATCACTGCCGCAGAACCTGCGCAAGTTCACACGCCCGGTGGCCGGCAGTGATTACTGGAACAAGAGTGCGCTGCGCCGCTACATCATCAATCGAGTGTTCAATGGCGTGCTGATCGACCGTGAGCGCAAGGACCCTGTGGACAACCCATTGCAGCCCATGCTTGCGGCGTTGGAGGGCGGCGATTCGCTGATCATTTTTCCCGAAGGCACGCGCAATCTGGAGGATGGCCTGCTGCCGTTCAAAAGCGGCTTGTACCACTTGGCAAAGAGTTACCCACAGGCCGAGCTGGTCCCGGTGTGGATAGCCAACCTGAACCGGGTCATGCCCAAGGGCCGCGTATTACCGCTACCGTTGTTATGCACCACCAGCTTCGGTGCCCCCCTGCAACTGGAAGAAGGCGAAGACAAAGCCGACTTCCTTGCCCGCAGCCGCGACGCCCTGCTCGCCCTTGCCCCGGAGCATTCCTGAGATGGATAGCCAAACCCTGATGTTATTTGGCGGCATCGGCGCGATCCTGGTCATCGCCTCGCTGATCGGCCTGATCCTCAAGCTGCGCACCCGTGGCAGCCCGAATGCCGTGATCGACAACCTCAACGCCCGCATCAACGCCTGGTGGGTGATGGTGGTGGTGATCGGCATCGCGTTCTGGCTCGGCACCGGCGCGGTGATCCTGCTGTTCTACGCGGTGTCGTTCTACGCCCTGCGCGAGTTCCTCACCCTCACGCCCACCCGACGCAGCGACTACCCGGCTCTGGTGGCCGCGTTCTACCTGGCCCTGCCGCTGCAATACCTGCTGATCTACGCCGACTGGTATGGGCTGTTCTCGATCTTCATTCCGGTGTACGTGTTCCTGCTGCTGCCGATCCTCGCCTCCCTGGGCGGCGACAGTACGCACTTTCTGGAACGTGCATCGAAGGTGCAATGGGGGCTGATGATCGCCGTGTTCTGCGTGTCTTTCGTCCCGGCACTACTGACTTTGGACATACCGGGCTACGAAGGCCGTAACCTGCTGCTGATCGCCTATCTGGTGATCGTGGTGCAACTGTCGGACGTGTTGCAGTACGTGTGCGGCAAGCTGTTCGGCAAACACAAGATCGCGCCCAACCTGTCGCCATCGAAAACCGTGGAAGGGTTTGTGGGCGGAATTCTGCTGTCCTCCTTGATCGGCGCGGCGCTGTGGTGGACCACACCGTTCAATCCCTGGCAGTCGTTCCTGATCGCGCTGCTGATCAACTTGCTGGGGTTTGCGGGAGGGATTGTGATGTCGGCGATCAAGCGTGACCGCGGTGTGAAGGACTGGGGGCACATGATCGAAGGGCACGGCGGGATGTTGGATCGGCTGGATTCGGTGTGCTTTGCGGCGCCGATCTTCTTTCATCTCGTGCGCTACTGGTGGACCTGACCCACCCCTTTCTCAAACCCGATGGAGCTCCCACAGGATCTGCGCTTAACTGAAATAGCCAACCTTGAATTGAGCGAATTCAAAATACAAAAAAGGGGCTGTTTAAAACAGCCCCTTTTGGGTACATCAGTAAGGCTTACTCCACCGTCACCGACTTCGCCAGATTACGCGGCTGGTCAACGTCGGTGCCTTTGAGCACGGCGACGTAGTACGACAGCAACTGCAGCGGGATGGTGTAGAGGATCGGCGACAGCGTGTCGTGGATGTGCGGCATGTTGATGACGTGGGTGCCTTCACCGTTGGTCATGCCGGCTTTTTCATCTGCGAAAACGATCAGTTGGCCGCCACGGGCGCGTACTTCCTGCAGGTTGGACTTTAGCTTCTCCAGCAGTTCGTTGTTCGGCGCCACGGTAACCACCGGCATGTCGTCATCCACCAAGGCCAGCGGGCCGTGCTTGAGCTCACCGGCCGGGTAGGCTTCGGCGTGGATGTACGAGATCTCCTTGAGTTTCAGCGAGCCTTCCATCGCCACCGGGTACTGCGCGCCACGGCCCAGGAACAGGGTGTGGTTCTTGTCGGCGAACAGCTCGGCGACTTTTTCCACGGTGCTGTCCATGGCCAAGGCTTCACCCAGGCGGGTCGGCAGGCGGCGCAGTTCTTCCACCAGGGTGGCTTCGACACCTTCGGCGAGGGTGCCGCGCACCTGGCCAAGGGACAGGGTCAGCAGTAACAGGCCCACCAGTTGGGTGGTGAAGGCTTTGGTGGAGGCGACGCCGATTTCGCGCCCGGCCTGGGTCAGCAGGGTCAGGTCGGATTCACGCACCAGGGAGCTGATGCTGACGTTGCAGATGGCCAGGCTGCCGAGGAAGCCCAGTTCCTTGGCATTGCGCAGGGCGGCCAGGGTGTCGGCGGTTTCACCGGACTGAGAGATAGTCACGAACAGGGTGTCAGGCTGTACCACCACTTTGCGGTAGCGGAACTCGCTGGCGACTTCGACCTGGCACGGGATGCCGGCCAGTTCCTCCAACCAGTAACGCGCCACCATACCGGCGTGGTAGCTGGTGCCACAGGCGACGATTTGCACGTTGCGCACTTTGGCGAACAGTTCGGCGGCTTGCGGGCCGAAAGCGTTCACCAATACTTGGTCCTGGCTCAGGCGACCTTCCAGGGTGCGCTGTACCACGGACGGCTGCTCGTGGATTTCCTTGAGCATGAAGTGGCGGAACTCGCCTTTGTCGGCGGCTTCGGCGCCATCGCGGTATTGCACGGCTTCGCGCTCGACGGACTGACCGTTCACGTCCCAGATCTGCACGCTTTCACGGCGGATGTCGGCAATGTCGCCTTCTTCCAGGTACATGAAGCGGTCGGTCACTTGGCGCAGGGCCAGTTGGTCGGAGGCAAGGAAGTTCTCGCCCAAGCCCAGGCCGATCACCAATGGGCTGCCGCTGCGTGCGGCAACCAGGCGGTCAGGCTGGCTAGCGCTGATCACGGCCAGGCCGTAGGCACCGTGCAGCTCCTTGACCGTGGCCTTGAGGGCGGTGGTCAGGTCGCTGTGATCCTTGAGCTTGTGGTTGAGCAGGTGGGCGATCACTTCGGTGTCAGTGTCCGAGGTGAACACATAGCCCAGGCCCTTGAGTTGTTCGCGCAGCACTTCGTGGTTTTCGATAATGCCGTTGTGCACCACCGCCAGGTCGCCGGAGAAGTGCGGGTGAGCGTTACGCTCGCAGGGTGCACCGTGGGTGGCCCAACGGGTGTGGGCGATCCCTAAGCGACCTACCAGCGGCTCACCGGCCAGGGCCTGGTCCAACTCGCTGACCTTGCCCGGGCGGCGCATGCGTTCCAGCTTGCCGGCGTTGGTGAAGACGGCCACACCGGCGCTATCGTAGCCGCGGTATTCGAGGCGCTTGAGGCCTTCGATCAGGATGGCAGTAACGTTACGTTCGGCGACTGCGCCAACAATTCCACACATGGTGCTTCTCCTAGATGATTGCCGCGCATATCAGCGTAATGCCGCGGGCTTGGATCTGGTCGCGGGCCTCAAGCGGCAGGCGATCATCGGTAATAAGGGTATGGACACTGCTCCAGGGCAGTTCCAGGTTGGGAATCTTGCGGCCGATCTTGTCAGATTCGACCATCACCACCACTTCACGGGCGACCTCGGCCATCACACGACTCAAGCCCAGCAGCTCGTTGAAGGTGGTAGTGCCGCGCTGCAGATCAATGCCATCGGCACCGATGAACAGCTGGTCAAAGTCATAGGAACGCAGCACCTGCTCAGCGACCTGCCCCTGGAACGAGTCCGAATGCGGGTCCCAGGTACCCCCGGTCATCAACAGCACCGGCTCGTGTTCCAGTTCGCTCAAGGCGCGGGCCACGTTCAGGGAGTTGGTCATCACCACCAGGCCCGGTTGATGGCCCAGTTCGGGGATCATCGCGGCGGTAGTGCTGCCGCTGTCGATGATGATGCGCGCGTGCTCACGCAAACGCTTCACGGCCGCACGGGCGATGGCGCGCTTGTAGGCCGAAATGGGCTGGGCAGCGTCGCCCACCAGCTCTTGGGGCATGGTGATTGCGCCACCGTAGCGACGTAGGAGCAGGCCGTTACTTTCGAGGGCGGCAAGGTCCTTGCGGATGGTCACTTCCGAAGTTTCGAAATGTTTGGCCAACTCGTCCACGCTGACTTCGCCCTGTTCGTTGAGCAAGGTGAGGATATTGTGGCGTCGTTGGGGGGTGTTTCGTTTCGACATGGTAGTGATAAGTTTCGTTTCGAAAGATAACGAAGGCAATCAAAACCTATTGGCGAAAGATCGTCAAGAGGCGGAAGGCATTTTGTAGAGCTTTCGGACATGCCACTAAACAACTGTGGGAGCTGGCTTGCCTGCGAGAGCGGCGTGTCAGGCGACATCATGATGAATGTCAGACCGCTATCGCAGGCAAGCCAGCTCCCACAGGAGTGAGTCTCAACCTATCGAGTTGTGGATAACTCAGCTCTTTTTGATTTTGACCGGGCGTTTCCACCCGTCGATGTTACGTTGACGAGCGCGGGCAACGGCCAGTTGGGACTTATCCACATCCTGGTTGATGGTCGAGCCCGCTGCGGTGTTGGAACCATCACCGATGGTCACGGGAGCAACCAGCGAGTTATTGGAGCCGATGAACACGTCTTCGCCAATGGTGGTCTGGTACTTGTTGGCACCGTCATAGTTGCAGGTGATGGTGCCAGCCCCAATGTTGGTGCGTGCGCCGATGACGGCATCGCCCAGGTAAGTCAGGTGACCGACTTTGGCGCCCTCGCCGAGGTGAGCGTTTTTCAGTTCGACAAAGTTACCCACATGGGCCTGGGCCCCCAGCTCACTACCCGGACGCAAGCGCGCAAACGGCCCGGCATCGCTGCCCTCACCCATCACGGCACCGTCGATATGGCTGTTGGCCTTGACCACCACGCCTTTGCGCAAGGTACTGTCCTTGATCACGCAGTTCGGACCGATGACCACACCGTCTTCAATGATCACGCGGCCTTCGAGGATCACGTTGATATCGATCAGGATGTCGCGGCCCACCGTGACTTCGCCACGTACATCGAAACGCGCCGGGTCTCGCAGGGTCACGCCCTGAGCCATCAGGCGCAGGCCTTCGCGCAGTTGATAGTGACGTTCCAGCTCTGCCAGTTGCTTGCGGTCGTTGGCGCCCTGCACTTCCATCGGATGGTGTGGCTGCTCGGTCGCGACCAGCAAGCCATCGCTGACGGCCATCTCGATGACGTCGGTGAGGTAATACTCGCCTTGGGCGTTGTTGTTGGACAGGCGGCTCATCCAGTCGGCGAGCTTGTTGGCAGGCACCGCGAGAATGCCGGTATTGCCTTCAGTAATCGCGCGCTGGGCTTCGCTGGCATCTTTGTGTTCAACGATAGCAGCCACCTTGCCGTCGGCGTTGCGCACAATGCGGCCGTAGCCCGTAGGGTCATCCAACTCAACGGTCAGCAGGCCCATCTGGCCAGGCACCACGTGCTTGAGCAGGCGTTGCAAGGTTTCCACTTCAATCAGCGGTACATCGCCGTAGAGGATCAATACCGTGTCTGCGGTGATGAAAGGCACAGCCTGCGCGGTCGCGTGGCCGGTGCCCAGTTGCTTGTCTTGCAATACGAAATTCAGATCGTCCGCAGCCAGACGCTCACGGACCACGTCGGCACCGTGGCCAATCACCACATGAATACGTTGTGGGTCCAACTGGCGGGCACTGTGGATAACATGGCCCAGCATGGAGTTGCCCGCAACCGGATGCAGTACCTTGGGCAGGGCTGAACGCATGCGGGTGCCCTGGCCTGCGGCGAGAATGACGATTTCAAGAGACATGAATGGCTACCAATCCTGGGCGGTCCGGGTTCAGACCAAAGAAGTGTTTTGCAAAAAAAGAAAAAGGGTAGCCGAGGCTACCCTTTTTAATCAATCACGCATCAAGCAAAACGGCGTGGCCGCTTACTTCTTGCGGATCTGCTGGAGAGTACGCAGCTGGGCTGCGGCCTCGGCCAGACGGACTGCAGCAGCGCTGTAGTCGAAGTCTGCGCCTTTTTCGTTCAGCGCCTTCTCGGCAGCCTTGACGGCTTCCTGAGCGGAGGCTTCATCCAGGTCGCCAGCACGTTGCACGGTGTCGGCAAGTACCTTGACCATGTTCGGCTGAACCTCGAGGAAACCACCGGAGATGTAAAACACCTCACGTTCCCCGCCTTGCTTGGTCAGAGTGATCGGACCTGGCTTCAAGCTTGTGATCAGCGGGGCGTGACCCATGGCGATACCAAGATCACCCAGGTCACCGTGCGCTGTTACAAACTCGACCAGACCGGAGAAAATTTCCCCTTCCGCGCTGACGATATCGCAATGGACTGTCATAGCCATCTGATTGCCTCAACCTGATGAGCGCCCGTTTCCGGGCGCCAGGATTACAGTTTCTTGGCTTTCTCGATCGCTTCTTCGATGCCGCCGACCATGTAGAACGCTTGTTCTGGCAAGTGGTCGTAGTCACCGTTGAGGATGCCTTTGAAGCCAGCAATGGTGTCTTTCAGGGAAACGTATTTACCCGAGGCACCGGTGAAGACTTCAGCCACGAAGAACGGCTGCGACAAGAAACGCTGGATCTTACGAGCACGGTTTACCAACTGCTTGTCGGCTTCCGACAGCTCGTCCATACCCAGGATCGCAATGATGTCCTTCAGTTCTTTGTAACGCTGCAGCACGTACTGAACACCGCGAGCGGTATCGTAGTGCTCCTGGCCGATCACGTTCGGGTCCAGCTGGCGCGAAGTCGAGTCGAGTGGATCGACCGCTGGGTAGATACCCAGGGAAGCGATGTCACGGGACAGAACGACAGTGGCGTCCAAGTGGGCGAAGGTGGTGGCTGGCGACGGGTCGGTCAAGTCATCCGCAGGTACATATACCGCTTGGATCGAGGTGATCGAACCTTCCTTGGTCGAAGTGATACGTTCTTGCAGAACGCCCATCTCTTCAGCCAGGGTCGGCTGGTAACCTACTGCCGAAGGCATACGGCCCAGCAGTGCGGATACTTCAGTACCGGCCAGGGTGTAACGATAGATGTTGTCGACGAACAGCAGAACGTCGTTACCTTCGTCACGGAACTTCTCGGCCATGGTCAGGCCAGTCAGGGCTACGCGCAGACGGTTTCCCGGCGGCTCGTTCATCTGACCGTAAACCAGTGCCACTTTGTCCAGAACGTTGGAGTCCTTCATCTCGTGGTAGAAGTCGTTACCCTCACGAGTACGCTCACCAACACCTGCGAACACGGAATAACCGCTGTGCTCGATGGCGATGTTACGGATCAGTTCCATCATGTTTACGGTCTTGCCTACACCGGCACCACCGAACAGACCGACTTTACCGCCTTTGGCGAACGGGCAAACCAGGTCGATAACCTTGATGCCGGTTTCCAGCAGGTCGTTGCCGCCCGCTTGTTCTGCGAACGAAGGTGCTGCGCGGTGAATGCCCCAGCGCTCTTCGGTGGCAATCGGGCCAGCTTCGTCGATCGGGTTGCCCAGTACGTCCATGATCCGGCCCAGGGTCGCTTTACCGACCGGTACGGAGATGGCAGCGCCAGTGTCGACAACGTCCAGACCGCGCTTCAAGCCTTCGGTGGAACCCATCGCAATGGTACGAACTACGCCGTCGCCCAGCTGCTGCTGAACTTCCAGGGTAGTTTCCGCGCCTTGTACTTTCAGCGCGTTGTAGATGCTCGGTACGCTGTCGCGTGGAAATTCCACGTCGATAACGGCGCCGATGATTTGAACGATACGTCCGCTACTCATAGCTGGATCCTCTGAATATTTGAACCGTTAAACCGCGGCAGCGCCGCCGACGATTTCCGAGATCTCTTGGGTGATCGCAGCCTGACGCGCCTTGTTGTAGATCAGCTGCAAATCGCTGATCAGATCACCGGCGTTATCGGTAGCGTTTTTCATCGCGATCATCCGCGCCGCTTGTTCAGCTGCGTTGTTCTCGACCACCGCCTGGTACACCTGCGACTCCACGTAGCGCACCATCAAGCCGTCAAGCAGCTCTTTGGCGTCTGGTTCGTAGAGGTAGTCCCAGTGGTGCTTGAGTTCCTGATCCGGAGTCGCCACCAGTGGAATCAATTGCTCCACGGTTGGCTGCTGGGTCATGGTGTTGATGAACTTGTTGGATACCACGGAAAGGCGGTCAATCCGGCCTTCCAGGTACGCATCCAGCATCACCTTCACACTGCCGATCAAATCATTGATCGACGGCTCTTCACCCAGGTGGCTGATAGCTGCAACGACGTTACCGCCGAAGTTGCGGAAAAAGGCCGCACCCTTGCTGCCAACAACACACAGATCGATCTCGACGCCGTTTTCGCGGTTTACCGCCATGTCCTTGACCAGGGCCTTGAACAGGTTGGTATTCAGACCACCACACAAACCACGGTCACTGCTCACTACCACATAACCTGCACGCTTGACGGCGCGCTCGATCATGAACGGGTGGCGGTATTCCGGGTTGGCGTTGGCCAGATGCCCAATTACCTGGCGGATACGCTCCGCATAAGGACGGCTAGCAGCCATGCGCATTTGTGCCTTGCGCATTTTGCTGACCGCCACTTTTTCCATGGCGCTGGTAATTTTTTGCGTGCTTTTGATGCTCGCAATCTTACTGCGAATCTCTTTTGCGCCTGCCATGTAACACCTATCAGGTTAGCAAGCGGGAGCCTTGCGGCTCCCGCTGCGGCTTACCAGGTTTGGGTGGCCTTGAACTTCTCGATACCGGCTTTCATGCCAGCGTCGATATCGTCATTGAAGTCACCCTTCACGTTGATCTTCGCCATCAATTCGGCGTGATCGCGGTTGAAGTAAGCAATCAGCGCTTGTTCAAAGCTGCCGACCTTGGCGATTTCAACGTCGGTCAGGAACCCACGCTCAGCGGCATACAGCGACAACGCCATGTCAGCGATCGACATTGGGGCGTATTGCTTCTGCTTCATCAGCTCGGTAACGCGCTGACCATGCTCAAGTTGCTTACGGGTCGCTTCGTCCAGGTCAGAAGCGAACTGGGCGAATGCCGCCAGTTCACGGTACTGAGCCAGAGCGGTACGGATACCACCGGAGAGCTTCTTGATGATCTTGGTCTGAGCGGCACCACCCACACGGGATACCGAAACACCGGCGTTCACTGCAGGGCGGATGCCCGAGTTGAACATGGCCGATTCCAGGAAGATCTGACCGTCGGTGATGGAAATCACGTTGGTCGGAACGAACGCGGAAACGTCGCCAGCCTGGGTTTCGATGATCGGCAGTGCGGTCAGGGAACCGGTTTTGCCGGTCACTGCGCCGTTGGTGAACTTCTCTACGTACTCTTCGGAAACGCGGGATGCGCGCTCCAGCAGACGGGAGTGGAGATAGAACACGTCGCCTGGGTAAGCTTCACGGCCTGGTGGACGGCGCAGCAGCAGGGAAATCTGGCGATAAGCCACTGCTTGCTTGGACAGATCGTCATAAACGATCAGCGCGTCTTCACCGCGGTCGCGGAAGAATTCACCCATGGTGCAACCGGAGTACGGTGCCAGGAATTGCAGCGCAGGAGATTCCGAAGCACTGGCAGCCACGATGATCGTGTTGGCCAGGGCGCCGTTTTCTTCCAGCTTGCGAACTACGTTGGCGATGGTCGATTGCTTCTGACCGATGGCTACGTAGACGCAGAAAATGCCGCTGTCTTTCTGGTTGATGATCGCGTCGATCGCCAGAGCGGTTTTACCGATCTGACGGTCACCGATGATCAGCTCACGCTGGCCACGGCCGACTGGGATCATGGCATCGACAGCCTTGTAGCCAGTCTGTACAGGCTGGTCTACCGACTTACGCCAGATCACGCCTGGAGCAACTTTCTCGACCGCGTCGGTCTCGGTGTTGCCCAGTGGACCTTTACCGTCAACAGGGTTACCCAGTGCGTCGACTACGCGACCCAGCAGTTCCT
Organism: Pseudomonas sp. MF6751; assembly: GCF_016613265.1. NCBI lineage: Bacteria > Pseudomonadati > Pseudomonadota > Gammaproteobacteria > Pseudomonadales > Pseudomonadaceae > Pseudomonas > Pseudomonas sp. MF6751. The sequence goes on from NZ_JAENSV010000001.1 coordinate 295,531, forward strand.
TACCAACCGGAACTTCCAGGATGCGGCCTGTGCACTTGGCGCTCATGCCTTCAGCCAGACTGGTGTACGCGCCCAATACAACGGCACCTACGGAGTCTTGCTCCAGGTTGAGGGCCATACCGTAGACGCCGCCCGGAAACTCGATCATCTCGCCGTACATTACGTCGGCCAGACCGTGAATCCGCACGATGCCGTCAGATACGCTGACGACAGTGCCTTCGTTACGGGCTTGGGAGGTCACATCGAGCTTGTCGATGCGGCCCTTGATAATTTCACTTATTTCGGAAGGATTGAGTTGCTGCATTGCTCTGCTGCCCCTTCAAACTCAAGATTTCAATGCTTCGGCAAGTTTCGCGATTTTGCCGCGAATCGAGCCATCGATAACCAGGTCGCCGGCACGGATAACAACACCACCAATAAGCGATGCGTCCTCCGAAGCTTGCAGGCGCACTTCCCGATTGAGTCGTGCACTGAGAACCTTGGCGAGTTTGTCTTGCTGTTCTTGGTTCAATGCGAAAGCACTGGTCACTTCAACGTCTACCGATTTCTCTGCTTCGGCCTTGTACAGGTCGAACAGAGCGGCGATCTCCGGCAAAAGCGGGAGACGGTCGTTTTCGGCAATGACGTGGATGAAGTTCTGCACCTTCACATCAAACTTGTCGCCGCACACTTCAATAAAAGTGGCGGCCTTGTCTGCGCTCGTCAGGCGCGGGGCCTTGAGCACGCGCTGCATGGTGTCGTCTTGCGACACTGCTGCAGCCAGGCCGAGCATGGCTGACCAAGAGGCCAGCTGCTGGTGGGCCTGGGCGTGCTCGAAGGCTGCCTTAGCGTAAGGTCGGGCCAACGTGGTCAGTTCTGCCATGATCGCCCTCGCTTAAATTTCAGCAGCCAGTTTGTTAACCAGCTCCGCGTGCGCGTTTTGATCGATTGTGGCACCGAGGATCTTCTCAGCACCGCCAACGGCCAGAGCACCCAGTTGGGCACGCAGCGCGTCTTTGACACCGTTCAGTTCCTGTTCGATCTCGGCATGAGCCGAAGCCTTCACACGGTCAGCTTCGACGCGGGCTTTTTCAACAGCCTCTTCGACGATCTGGTTACCGCGTTTCTTGGCTTGCTCAATGATCTCGGCTGCCTGTGCTTTAGCTTCGCGCAGTTGCTGACCCACTTTCTCGTGGGCCAACTCCAGGTCGCGAGCTGCACGGCTGGCAGCGTCCAAACCATCCGCGATCTTCTTCTGACGTTCGTGCAAAGCCGCGATGACCGGAGGCCACACGAACTTCATGCAAAACACTACAAAAATGAAGAACGCAACGGATTGGCCAATCAGGGTTGCATTAATGTTCACGCCAACACCTCGCTCATTCGTTGTCCATCACCCCAATCACTCGAAAATCGAGTGATTAGCCAGCGAGTTGACCAACGAAGGGGTTCGCGAAGGTGAAGAACAGTGCGATACCAACGCCGATCATGGTCACGGCGTCGAGCAGGCCGGCGACGATGAACATTTTAACTTGCAGCATTGGGACCATTTCTGGCTGACGCGCTGCGCCTTCCAGGAATTTGCCGCCCAGCAGGCCGAAACCAATGGCAGTACCCAGGGCGCCCAGGCCGATCAACAGTGCAACAGCGATAGCGGTTAGACCAACTACAGTTTCCATCTTTCCTCCCGACTTTTACGTCGTATGGTTTAGGTTTTTTAGATTTTAAAGCGGTAAAACAAATCGTTTCATAGCCCTGTTGGGCCACCTTCCCGTTTGACCGGGAAGGACATCAGACTAGTCGAGACTGGTCTTAATGGTTCTCTTCGTGCGCCATCGACAGGTAGACGATGGTCAGCATCATGAAGATGAAGGCCTGCAGGGTAATGATCAGGATGTGGAACACAGCCCACGCCCACTGCAGAACTACGCCCAGGCCGCTAAGCCAGAGCAGGCCGCTGCCGAACATCACAGCGATCAGAATGAACACCAGCTCGCCGGCATACATGTTGCCGAACAGTCGCAGAGCCAGCGAAATCGGCTTGGCGATCAGGGTGACGAATTCCAGCAGGAAGTTCACCGGGATCAGCAGGGCTTGAACGAAGATGTTCTTGCTGCCGAACGGGTGCAGGGTCAGTTCGCCGATGAAGCCGCCGATGCCCTTGACCTTGATGCTGTAGAAAATGATCAGCGCGAATACCGACAGAGCCATGCCCAGTGTGGCGTTCGGGTCAGTGGTGGATACGGCGCGGAATGGAATGTGCGGGTCGCCGGAGATCGCCATGGCCAACTGAGGAATCCAGTCCACCGGAATCAGGTCGACGGCGTTCATCAGGAACACCCAGACGAAGATGGTCAGTGCCAGCGGTGCAATCACCGGGCTACGGCCATGGAAGCTGTCTTTCACGCTGCCATCGACGAATTCGACCAATACTTCAACGAAGTTCTGCAAAGCACCTGGCTGACCCGAAGTCGCCTTCTTTGCCGCCATGCGGAAAATCAGGACGAAGATCAGACCCAATGCGACCGACCAACCCAGAGTATCCAGGTGGAAAGCCCAGAAACCCATTTCTTTGGCTTCTGCTGCGGTGTGGGCAAAGCCCCAGCCGCCATTAGGAAGCTGACCGAAGGTCAGGTTCTGCAAGTGGTGCTGGATATAGCCCGAAGCGGTTGTTTCTGCCATGGTTGCCTCAAACGCCCTAAGGTTTCGAAAGTCTTGTTTTCATTAGCAGGGGAGCGAACCAGCTGACCAGTTGGGTCAACACGAAGACGCCGAATACAGCCAGCGGCGCCAGTGGCTTCACACCTGCAAAGGTCAGTGCAAACAGCACTGCCGTCAAAATCAGTTTCCCCGCCTCGCCGGCATAAAAAGACCGGACGATAGCCTGGGCTGCTCGGGCGCCGGAAAACCGAAAGGCCCTGTGAGCAAAATACATATTGGGCAGCAAGGCTATCAGGCCTCCGCAGAGTCCTGAATACCCGGCTACGACTCCATGCCAATACCAAAGCGCCAATGCGGCGATCAGTAAAATGACAAATTGAGCCAGTAGAACCGGAAAAACAGCCAAGCGATGGAACGGCAACGTGTTTGGCGTGCGGGTTTCCATCACTCTTGCTCCTCAATGGTCGGCTGCCGGAAATCAATAACTTGGCATAATTTGTGCCGACAAAATGCGCGCAGAGTATAGGGGCGGTTCAGCCCCTATTCAACTGTCGGGTAGTGATTTCCGATCACGCGCTACATAAGCAAATGTTTCAGCGGATGTGGGCAAGGACGCCTTGAAGCTCGTCAAGGGAGTTATATCCGATGACCAATTGCCCTTTGCCCTTCTTGCCGTGACGAATTTGCACCGCAGAGCCCAGGCGCTCGGCCAGGCGCTGCTCGAGTCGCGCGATATCCGGATCAGGTTTGGCGGTTTCGACCGGTGCAGGTTTGCCGCTGAGCCACTGGCGCACCAGCGCTTCAGTCTGACGCACCGTCAGGCCTCGTGCGACAACGTGTCGCGCCCCTTCAACCTGTTGATTTTCCGGCAAACCGAGCAACGCACGGGCATGGCCCATTTCCAGGTCGCCGTGGGACAACATGGTCTTGATCACTTCCGGCAGCGCGATCAAACGCAACAAGTTCGACACAGTGACGCGGGACTTGCCCACTGCCTCGGCCACTTGTTGCTGGGTGAGCTGGAATTCCTGCTGCAAACGCTGCAACGCAATCGCTTCTTCGATCGGGTTGAGGTCTTCACGCTGGATATTCTCGATCAACGCCATGGCGATCGCAGTTTCATCCGGCACATCGCGCACCATCGCCGGGATGGTCTCCTTGCCGGCCTGCTGGCTGGCACGCCAGCGGCGCTCCCCGGCGATGATCTCAAAGCGGCCACCGCCAATGGGGCGCACCACGATGGGCTGCATCACGCCCTGGGCCTTGATCGAGTTGGACAGTTCTTCCAGGGCCTGGGGGTCCATGTCCCGTCGTGGCTGGTATTTGCCGCGCTGGATCAGGTCCAGCGGCAAGTGCTGCAGCTCGCGCTCGTCGGCCTGCACCGCTTGTTCTTCAAGCGATGTGACGGTCGGACCACTCAACAGTGCATCCAGTCCACGTCCGAGACCTCGTTTCTTGACGGCCATGGGGATTCCTTAAGTTGGCTGGGCTGCAGCGGTGCGTGAATTACGGCGTTGGCGGCGAACCATCTCGCCAGCCAATGCCAGGTAGGCAATGGCACCACGCGAGGATTTGTCGTACGCCAGCGCGGGCATGCCATAGCTTGGCGCTTCGGCCAGGCGGATGTTGCGTGGAATCACGGTGTCGTACAACTGATCGCCAAAGTGTTCCTTGAGCTGCGCCGACACATCGTTCATCAGGCTCAGGCGCGGGTCATACATGGTCCGCAGCAGGCCTTCGACTTTCAGGTTCGGGTTGAGCAGCTCGGCAATCCGCTTGATGTTATCCACAAGGTCGCTCAAGCCTTCGAGAGCGAAGTACTCGCACTGCATGGGGATAATTACCCCATCGGCGGCAACCAGCGCGTTAAGCGTGAGCATCGACAGCGACGGTGGGCAGTCGATCAAAATGTAATCGTAGTTTTCGCGAATGGGCGCCAGAGCGCTGCGCAGACGACTTTCTTTCATCTGCATTTCCAGCAGCACCACTTCCGCCGCGGTCAGATCGCGGTTGGCCGGCAGCAGTTGGTAACCGCCGTGCTCGGAATAGTGCATGGCCTGGGCCAGGTCGCATTCGCCAATCAGCAAATCGTAGACCGAGTTTTCCAGGCCGTGTTTATCCACACCGCTACCCATGGTGGCGTTGCCCTGTGGATCGAGATCGATCAGCAGCACCCGACGCTTGGTCGCGACCAGGGATGCTGCGAGGTTGATACAGGTGGTGGTCTTACCCACGCCACCTTTCTGGTTCGCTATCGCGAATACCTTAGCCATTCTTGCTTGTGTTCCCAATCATGCCGTGCGGCGCAGTATCAGCAGATGGCGTTGGCCTTGGCAACCAGGTACGGCCAAGGCGTGTTCGCTATCGAGGTGGAAGTCTGCCGGCAATGCTAACAGCTCGTCGCTTGGATGAACGCCCTTCATTGCCAACCAGCGGGTATCACGGTCGCCCAGGTGGCGTGTCCAGTTGCTGAAGTTCTCCATGCTGCTGAACGCCCGGGACACGATCCCGTTGAAAGGCAGTTCAGGCGTGAATGCTTCGACACGACTGTGGATAACTTGCAGGTTATCCAGCTTGAGCTCGAGTTTGACCTGGGTCAGGAAGCGGGTTTTCTTGCCGTTGCTGTCCAGGCAGGTCACGTGGGACTCGGGAAACAGGATCGCCAACGGGATGCCAGGCATGCCGCCGCCGCTGCCCACATCGAGCCAACGGCCATTTTCGATAAACGGCATCACGCTGAGGCTGTCGAGCAAATGCCGCGACACCATCTCGTCTGGGTCACGCACTGCGGTCAGGTTGTAAGCCTTGTTCCATTTGATCAACAGGGCCAGGTAGCCCAGCAGCAGCTCATGCTGGGCTTCGGTCAGGACTACGCCCAACTGGCGCGCTCCTGTGGATAACTCTTCGGCGTGTTGCGAGGTGACCAACGAACTCAAGCGCTTTGCTCCAACTGACGGCCCGCGCCGCGTTTTTTCAAATGAATCATCAACAGCGAGATGGCTGCCGGAGTGACGCCAGGGATACGTGAAGCCTGCCCGAGGGTTTCCGGCCGAGTTATCCCCAACTTGCTTTGAATTTCTTTCGATAACCCGGAAATTCCGGTGTAGTCGATATCCACAGGAAGTTTGGTGTCTTCACTGGCGCGCAGCCGAGCGATCTCGTCCTGCTGGCGATCAATGTAGCCTGCGTATTTGGTCTTGATTTCAACCTGTTCGGCAACCTGTGGGTCTTCTGCGCCCTGGCCAGTCACTTCGACCAGACCAGCGTAGTCGATTTCCGGGCGGGAAAGCAGGTTGAGCAAGTTGTACTCATGGGTCAACGGCGTGCCGAATTTTTCTGCAATGGCGTCGCCTTGCTCCGTGCCCGGGCGAACCCAGGTACTTTTCAGACGCTGTTCTTCGAGCGCAATGCTTTCGCGTTTTTTGCAGAAGGCCGCCCAGCGGGCGTCATCGACCAGGCCCAGCTCGCGACCTTTTTCGGTCAAGCGCAGGTCGGCGTTGTCTTCGCGCAGGATCAGGCGGTATTCCGCCCGAGATGTGAACATCCGGTACGGTTCCTGGGTACCCAGGGTAATCAGGTCGTCGACCAATACGCCGATGTAGGCTTCATCGCGACGCGGGCACCAGCTGTCTTTGCCCTGTGCACGCAATGCTGCGTTGGTCCCGGCCAGCAAACCTTGGGCCCCGGCTTCTTCATAACCGGTGGTGCCGTTGATTTGGCCGGCGAAGAACAGGCCGCCGATCACTTTGGTTTCCAGGCTGTATTTCAGGTCGCGCGGGTCGAAGTAGTCGTACTCGATGGCGTAGCCCGGACGCACGATGTGCGCGTTTTCCATACCGCGAATCGACTGCACGATCTGGATTTGCACATCGAACGGCAGCGAAGTGGAAATTCCGTTGGGGTACAGCTCGTGGGTGGTCAAGCCTTCGGGTTCGATAAAGACCTGGTGGCTTTCCTTGTCGGCAAAGCGGTGGATCTTGTCTTCGATCGACGGGCAATAACGCGGGCCAATGCCTTCGATCACCCCGGAATACATCGGCGAACGATCAAGGTTCGCGGCAATGATTTCGTGGGTTCGGGTGTTGGTGTGGGTAATCCAGCAGCTGACCTGTTTCGGGTGCTGTTCTTTGGAACCCATGAACGACATGACCGGGATCGGCGTGTCGCCGGCTTGCTCGGTCATCATCGAGAAATCCACAGAACGCCCATCAATGCGTGGCGGGGTTCCGGTTTTCAAACGGCCGACGCGCAGCGGTAGTTCACGCAGACGTTTTGCCAGGGCAATCGACGGCGGGTCACCGGCACGACCACCGGAATAATTTTGCATACCGATGTGGATAAGTCCGCCGAGGAACGTGCCCGTGGTCAGTACGACCGAATCTGCATGAAAACGCAGACCCATTTGCGTAACGACACCGCGTACTTGGTCCTGCTCGACGATCAAGTCATCGGCGGCCTGCTGAAATATCCACAGGTTCGGCTGGTTTTCCAGGGTTTCGCGTACCGCTGCTTTGTACAGGATGCGGTCGGCCTGAGCCCGGGTAGCACGTACGGCCGGGCCTTTGCGGCTGTTGAGCACGCGAAATTGAATACCACCCTTGTCGGTGGCCATCGCCATTACCCCGCCAAGGGCATCGATTTCCTTGACCAGATGGCTTTTGCCAATCCCGCCAATTGCGGGGTTGCAACTCATGGCACCGAGGGTTTCCACGTTATGCGTCAGCAACAGGGTTTTTACACCCATGCGTGCTGACGCCAGTGCTGCCTCGGTACCGGCATGACCGCCGCCGATGACGATCACTTCAAAACGGGAAGGGAAATCCACCACGCACCTCGTGCCTGCTTATGTAGGTAATCAGGAATTGTTTGTTGAAAGGGTTCTACAGCTTTGGCGGCAAGTATAGGGACTTCGCCCTTCCTAAAGAACCCTTTGCACAAAATTTAACCAGCTGTGGATGAATCACAGACAATAGAAATTAAAAGAGAGAAATTTATTAAATCTTTGTTTTTATGTTTATTTATACTGAGCAACATTTCTGTGGATAGATCTCTGCAGGCCTTTATTTTCAATGTGTACAGCGATTCAAAACGTTGTGGTCATCTGCCGATGAGGCCCTTGGATAAGTGCTTTAAGCCTGTGGATTAAACGACTTGTTATCCACAGATGGGTTTTTACTCAGGTTTCAGGCCCTGTTATCAACTGGGCACAACCGCGGTTATTCACAGGGCTTAATCCACAGAAACGGCCGATTTCGTCCACGGCAAAGCTGGGAATTAATCCCGGGTGGGACAAAAACAGATCTATTGTGGGAAAACACTGGGCCAGTTAATAATAGCGATTATCATTAACCTACCTTGTCGCGCCTATGCCTTCCTCCTCACATACCGCAGCGGTCCAGCACATCTATGAACAGCACCATTCGTGATTGCGCGGATGGCTCAAGGGAAAATTGCATAACGCCAGCGATGCAGCCGATGTGGCCCACGATACGTTCGTGCGCATGCTCGGTGGACGACATGCGGCGCAGATCCTCGAACCACGGGACTATCTGGCCACCATCGCGAGGGGCCTGGTGATTGACCGGTATCGCCGGAACGCCATCGAGCAGGCCTACAGGCAAACCCTGGCAGAGCGTCCCGAAACCACAGCTATCAGTGAAGAAGACAAGGCAATCATCATCGAAACCCTGGTGGCTGTGGATAAAGCGCTGTCTGGCCTGGGTGAGCGGGCACGGCGAATTTTCGTGCTCGCACAGATTGAAGGGCTGACTTATCAACAGATCGCCGATCAACTGCAGGTATCGCTGACCACGGTGAAGAAACACATGATCCGCGCCCTCACCGAATGCTCCCTGATCATGGCCAACCGGTAATGGTCAGCCCCGACCGCAAGACGTTCGAGGCCGCTGCCAGTTGGTATGTGCAATTTCAGTCGCAACCACCGACGCCCGCACAACATCAAGCCTGGCAGCAGTGGCTTAATCGTGACCCATCCCACCAGGCGGCTTGGAACCAGATGGAGCAGTTGCAGCGCAGCCTTGGTGCCCTGTCCCCTGACCTCACACGCCGCGCGTTATCCACCACGCAACAGCGGCGCCAGGTCCTCAAGTGGATGCTGGTGCTCGGCGGCAGTGGGGTGGAGCGTCCAGCAACATACGTCGCTGGGCAACGTATGGGCTGATTACCGCACGTCGGTGGGCGACAGCCGTACCTTGCTCGGTACGGTGTCTTACAACTGGTAGACGATGTGGATAACTCGGTTATTTGCCAATGCAAAAGCTGGAGAAAATCCGCCCCAGCAAATCATCCGAGCTGAAAGCGCCGGTGATTTCACCCAGCAGCTGCTGCGCCTGACGCAGATCTTCAGCCAGCAGCTCCCCAGCCCCCGCCAAGGTCAGCTGGGCCCGCCCGTGCTCCAGGGCCGCGCTGGCATGACGCAGCGCTTCCAGGTGCCTGCGCCGCGCACTGAAGCTGCTTTCCGAGGTCTGTTCGTAGCCCATGCAGGCTTTAAGGTGCTCTCGCAGCAATTCCAGACCCTCGCCGGCCGATTTCGCGCTCAAGCTGATAGTGACGTGGCCATCTTCACTGGTTTCCAGGGCGATGGCTTCACCCGTTAGGTCGGCCTTGTTACGGATCAAGGTGACTTTGGCCGGGTCTGGCCGTTGTTCAAGAAATTCCGGCCACAAGGCAAAAGGATCCATAGCTTCAGGTGCAGTGGCATCCACCACCAGCAACACACGATCGGCTTCGCTGATCGCCTTGAGCGCACGTTCCACGCCGATCTTTTCCACCTGGTCGTCGGTATCGCGCAGACCAGCGGTGTCGACCACGTGCAGCGGCATACCGTCAATGTGGATATGTTCACGCAAGATATCCCGGGTAGTGCCGGCGATCTCGGTGACGATGGCCGCCTCGCGCCCTGCCAGAGCATTGAGCAGGCTGGATTTGCCGGCATTGGGCCGGCCGGCAATCACCACCGTCATACCATCGCGCAGCAAGGCGCCCTGCCCGGCTTCGCGCAGCACTGTGGATAATTCATCGCGGACTTTATCCAGCATCGCCAATACATGGCCATCCGCCAGGAAGTCTATTTCTTCTTCTGGAAAATCAATCGCGGCTTCGACGTAGATGCGCAGGCTGATCAGTTGCTCGGTCAAGTTATGCACACGCAGGGAAAAAGCCCCCTGCAATGAACGCAATGCGTTACGTGCAGCCTGTGCAGAACTGGCTTCGATCAAATCGGCGATGGCTTCGGCCTGGGCCAGGTCGAGCTTATCGTTCAAGAATGCGCGTTCGCTGAATTCCCCTGGTCTGGCCAGGCGGCAACCCAATTGCAAGCAGCGCTGCAGCAGCATGTCCAACACCACAGGACCACCGTGCCCTTGTAGTTCAAGGACATCCTCACCGGTGAACGAGTTTGGCCCTGGAAAATAGATGGCCAGTCCCTCGTCCAATACGCTGTGGTCGGCATCCAGGAACTGGCCGTAATGGGCATAACGGGGTTTCAGCTCCCGGCCGCTGATAGCCTTGGCTGCCACGCCCGCCAATGGCCCGGAAATTCGAACGATGCCGACGCCGCCCCGACCTTGAGCGGTAGCGACAGCAGCGATGGTTTCACGAGGAGCGCTCATCAGCAGGTTCCAGAACAAAAGTGACGGAAAGCAAAACGCCCCACTAGGGGGCGTCTTGAGTGGTTATCCACAGAGTAAATTACGCCTCGGCTTTTTTGGTAGCCGCTTCGATTTTACGTGTGATGTACCACTGTTGAGAGATCGACAACACGTTGTTGACCACCCAGTACAGTACCAAGCCAGCAGGGAACCACAGGAAGAAGAAGGTGAAGATGATTGGCATCATTTTCATTACCTTGGCCTGCATCGGATCCGGCGGGGTTGGGTTCAGACGCTGCTGGATAAACATGGTCGCGCCCATGATGATCGGCAGGATAAAGAACGGGTCTTTGATCGACAGGTCAGTTATCCACAGCATGAACGGCGCCTGGCGCATTTCAACGCTTTCCAGGAGTACCCAGTACAACGAGAGGAACACCGGCATCTGCACCAGAATCGGCAAGCATCCACCCAGCGGGTTGATCTTCTCTTTCTTGTACAGCTCCATCATGGCTTGCGACATTTTCTGCCGGTCATCACCATGTTGTTCTTTCAACGCGGCCAGTTTCGGGGCCACGGCACGCATACGCGCCATCGACTTGTAGCTGGCTGCCGACAGAGGGAAGAAAAGCCCTTTGATCAGCATGGTCAGGAAGATGATCGACCAGCCCCAGTTACCGACGATGCTGTGGATATGTTGCAACAGCCAGAAGATCGGCTGGGCAATGAACCACAGGAAGCCGTAATCCACGGTCAATTCTAGACCTGGGGACAACTCTTTCAGTATCGCCTGGCTTTTAGGGCCGGCGTACAGGGTAGCGCTGGTTTCAGCCTTGGCACCTGGAGCGACGGTCAACGCCGGGCCAGTGAAGCCAATGATGTAGTTGCCCTGGCTGTCCTTGCGGGTTTGAACCAGGTTCGCGTCACCCTTGTTCGGAATCCAGGCGGTCACGAAATAGTGCTGCAGCCACGCTACCCAGCCACCTTGGACGGTTTCTTTCAGCGTGCCCTTGTCGATATCTTTCATCGACACTTTTTTGTACGGCTCGTTACTTGTCCACAGGGCGGCGCCCAGGTAAGTAGCGGTGCCGGTGGCGGTGCTGGAAGAGGGATCGGAGCTGGCGTCACGCTTGAGCTGGGCAAACAGGTTGCCGCTCCACGCTTTGTCGCTGGTGTTGTCGATCAGGTAAGTGACCTTCAAATCGTACAAACCGCGGGTAAAGCTGAAACGCTTGATGTAGTTGACACCGTCGAGGCTGAATTTCAGGTCGACGTTCAACTGGTTCTGGCCGTCTGCCAGTTGATAAGTCTTTTGTTCGGTCGAATAAACCGGACGACCGGTAGCACGTGCATCCGGACCATTGGTACCAGTCAGGCCGCTTTGTGCCAGATAAGTACGTTCACCACCGTTATCGAACAGTTGGAACGGCACATCCGGATGGTCTTGGCGACGTGGATACAGCGGCAGCTTCAGCTGTGCGATATCACCACCCTGTGGGTCGATAGCCAACTCGAGCACATCCGTTTTCACGTGGATGAGGTCTTTGTTGGTGACCACTGGCGTTTCTAACGGGGCACTTGTCTCGCCATTCGCGCTGGGTACATCGGCACTCGCGGACGCATTGTTACCCAGCGGGGTGTCCGGAATAGCCGGCGCAGCCTGATTGGTAGCAACATTCTGAGTCGGCAGGGCAGCCTGACCGTAGTCCTGGTTCCATTTAAGGACCATGACATAGGACACGATTGCCAGGGCGACGATCAGGATTGTGCGTTTAATATCCATGATTACTCGGCCATCGAAGAAGAACGGGAGGTAGGGATAGGTGGAACCGGGTCATAACCACCGGGATTCCACGGATGACAGCGACCTAAACGACGAAAGGTCAGCCAGCCACCGCGCAGAAGACCATGATTTTCTATGGCCTCTAACGCGTAGCAGGAACAACTGGGGTAGAAACGACAGTGACTGGCCATCAGAGGACTAATGGCATAGCGATAAAACTGGATCGGAACGATTGCCAGTTTACGCATCAAGGCTGTCTACCCCTACAGTTTCGGTGCTGACTGCTGGTGCTGGCTTGTGGGTACGCGCCAAACGTTTCCAGAGCTTGCCGAAATGCTGAATCAATTCGGGGTTTTCTACATCACCCAAGCCTTTGCGCGCGACGATAACAATATCCCAACCAACCAGAGTGTCCTGGTGGAGGCGAAACGATTCGCGCATCAGACGCTTGAGGCGATTGCGCTCAACGGAGAGCTTTACGCTCTTCTTGCCGATCACCAACCCGAGACGGGGGTGATCAAGATCGTTGTTACGCGCAAGGAGCAGGAGATTTTTCCCCGGAACCTTGCCGGTGGGGGAGTCAAAGACTGCCTTGAAATGCCGGGGGGTTAGCAGACGCTTTTCCCGACTGAAGTCCTGACTCACCACCAGTACCGGATTATCAAACTGCCAGACGCGCACGACCTTTGGCGCGGCGACGCGACAGGACAGCACGGCCGTTCTTGGTAGCCATGCGAGCACGGAAGCCGTGAGTACGGGCGCGTTTGATGGTGCTTGGTTGGAAAGTACGTTTCATGGCGTTGTTACCTGGTTCGTCCACAACGGGCCGGAATGGCCCCCGTTTTAAGAGACCGGCGATTCTAGAGAAAGCAAGCCTCTAGGTCAATTTCCAACCAGCTTTTCCTTTAATTAGATGTCGAGGGGGTCCTGACGCCCTTCTCCCCGTTTGGCTTCCATCCGGCATGCGATAGATATAAAAATAAAGAAGGAAGTTATTTAAAGCTTTTCTGTAAAGCTTATAAAAGCTAGAGACACGATCATCTGTGGATAACTGCTTTGAGCCCTTGTTCCACGTGTTGTACAGAGAATGACAACACGGGGGAGAAGCGGTGCTCTGCCTGTGCTGCGCTATCGGATAAGCTGTGTGTGGAACGGGTAGTTATCCACAGGCCAGTTACCCACAGACTTTTGACCCCACTTGTGCAACGAGCTCAGGTGGGTTTATCCACAGAGCTTATGCACAGACCACTGGTCGCCTTTTTAGCGGTTAAGGCATTGATTTTGGGTGGCCTGTGAGCAACCTACATGTGGATAAGTGGACGGCTGGCCGCTACAATGGCGGCTGTTTTTGCCTCACCGGCTTTCAACTTAGGGGATATCCGTGTCAGTGGAACTTTGGCAGCAGTGCGTGGAGCTTTTGCGCGATGAGCTGCCTGCCCAGCAATTCAACACCTGGATCCGTCCGCTACAGGTCGAAGCCGAAGGCGACGAGTTGCGTGTCTATGCGCCCAATCGTTTTGTCCTCGACTGGGTCAACGAGAAGTACCTGGGCCGCGTTCTCGAATTGCTCGACGAACATGGCAACGGTCTGGCGCCTGCTCTCTCCTTATTAATAGGCAGCAAGCGCAGCTCGGCTCCCCGCGCCGCGCCGAATGCGCCATTGGCCGCCGCCGCGTCGCAAGCCCAGGCCGCAGTGGCGCCTGTCGCCGCAGCACCTGCACCGACAGCTGCGCCGTCCAAGCCGTCCTCGCGCAAAAATGCGCCAGAGAATGAGGAGCCGTCCCGCGACAGCTTCGACCCGATGGCCGGTGCCAGCTCCCAACAGGCGCCTGTGCGCTCCGAGCAACGTACTGTGCAGGTAGAAGGCGCGCTCAAGCACACCAGTTACCTGAACCGCACGTTTACCTTCGAGAACTTTGTCGAAGGCAAGTCCAACCAGCTGGCCCGAGCGGCCGCCTGGCAGGTCGCCGATAACCCCAAGCATGGTTACAACCCGCTCTTCCTTTATGGCGGCGTAGGCTTGGGTAAGACGCACTTGATGCACGCCGTCGGTAACCACCTATTAAAGAAGAACCCGAATGCCAAGGTGGTTTACCTGCATTCGGAGCGCTTCGTGGCCGACATGGTCAAGGCTTTGCAGCTCAACGCAATCAACGAGTTCAAACGTTTCTACCGCTCCGTTGATGCCTTGTTGATCGATGACATTCAGTTCTTCGCTCGCAAGGAGCGTTCGCAAGAGGAGTTCTTCCACACCTTCAACGCCCTGCTCGAAGGTGGCCAGCAGGTCATCTTGACCAGTGACCGTTACCCGAAGGAAATCGAAGGCCTGGAAGAACGCCTGAAGTCGCGTTTCGGCTGGGGCCTGACGGTTGCAGTCGAGCCACCCGAGCTGGAAACCCGCGTTGCGATCCTGATGAAGAAAGCCGACCAGGCTAAAGTCGATCTGCCGCACGATGCTGCGTTCTTCATCGCCCAACGCATCCGTTCCAACGTGCGTGAGCTGGAAGGCGCGCTCAAGCGGGTCATCGCCCACTCGCACTTCATGGGCCGCGATATCACCATCGAGCTGATTCGCGAGTCCTTGAAAGACTTGTTGGCCTTGCAGGACAAGCTGGTGAGTGTGGATAACATCCAGCGCACCGTGGCCGAGTACTACAAGATCAAAATTTCCGACCTGCTGTCCAAGCGCCGTTCGCGCTCGGTCGCACGTCCACGCCAGGTTGCCATGGCCCTCTCCAAAGAGTTGACCAACCACAGCCTGCCGGAAATCGGTGATGTGTTTGGCGGACGCGACCACACCACGGTCTTGCATGCATGCCGCAAGATCAATGAACTTAAGGAATCCGACGCGGATATTCGCGAGGACTACAAGAACCTGCTGCGTACACTGACTACGTGATGACACCAGCGCAGCTTATTAAGGCAAGGGACTAGACCATGCATTTCACCATTCAACGCGAAGCCCTGTTGAAACCCCTGCAACTGGTCGCAGGCGTCGTCGAGCGCCGACAGACCTTGCCGGTGCTTTCCAACGTATTACTGGTGGTCGAGGGGCAGCAGTTGTCCTTGACCGGTACCGACCTGGAAGTCGAACTGGTGGGTCGCGTCCAGCTCGAAGAGCCCGCCGAACCGGGCGAGATCACCGTGCCGGCGCGCAAGCTGATGGATATCTGCAAAAGCCTGCCCAACGATGCGCTGATCGACATCAAGGTGGATGAGCAGAAGTTGGTGGTCAAGGCAGGCCGTAGCCGTTTCACCCTGTCGACCTTGCCGGCCAATGACTTTCCAACCGTGGAAGAAGGCCCGGGCTCGCTGACGTGCAGCCTGGAGCAAAGCAAGCTGCGTCGTTTGATCGAGCGCACCAGCTTCGCTATGGCTCAGCAGGACGTGCGTTACTACCTCAACGGTATGCTGCTGGAAGTATCGGAAGGCATCATCCGCGCCGTGGCCACCGACGGTCACCGTCTGGCAATGTGCTCGATGCGTGCCGATATCGGTCAGCCGGATCGTCACCAGGTGATCGTTCCACGCAAAGGTATCCTTGAACTGGCGCGTTTGCTCACCGAGCCGGACGGCAACGTCAGCATCGTGTTGGGCCAGCACCACATTCGTGCCACCACCGGCGAGTTCACCTTCACCTCCAAGCTGGTCGACGGCAAGTTCCCGGACTACGAGCGTGTGTTGCCTAAAGGTGGCGACAAGCTGGTGGTCGGTGATCGTCAGGCCCTGCGTGAAGCCTTCAGCCGTACTGCGATTCTGTCCAACGAAAAGTACCGTGGTATTCGCCTGCAACTGGCCAACGGCCAACTGAAAATCCAGGCCAACAACCCGGAACAGGAAGAGGCGGAAGAAGAAGTGGGTGTCGACTACAACGGCGCATCGCTGGAAATCGGCTTTAACGTGAGCTACCTGTTGGACGTGCTGGGTGTCATGACCACCGAACAGGTTCGTCTGATCCTGTCGGACTCCAACAGCAGCGCCCTGGTGCAAGAATCTGACAACGACGACTCGGCTTACGTTGTCATGCCGATGCGCCTGTAATCATGCTCAGCAGAAGCTAGATGTCCCTTAGTCGCGTCTCGGTCACCGCGGTGCGCAATCTGCACCCGGTGACCTTCTCCCCTTCCCCCCGCATCAACATCCTCCATGGCGCCAACGGCAGTGGTAAAACCAGCGTGCTGGAAGCCATCCACCTGCTGGGGCTTGCGCGTTCCTTCCGCAGTGCCCGTTTGTTACCCGTGATTCAGTACGAACAATTGGCCTGTACCGTATTTGGCCAAGTGGAACTGGCTGAGGGCGGACATAGCAGCCTGGGAATATCGCGTGATCGCGGTGGCGAATTTCAGATCCGAATCGACGGGCAAAATGCGCGCAGCGCAGCGCAACTGGCAGAGATCCTGCCGTTGCAACTGATCAACCCCGACAGCTTTCGATTGCTGGAGGGGGCCCCGAAAATCCGCCGGCAGTTTCTCGACTGGGGCGTGTTCCACGTGGAACCACGCTTCATGGCCACTTGGCAGCGCCTGCAGAAGGCCCTGCGGCAGCGGAACTCATGGCTGCGGCATGGTACACTTGACGCCGCTTCGCAAGCAGCCTGGGACCGTGAACTGTGCCTGGCCAGCGACGAAATAGATGAATACCGCCGCGCCTATATCAAAGCCTTGAAACCAGTCTTTGAGCAGACCTTGAGCGAGTTGTTGGATCTCGAGGGGCTGACGCTGAGTTATTACCGGGGTTGGGACAAAGAACGTGAGCTGAATGCAGTGCTCGCAACGTCCTTGCAACGGGATCAGCAAATCGGACACACCCAGGCCGGCCCCCAGCGCGCTGATTTGCGCCTTAGATTAGGTGCACACAATGCTGCGGATATATTGTCCCGCGGCCAGCAGAAGTTGGTGGTCTGTGCGTTGCGTATCGCGCAAGGCCATTTGGTTAGCCAGGCTCGACGCGGTCAATGTATTTATTTGGTGGATGACTTGCCGTCGGAACTCGACGAGCAGCATCGCCGCTCGCTATGCCGCTTGTTGGAAGACTTACGCTGCCAGGTGTTTATCACCTGTGTAGACCACGAATTATTGAGGGAAGGCTGGCAGACGGAAACGCCAGTCGCTTTGTTCCACGTGGAACAAGGCCGTATCACCCAGACCCACGACCATCGGGAGTGAAGGCATGAGCGAAGAAAACACGTACGACTCGACCAGCATTAAAGTGCTGAAAGGTTTGGATGCCGTACGCAAACGTCCCGGTATGTACATTGGCGACACCGATGATGGTAGCGGTCTGCACCACATGGTGTTCGAGGTGGTCGATAACTCCATCGACGAAGCTCTGGCCGGTCACTGCGACGACATCAGCATTATCATCCACCCGGATGAATCCATCACCGTGCGTGACAACGGTCGTGGCATCCCGGTAGACGTGCACAAAGAAGAAGGCGTTTCGGCGGCAGAGGTCATCATGACCGTGCTCCACGCTGGCGGTAAGTTCGACGACAACTCCTATAAAGTATCCGGCGGTTTGCACGGTGTAGGTGTGTCGGTAGTGAACGCCCTGTCCGAAGAACTGATCCTCACTGTCCGCCGTAGCGGCAAGATTTGGGAGCAGACCTACGTCCACGGCGTACCACAGGAACCGATGAAAATCGTCGGTGACAGTGAAACCACCGGTACCCAGATCCACTTCAAGCCATCGGAAGAAACCTTCAAGAACATCCACTTCAGCTGGGACATCCTGGCCAAGCGGATTCGTGAACTGTCTTTCCTTAACTCTGGTGTCGGCATCGTCCTCAAGGATGAGCGCAGCGGCAAGGAAGAGCTGTTCAAGTACGAGGGTGGCCTGCGTGCGTTCGTTGAATACCTGAACACCAACAAGACCGCGGTCAACCAGGTGTTCCACTTCAACATCCAGCGTGAAGACGGCATCGGCGTGGAAATCGCCCTGCAGTGGAACGACAGCTTCAACGAGAACCTGTTGTGCTTCACCAACAACATTCCACAACGCGATGGCGGTACTCACCTGGTGGGTTTCCGTTCCGCGCTGACGCGTAACCTGAACACCTACATCGAAGCGGAAGGCTTGGCGAAGAAACATAAAGTCGCCACCACCGGTGACGATGCCCGTGAAGGCCTGACGGCGATTATCTCGGTCAAGGTACCGGATCCGAAGTTCAGCTCCCAGACCAAAGACAAGCTGGTGTCTTCCGAAGTGAAGACCGCGGTTGAACAGGAAATGGGTAAGTACTTCTCCGACTTCCTGTTGGAAAACCCGAACGAAGCCAAGCTGGTCGTCGGCAAGATGATCGATGCTGCCCGCGCCCGTGAAGCCGCACGTAAGGCCCGTGAGATGACCCGCCGTAAAGGTGCGCTGGATATCGCCGGCCTGCCAGGCAAACTGGCTGACTGCCAAGAGAAAGACCCTGCCCTCTCCGAACTGTATCTGGTGGAAGGTGACTCTGCTGGCGGTTCCGCCAAGCAGGGTCGTAACCGTCGCACCCAGGCCATCCTGCCGTTGAAGGGCAAGATCCTCAACGTTGAGAAGGCCCGCTTCGACAAGATGATTTCCTCCCAGGAAGTCGGCACCTTGATCACCGCATTGGGTTGCGGTATTGGCCGCGATGAGTACAACATCGACAAGCTGCGTTACCACAACATCATCATCATGACCGATGCTGACGTCGACGGTTCACACATCCGTACCCTGCTGCTGACCTTCTTCTTCCGTCAGTTGCCGGAGCTGATTGAGCGTGGCTATATCTACATCGCCCAGCCGCCGTTGTACAAAGTGAAAAAGGGCAAGCAAGAGCAATACATCAAAGACGACGACGCCATGGAAGAGTACATGACGCAATCGGCCCTTGAAGATGCGAGCCTGCACCTGAATGACGAAGCGCCGGGCATCTCGGGTGAGTCGCTGGAGCGCCTGGTCAACGACTTCCGTATGGTCATGAAGACGCTCAAGCGTTTGTCGCGCCTGTACCCTCAGGAGCTGACCGAGCACTTCATCTACCTGCCAGCCGTGAGCCTGGAGCAGTTGGGCGATCACGCCGCCATGCAAGATTGGCTGGCCCAGTACGAAGTGCGCCTGCGTACGGTGGAGAAGTCTGGCCTGGTATACAAAGCCAGCCTGCGTGAAGACCGTGAACGTAACGTATGGCTGCCAGAGGTCGAACTGATCTCCCACGGCCTGTCCAACTACGTCACCTTCAACCGCGACTTCTTCGGCAGCAACGACTACAAGACCGTAGTCACCCTCGGGGCTCAACTGAGCACCCTGCTGGACGACGGTGCTTACATTCAGCGTGGCGAACGCAAGAAGCAGGTCAAGGAGTTCAAGGAAGCCTTGGACTGGTTGATGGCGGAAAGCACCAAGCGTCATACCATCCAGCGCTATAAAGGTCTGGGCGAAATGAACCCTGATCAGCTGTGGGAAACCACCATGGACCCTGCTCAGCGTCGCATGCTGCGCGTGACCATTGAAGACGCCATTGGCGCAGACCAGATCTTCAACACCCTGATGGGTGATGCGGTCGAGCCTCGTCGTGACTTCATTGAGAGCAATGCCTTGGCGGTGTCTAACCTGGACTTCTGATCAGGCACATCAGCTAAAAACAAAAGGCCAACGCTTAGCGTTGGCCTTTTTTATTGGTCCGCAGACTCGAATCCTTAAATGCTCCACGTGGAACATCGGCGTACTCAACTTTGCGCGGCGGGTGTCACACTCTCCAACCGATACCCGTACCCATAGATCGTCAACAGCTGCCAACCGCGATCAGCTGTCAGCCCTAGCTTGTTACGCAGGCGGTAGATATGCGTGTCCAACGGCCGCGACGACACCATTTCTTCGTGGCTCCAGAACCGCTCATACAGGTACTCGCGAGACAACGGTCGGGCCAGGTTGGCAAATAGACAGCTTGCCAAACGGTATTCCCGTTCTGTCAGGTTGATGGGTTTGCCCGCTCGGGTGACGGTCAGTTCTGCATCGTCGAACGTCAAATCGTTAAAGCTCTGCACTTCTTGGGTAGCCGACTTCTGCAATCCGTGGCGCCGCAGGACGGCGCTGACTCGGGCTTTGAGTTCGTTGGGCCGAAACGGCTTGCTGACATAATCATCCGCCCCGCTATTCAACGCTGTCACGATGTCACTCTCGGCGTCGCGACTGGTGAGCATGATGACGGCGGGAGGCGATTCCATGTGCTCGCGGGTCCAGCGCAATAACGCGATCCCGGAAATGTCCGGCAGTTGCCAGTCAAGAATCAGCAGGTCAAAGGTTTCCCGACGTAACTGGCGCAGCAGATCTTCACCGCGCTCAAAGAAATGCAGGGACCAAGGCTGTTCAGCCGGGCCGGGAATCTGTCGCAGTGTCTGTTCCACCCGTCGCAATTCCGCGGGTTCGTCATCCAGTATTGCGACACGCATGGGTGGGGTCCTTCCTACAAAAATACGAGAGCTTGAATGGGAGGCACATGCTGTACAAGTGCCTGCCTCTGAATCTGAATAATTATGGACGGATTCTACGTTGCTCGGATCTCTCGATACGCTGAAAGCGCCGTACACTCCACCCACTACGATCCTCAAAGAAAGATACCGGCTCCTGTCGGTCAGGAAAAGGGTCGGTGCCGATCGCCTCGCCGGTGCGTTATGCCTGCTTCAATGTACGGTATCGTTCATTGCGAGGTCGCGGGAAGTCCTCCAATGAGACCCAAATAAGCTTCACTGGTTTCAGAACACCGTATGCACTTCATCGCAACCCCATGGAGAGGGATCCTGGGCTTATGACACCTTTACTCAATGACCATCAACTTCTTGGCACCCACTTGGCGGTAGTCCTGTGAACCTTTGGCGCAAAGCCGAAAAACGCCAACCTACCCAGGCCCAGCTTTTGTTTCATGGGCTGGTTCGTGAATGGCTGTTGATCGGTTTGGTGCTCCTGCCCTTCACCGCCTACTTATCCTTGAGCGCGGGCCTGGCACTCAACAATCCGCTCTATGACAGCCTGCGCCGCCTCACGCCGTTACCGGTAGACCCACGCATCGTTCTGGTGACCATTGATACGCCCAGCCTGGAAGCACTCGGCCCGTGGCCCTGGCCGCGCAACGTGCATGCCGAACTGATTGAACGCCTGAACGCCGCACAGCCAGCGGGCATTTTGTTTGACGTGATCTTCAGTGAGCCCGGCGACAATAATGACGACCAACAACTGGCCGATGCCGTCTGCAAAGCCGGCAATGTATTGCTGCCCATCGCCGGGGACAGCAGCGTCAGCCCCAAGGCCCAGGTAACGCCGTTGTCGCCACTGCTCAAGTGCGCCAAGGGCGTCGGGCACATCAACGTCGAAGCGGATAACGACGGAGTGGTGCGCAGCGTGTATCTACGTGAAGGCCCTCCGGGAAGCACACTTCCTCAGTTGGCGTGGCTGGCATTCGCCATGAGCGAGCACGCCGAGACGATGCCGGGCCTGCCGCAAGAGCCTACTGGAGGTCACTGGCACCAGGAACATGAAATCCGTGTGCCGTTCACTTCGGAACCAGACCATTTTCCCAGTGTGTCCTACGTCAGCGTATTGCGCGGCGAGGTACCTCCCGAGTCGCTGCGTGGTCGCCTGGTTCTGATCGGCGCCTCAGCCTATGGCATGGCCGATCGTTTCGTGACGCCGCTCTCTTCCACCGTAGGTACTACAGCGGGCGTTGAGATCCAGGCGGACGTACTGAATGGTTTATTGCAGGGCCGCAGCATCGTCGATTTGCCCGGCTGGCTGGCGGCGTTGCTGGCAACGTCCCTGGTGGCCCTGCTGTTGGGCCTTCTGCTTGTGCGCCCACGCTACGCCCTGTGGATGACCTTGGCAGGCATGGCCGTGGCTTTGCTGGGCTCATGGGTGTTATTGCGCCTGGGCCACTGGTGGAGCCCCGCAGCGTGCCTGATCGGTTTGTTGCTGAGTTACCTGATCTGGAATTGGCGACGTCTAAGCGTAATCCTCGCCTACTTTGGCTGGGAACTGGCACGCCTGGATAACGAACCCAAGGTGCTTCCGGAACGTCGTCGCGCGCCCGCCAGTAAGGGCGATGTGCTGCAAGGGCGGATTTTTGCCCTTGAACAAGCCGTCAGCCGTACCCGCGATACGCGGCGCTTTATGGCTGATGGCTTGGAGTGCCTGCCGGTAGCGACCCTGATCACCGATCCCCAGGGCAGTATCCTGTTGGCCAACCGCGTGGCCCGTGAAGTATTCGGCAATGACCTGGTCGGCGAAAACCTCGTCGAACAGCTCGCCGATCTGGGTTATCCCCCGCTGCACAATGGTGTACGCCCTGCCCTGTCGGCGTTGGAACTGGTCGAGTTTCGCGATATCCACCAACGCAGTTTGCGCATGGAACTGGCACCTTTGCTGCCTGCCGAAGGGGATTTCGCCCTCGGCTGGTTGTTGAGCCTCACGGACCTGAGCAAGGAGCGTGAAGCCCAGCAGCACCGCGAGACGATGCTGCGTTTCCTTTCCCACGACCTGCGTGCACCGCATTCAGCGATCCTCGCCCTGCTGGACGTGCACAACGGGGAGTCCCCGGTGTTTACTCAGATCGAACAGCAGGTACGGCGAGCCTTGAGCCTGACCGAATCCTTTGTGCAATTGGCCAAGGCTGAAGCGGACGGTTACCAGTTCCAGCCCACCCTGTTTGCCATGCTGGTGATGGACGCCTTTGATCAAGTGGCGGTGATTGCGCAGTTGAAGGGCATCCATTTGGTCCACGACCTGGATGAGGCGGATGAGGCCATGGTCTATGCCGACCAATCGCTGCTCACCCGGGCGTTGTTCAATGTGCTGGAGAACGCGATCAAATACTCCCCGTCCGGCACCACCGTCACGTTGAGGCATGGCAGTGCGCAGGGCTGGTTGGAATGCGGGATAAGCGATCAGGGACCGGGCATTGCGCCTAAGGATCTACCGGAGTTGTTCAACCAATACCGACGTTTCGATTCGGCCCAGGGCAGTGAAGGTCTTGGGTTGGGCCTGACCATGGTCAAGGCGGTAGTAGAACGGCATGGAGGGCGGATCGTGTGCGAAAGTGAGCTAGGCAAGGGCTCGACGTTTATCCTGTTGCTGCCGCTATTGGAGGACTGAAAAAGCGGCTTTTCTGCTGTGCATAAAAAACCGGTCACAAGGACCGGTTTTTTTATGAAGAAAAAACTTATGCACGTTTTTCTGAATTTTATGAGCTTCAGAAATATGTAAGTAAATCAGCTTGTTATGAAGCAAAAAAGCCAATTCGCCAACAAAGCGTACACAGGTTATCCACAGATGCTCAAACGGCCGGCGTCTCCACCACCACCGGTTCCGGAGGCAGGGAGCCCATGGCCCGTTGCTGCGCCTCATTCCACGCCGCAGCGCGGTCGTTCAGGGCGGCGATGGCACGTGGTCCTTCGCCTTCTGCGTACATCGGTTCGCCGATCACTACGGTGATAGTGCCTGGGCGTTTAGCCCAGCCAGTCTTGGGCCAGAACTTGCCAGCGTTATGCGCAATCGGCAGCACAGGCAGGTTGGCGTTGACCGCCAGGGCGGTACCACCGCGTGAGAACTTGCCCACTGTGCCGTAGGGGACCCGCGTGCCCTCAGGGAAGATCAGCACCCAGACGCCGTCCTTGAGCAACTCATCGCCCTTCTTGGCGACATGCTTGAGCGCAGCCTTGGGGTTGTCCCGGTCGATGGCGATCGGACGCAACATCGCCATGGCCCAGCCGAAGAATGGCACATACAGCAACTCGCGCTTGAGCACCTGGCTCAACGGCGAGAAATACGCAGAGAGGAAGAACGTCTCCCAAGTGCTCTGGTGGTTCGAGAGAATCACGCACGGCTGATCAGGGACGTTTTCAGCGCCCTTGACCTCGAAACGAATATTCAGGAACACCTTGCTCAGCCACAACGCGCAGCGGCACCAGTAGACGTTGATGAAGCGATAGCGCGCCTTGAAGGGCAGGAACGGTGCAATAAAAAAGCTCAGGGTGCACCAGAGAAACGAACTGGTGCCCAGCAGCAGGTAAAAGAAAAAGGTTCTGATGGCCTGCAAGATCGACATGGCGGCATTTACCGTTGCGGGACACGGCCCGCCTGTTAAAAGCGCACTCCCGAACAGTCCTTGGTCAGGAAGTCGAGGGCGGCTAGTTGTTGATAAGTTCTGCGGCAACGGCCGCCAGATCGTCAAAAATCAAGGTGCCTACCGGCAGGTTTTTAGCCTGGGTCTTTTCGCCTTTTCCGGTTTTAACCAAAACTGGCTGAGAGTCGACGGCTTTGGCAGCCTCCAGGTCACCGAGGCTGTCCCCGACGAACCATATCCCAGCCAAGGGCACCTTGTAATGTTCTGCAATAATTTTCAACATGCCAGGCTTGGGCTTGCGGCAATCGCAGCCCTCATCCGGCCCGTGGGGGCAATAAACCACCAGCCCCACCTCGCCGCCCTGCTCGGCCACTAACGTGCGCAAACGCGCATGCATGGCCTCCAGGGTCGCGATGTCGTAGTAACCGCGGGCGATGCCGGACTGGTTGGTGGCGATGGCCACCGTCCAGCCGGCTTTGCTCAACTGCGCGATGGCCTCGATCGAACCGGGCAGCGGGATCCACTCCTCCACCGACTTGATGTAAGCGTCGGAGTCGTAGTTGATCACCCCGTCCCGATCGAGAATCAGCAGTTTCAACATGATCAGCCCAGTACGGAGATGTCGGCGATATTGATGAACAAACCACGCAGGCGCGCGAGCATCGCGTAGCGGTTTTTGCGCACGCCGGCATCGTCGGCATTGATCATCACCGCTTCGAAGAACGCGTCTACCGGTTCACGCAGAGACGCCAGGCGCGCCAACGCTTGCGCGTAGTCACGCTCGGCGATCAGCGGCTTCACGGCGTTCTCTGCCTTGGCGATGGCCGAGTTCAGCGAGAACTCCTTGGCGTCGGCAAACAGGCCAGGGTCGACTTCGGCACTGCCGAGGTTATCGGCCTTGCTCAGCAGGTTCGACACGCGCTTGTTCACGGCGGCCAGGGCATCGGCTTCCGGCAGCTTGCGGAACGCTTGCACGGCTTGTACACGCTGGTCGAAGTCCAGTGCCGAACCCGGTTGCAGGGCACGTACCGACAGGTAGACGGAAACGTCCACGCCTTCGTCTTCGTAACGCGCACGCAGGCGGTCGAACACGAACTCCAGCACTTGCTCGGCCAGGCCGGCTTGCTTGACCTTGGTGCCGAACTGGCCGACGGCGAATACCACGGCCTGGGTCAGGTCGAGGTCCAGCTTCTTGTCGATCAGGATACGCAGCACGCCCAATGCCGCACGGCGCAGGGCATACGGGTCTTTGCTGCCGGTGGGCAGCATGCCGATACCGAAGATACCCACCAGCGTATCGAGCTTGTCGGCAATCGCCACAGCCGCACCCGTCAGGGTGGTCGGCAGTTCTGCACCGGCACCGCGTGGCATGTACTGCTCGTTCAGGGCCAGGGCGACATCGTCCGGCTCGCCGTCGTTGAGGGCGTAGTAGTAACCGGCAACACCTTGCATCTCAGGGAACTCGCCGACCATTTCGGTGGCCAGATCGCACTTGGACAGCAAGCCGGCACGCGCAGCCCATGCGGCATCACCGCCAATACGTGGGGCAATGTAGGCCGCCAGCTTGGACACACGCACGGCCTTGTCGTAGACGCTGCCGAGTTTTTCCTGGAACACCACGTTTTGCAGGCGCAGGTTGAAGTCTTCCAGCTTCTGCTTCTTGTCTTGCTTGAAGAAGAACTCGGCGTCGGTCAGGCGCGGGCGCACGACTTTTTCGTTACCGGCGATGATCTGCTGCGGGTCTTTGCTTTCGATGTTGGCCACGGTGATAAAACGCGGCAACAACTTACCGTCCACATCCAGCAGGCAGAAGTATTTCTGGTTGTCCTGCATGGTGGTGATCAAGGCTTCTTGCGGCACATCGAGGAAACGCTCTTCGAACGAGCACACCAGCGGCACCGGCCATTCCACCAGGGCGGTCACTTCGTCCAGCAGGCTTGGCGGCACGATGGCGGTGCCTTCCTGCAGGCGGGCCAATTCTTCGGTGCGCTTGCTGATCAGCTCGCGACGCTCATTGGCGTCGGCCAGCACATAAGCAGCGCGCAGGTCGTTGAGGTAGTTGGCCGGCGAAGTGATACGCACGCTTTCTGGATGATGGAAGCGGTGACCACGGGACTCACGACCGGCCTTCTGGGCGAGGATGGTGCAATCGATGACCTGGTCACCGAGCAGCATCACCAGCCATTGGGTCGGACGCACGAACTCTTCCTTGCGCGCACCCCAGCGCATGCGCTTGGGAATAGGCAGGTCGTTCAGGGAGTCTTCAACAATGGTCGGCAACAGGCTGGCGGTCGGCTTGCCGGTGATGACCTGGCTGAAACGCAGTTTCGGGCCGCTCTGGTCGATCTCGCTCAACTCCACGCCACACTTCTTGGCAAAGCCAAGGGCGGCTTGGGTCGGGTTGCCTTCGGCGTCGAAAGCCGCCTGGCGCGGTGGGCCGTCCAGGTTGATGCTGCGGTCCGGCTGCTGGGTTTCCAGCGCGGTCAACAGTACCGCCAGGCGGCGCGGCGCGGCATAGACCTTCTTGGCTTGAAACTTCAGGCCTGCGGTCTGCAGGCCTTTTTCGATACCGGCCAGGAATGCATCGGCCAGGGTATTGAGGGCCTTGGGTGGCAGCTCTTCGGTGCCCAGTTCAACCAGGAAATCTTGAGCACTCATTGTGCAGCCTCCAGCTTAGCCAACACTTCATCACGCAAATCCGGGGTTGCCATCGGGAAGCCCAGCTTGGCGCGAGCCAGCAGGTAGGCTTGGGCGACGGAACGCGCCAGGGTGCGCACACGCAGGATGTATTGCTGGCGCGCAGTAACCGAGATGGCACGGCGGGCATCCAGCAGGTTGAAGGTATGGGACGCCTTCAACACCATTTCATAGCTTGGCAACGGCAGCGGCTGGTCGAGTTCGATCAGGCGCTTGGCTTCGCTTTCATAGAAGTCGAACAGTTCGAACAGCTTGTCGACGTTGGCGTGTTCGAAGTTGTAGGTGGACTGCTCCACCTCGTTCTGATGGAAAACATCGCCGTAGGTCACCTTGCCGAACGGGCCGTCAGCCCATACCAGGTCGTAGACCGAGTCCACGCCTTGCAGGTACATGGCCAGGCGCTCAAGGCCATAGGTGATTTCGCCGGTGACCGGGTAGCACTCGATGCCGCCGGCTTGCTGGAAGTAGGTGAACTGCGTCACTTCCATGCCATTGAGCCAGACTTCCCAGCCCAGGCCCCAGGCGCCCAGTGTTGGCGATTCCCAGTTGTCTTCGACGAAACGAATGTCGTGCACCAGTGGGTCCAGGCCCACATGCTTGAGCGAGCCCAGGTACAGCTCCTGGAAGTTGTCCGGGTTGGGCTTCAATACCACCTGGAACTGGTAGTAGTGCTGCAGACGGTTCGGGTTTTCGCCGTAGCGGCCGTCAGTCGGGCGGCGACTGGGCTGCACATAAGCGGCGTTCCAGGTTTCCGGGCCGATGGCCCGTAGGAATGTAGCGGTGTGGAAAGTGCCGGCGCCTACTTCCATATCGTAGGGCTGAAGTACCACACAACCTTGCTCGGCCCAGTATTGCTGGAGGGCGAGGATCAAGTCTTGGAAGGTACGCACGGCTGGCGTAGGCTGGCTCACGAAATTCACCTGTTACTTGGGCTGCGATTTAAAGAGCGGGAGTATACCCGATTCGGCCCCGCCACCACTCCCTGGAGCCTTATGCCACGCTGCTTTTGGTGTTCTGAAGATCCGCTGTACATGGCTTATCACGATCAAGAGTGGGGAACGCCGCTGCGCGATGCGCAGGGTTTGTTCGAGTTGCTTTTGCTCGAAGGGTTCCAGGCAGGCCTGTCCTGGATCACCGTTTTACGCAAACGCGAGCATTATCGAAAGGTGTTGTTCGGCTTTGACGCGCAACGTCTGGCGCAATTGAGCGATGAAGAAATCGAGGTGCTGATGCAGGACCCGGGCATCGTGCGCAATCGCTTGAAGCTCAACGCTACCCGGCGCAACGCCGCGGCCTGGCTGGCGCTGGAAGACCCGGTGGGGTTGCTGTGGTCGTTTGTCGGCGGCAAACCCAAGGTCAATCACTTCAAAGATCGCAGCGACGTCCCGGCGATCACGCCCGAAGCCGAAGCCATGAGCAAAGCCTTGAAAAAGGCCGGCTTCACCTTCGTCGGGCCGACCATCTGCTACGCCTTCATGCAGGCCTCGGGCATGGTCATGGACCACACTCAGGACTGCGACCGTTACGCGGAGTTGGCCAACGCCGGTTAGAATGCTGGCTTTGCGCACCACACACGATCAGGAGTGACCTGTGGAAAAGTTTAAAGGCGCCTTGCTGGTAGGCGCTCTTCGGTTGTTTGCCCTGCTGCCCTGGCGCGCTGTACAAGCCGTCGGCACAGGGATCGGCTGGATCATGTGGAAAACCCCCAACCGTTCCCGCGATACGGTGCGGATAAACCTCTCCAAATGCTTCCCGGACATGGACCCGGCAGAGCGCGAGCGCCTGGTGGGCCGCAGCCTGATGGACATCGGCAAGTCCCTCACTGAAAGCGCCTGTGCGTGGATCTGGCCGGCGCAGCGCTCCATCGACCTGGTCCGCGAAGTCGAGGGCCTGGAAGTGCTGCACGAGGCCCTGGCTTCTGGCAAAGGCGTGGTGGGCATCACCAGCCATCTAGGCAATTGGGAAGTGTTGAACCACTTCTACTGCAGCCAGTGCAAACCGATCATTTTCTATCGCCCGCCCAAGCTCAAGGCCGTGGACGAGTTGTTGCGCAAGCAGCGCGTGCAGTTGGGCAACCGCGTGGCGGCTTCCACCAAGGAAGGCATTCTCAGTGTGATCAAGGAAGTGCGCAAAGGCGGCCAGGTGGGCATTCCTGCCGACCCGGAGCCGGCTGAGTCCGCCGGGATCTTCGTACCGTTTTTTGCCACCCAGGCGCTCACCAGTAAATTCGTGCCGAACATGCTCGCGGGCCACAAGGCCGTTGGCGTATTCCTGCACGCCCTGCGCCTGCCGGACGGCTCGGGCTACAAGGTGATTCTGGAAGCGGCGCCGGAGGACATGTACAGCACCGACACCGCCACCTCCTGCGCGGCGATGAGCAAAGTGGTGGAGCGCTATGTGGGCGCCTACCCGAGCCAGTACATGTGGAGCATGAAGCGCTTCAAGAAGCGCCCGCCGGGCGAGGCGCGGTGGTATTGACTCACCGCTGACCTCCAGCCCAATGGAGATCAAATGTGGGAGCTGGCTTGCCTGCGATAGCATCACCTCGGAGTGCCTGATATACCGAGGTGATGCTATCGCAGGCAAGCCAGCTCCCACAGGTGATCACCTCAGGTTTGGCGATCAAGTTTCTTCAGGAACACCGTCATTTCTTTTTCGGCCTGTTTGTCGCCATGGGCCTGGGCGGCTTCGATGCCCTTCTTCCATGCCAGGCGTGCTGCCGCGCGATCTTCCAATCCCAGCCGCGCCTTGCCCAACAACTTCCACGCCGCCGAGTACTTCGGATCGAACTCGACGCATCGCTGCAAATGTTCGGCCGCCTTTGCGTTGTCCTTCAGGTCCAGATAACCCTTGCCCAGGCCAAAGCGCAGCAATGAATTATCCACACCCTTGGCGAGCATTTTTTCCAGGGATTCGAGCATGGCTGTGCATCCTTTAGCTACATAGCGGTTTCGATATCGTCATCGCGGGCAAGCCCGCTCCCACACTTGGAACGCGATCACATGTGGGAGCGGGCTTGCCCGCGATGGCGGCCGCAGGCTCACACAATTTTTTAATCAGAAAAAACTCAGCCCCACGTGGAACAGCTTCTCAACATCGCGAATATGTTTTTTATCCACAAGGAACAAAATCACGTGGTCTCCGGTGGCGATCACCGTATCGTCATGGGCAATGATCACTTCTTCATCGCGAATGATCGCGCCAATGGTGGTACCGGGCGGCAGGCCGATATCGCGGATCGCCTTGCCAATCACTTTGCTGGACTTGGAGTCACCGTGGGCAATCGCCTCGATGGCTTCCGCTGCGCCACGGCGCAACGAGTGCACGCTGACAATGTCGCCACGGCGCACGTGGGCGAGCAAGGTACCGATGGTCGCCAACTGCGGGCTGATGGCAATGTCGATATCGCCGCCCTGGATCAGGTCCACATAGGCCGGGTTGTTGATGATGGTCATCACCTTCTTCGCCCCCAGCCGCTTGGCGAGCAAGGACGACATGATATTGGCTTCGTCATCGTTGGTCAGGGCCAGGAAGATATCCGCGTCGGCGATGTTCTCTTCCATCAGGAGATCACGGTCCGAGGCGCTGCCTTGCAGTACGACAGTGCTGTCGAGGGTGTCGGACAAATGCCGGCACCGCGTCGGGCTCATCTCGATGATCTTCACCTGATAGCGGCTTTCGATGGCTTCGGCCAAACGCTCGCCAATCTGCCCACCGCCGGCGATGACGATGCGTTTGTAGCTCTCGTCGAGCCTGCGCATTTCGCTCATGACCGCACGAATATTCGCCTTGGCGGCGATGAAAAACACTTCGTCGTCAGCCTCGATCACCGTGTCGCCCTGGGGCAGGATCGGCCGGTCACGGCGGAAAATCGCGGCGACGCGGGTTTCCACGTTTGGCATGTGCTCACGCAGCTGGCGCAGTTGCTGGCCCACCAACGGCCCGCCGTAGTACGCCTTTACCGCCACCAGTTGCGCCTTGCCCTCGGCGAAATCGATCACCTGCAAGGCGCCAGGAATTTCGATCAGACGCTTGATGTAGTGGGTGACCACCTGTTCCGGGCTGATCAATACGTCCACCGGAATGGCGTCGTTATCGAACAGGCCGGCGCGGGTCAGGTAGGCCGCTTCCCGCACCCGAGCGATCTTGGTCGGGGTGTGGAACAGGGTGTGGGCGACCTGGCAGGCGACCATGTTGGTCTCGTCGCTGTTGGTCACAGCCACCAGCATGTCGGCATCGTCGGCACCGGCCTGACGCAGCACCGTCGGAAACGACGCGCGACCTTGCACCGTACGAATGTCCAGGCGGTCGCCCAGGTTGCGCAGGCGCTCGGCATCGGTGTCGACCACGGTGATGTCGTTGGCTTCACCGGCCAAATGTTCGGCCAGCGTGCCACCAACCTGCCCTGCTCCAAGGATGATGATTTTCATCCGGTCACTCCCTTAAAACCATTCAGCCGCGCGCGGCGGCGATCTTGATCAGTTTGGCGTAGTAGAAGCCATCGTGCCCGCCTTCCTGCGCGAGCAGTTGGCGACCGTGGGGCTGCTTGATGCCGGCCGTGGTAGCGAGGTCCAGCTCACGCGCGCCGCTGGTGCGGGCGAGGAAGGCTTGGATGACCTCGGTATTTTCGGTGGGCAAGGTGGAGCAGGTGGCGTAAAGCAGGATGCCGCCGACTTCCAGAGTCGGCCACAGCGCGTCGAGCAGTTCGCCTTGCAACACCGCCAGGGCGGCGATGTCGTCGGGCTGGCGGGTCAGCTTGATGTCCGGATGACGTCGGATCACGCCGGTGGCCGAGCAGGGAGCGTCCAGCAGGATGCGCTGGAATGGCTTGCCGTCCCACCAGGTGGCGGTGTCGCGGCCGTCGGCGGCGATCAGGTCGGCGCTGAGGCCCAGGCGGGCAAGGTTTTCCCGCACGCGCACCAGGCGCTTGGCCTCAAGGTCCACAGCCACCACACCGGCCAGGTCTTTTTCAACCTCAAGGATGTGACACGTCTTACCGCCTGGCGCGCAGCAGGCGTCGAGTACGCGCTGGCCGGGGGCCAAATCGAGCAGGTCGGCAGCCAATTGCGCGGCCTCGTCCTGCACGCTGATCCAGCCTTCGGCAAAGCCCGGCAGGCTGCGTACATCGGCGGCGGCTTCCAGCACGATGCCGTCCGTGCTGTACACACACGGGGTGGCGTTGATGGCCGCGTCGGCTAATAATTGCAGGTATGCATCCCGGCTGTGGTGGCGACGGTTGACCCGCAGGATCATCGGCGGGTGCGCGTTGTTGGCCGCGCAGATAGCCTCCCATTGCTCGGGCCAAAAGGCCTTCAGGGATTTTTGCAGCCAGCGCGGGTGGGCGGTGCGCACCACCGGATCATGTTCCAGCTCGGCCAACAGCGCTTCGCTTTCACGCTGGGCGCGGCGCAGCACGGCATTGAGCAGGGCCTTGGCCCAGGGCTTTTTCAGCTTGTCGGCGCAACCGACGGTTTCACCGATAGCGGCGTGGGCCGGCACGCGGGTGTAGAGCAACTGGTAGAGACCCACCAGCAACAGCGCCTCGACATCCGCGTCCGCCGCTTTGAACGGTTTTTGCAGCAGCTTGGCGGCCAACGCAGACAACCGTGGCTGCCAACGGGCGGTGCCCAAGGCCAGGTCCTGCGTAAACCCGCGGTCGCGGTCTTCAACCTTATCCAACTGCGTCGGCAGGGAACTGTTCAGCGAAGCCTTGCCGTTGAGCACGGCGGCGAGAGCCTTGGCGGCGGCCAGACGTGGGTTCATTGAGTGACCACTCCAAGCGTGGTACCCGGGGCGAATTTCTCACGACGACTGTTGAACAAATCGCTGAAGTTCAGCGCCTTGCCGCCGGGCAATTGCAGGCGCGTCAGGCACAGCGCCTGTTCACCGCAAGCCACCAACAGGCCGTCTTTGCTGGCGCCGATGATCTCGCCGGGAGCGCCTGCGCCATCGGCCAGGGTCGCCGCCAACACTTTCAAGGCTTCGCCGTTCAGGGTGCTGTGGCAGATCGGCCATGGGTTGAAGGCACGTACCAGGCGCTCCAGCTCCACGGCTGGGCGGCTCCAGTCAATGCGCGCTTCGTCCTTGTTCAGCTTGTGGGCGTAGGTGGCCAGGCTGTCGTCTTGGATTTCACCTTGCAGGGTGCCGGCAGCCAGGCCGGCGATGGCCTGGATCACGGCGGGCGGCCCCAGCTCAGCCAGGCGGTCGTGCAGGCTGCCGCCGGTGTCTTGGGCGGAGATCGGCGTGGTGACTTTGAGCAGCATCGGCCCGGTATCCAGGCCGGCTTCCATGCGCATCACGGTCACGCCGCTCTCTTGATCGCCCGCTTCAACGGCGCGCTGAATCGGCGCCGCACCACGCCAGCGTGGCAGCAGTGAAGCATGACTGTTGATGCAACCCAGGCGCGGGATATCCAGCACAGCCTGAGGCAGGATCAAACCGTAAGCCACCACCACCAGCAGGTCCGGCTTCAGCGCGGCCAGTTCAGCCTGGGCGTCGGCGTTACGCAGGGTCTGCGGCTGCAGCACAGGAATGTTGTGCTCCAGCGCTAATTGCTTGACCGGGCTCGGCATCAGTTTTTGCCCGCGACCGGCCGGGCGATCCGGCTGGGTGTACACCGCGACGATGTCATAAGGGCTGGCAAGCAGCGCCTTGAGGTGTTCGGCGGCAAATTCGGGAGTGCCGGCAAAAACAATGCGCAATGGCTCGGTCATGGGAGTTCTCGGTTAAAAGCAGTCACAAAAGAAAAAGGCTTGCCGCAGCAAGCCTTTGGAAGAAGGGCATCAGGCTTGCTGGCGATGCTTTTTTTCCAGCTTCTTCTTGATGCGGTCACGCTTGAGCGTGGACAGGTAATCGACAAACAGCTTGCCGTTGAGGTGGTCGCATTCATGCTGGATACACACCGCCAGCAGGCCTTCGGCAACCAGTTCGAAAGGCTTGCCCTCACGGTCCAGCGCCTTGATCTTCACGCGTAGCGGGCGTTCCACATTTTCGTAGAACTCCGGCACCGACAGGCAGCCTTCCTGGTATTCGCCCATCTCTTCGGTCAGCGGTTCGAACTCAGGGTTGATGTACACCCGAGGTTCGCTGCGATCTTCCGACAGGTCCATGACCACGACACGCAGATGCACGTTGACCTGGGTAGCGGCGAGGCCGATGCCCGGGGCTTCATACATTGTTTCAAACATGTCATCGACCAACTGACGAACCTTGTCGTCCACTACGGCCACCGGCTTGGCGATCGTGCGCAGGCGCGAGTCGGGAAATTCGAGGATGTTCAAAATAGCCATAAGCGTAATTGCTGCACATGTGAGGAAGAGACAAATCGGCCGTGGGATGGACCCATACGGCCGGTGTGAAACGCTCGGAAGCCGCGAAGGCCATGGCATTTCACGCGAACGCACATAATAAAGGAGATTCACCCCATGAGGAAATCGCTACTCGTCTTGCTGCTGTGGGCCCCGTTCGCCACGGCGTTGATTGCGCAACCTACTGAGCGCCTGGATCAGGCAGCGCAACAGGCCATCCAGCATTTTTTACTGCACAACCGTATTTTTGACTCGCCCGAGGACCTGGATAACGCGCCTTACATTATTGCGGCGCAAGGCGGGCGCGTGCTGGGTGCCAACGACGAGCGTGTGCATGCGCGCGGGCGTCTGGACCCGGCCCAGCCGAGCTACGGGATCTTTCGGCGAGGCAAGGCCTACACCGACCCCGTTACCCAGGAGTTACTCGGCATCAATGCCGACGACATCGGCACTGCGCGCTTTGTGCTTGCCGACAGCCTCACCACCCTCGCAGTGCAACGGGTGACCCAGGAAATCCGCCCAGGCGACCGCTTGTTGCGCGCCGAGCCTCCCGTTGCTTTGGCGAACCTGGAGCCGTGCAAACCTGCACCCTTGATTACAGGGCACATCATCGACATCCCCAAGGGCGTCACGCAGATTGGCGTGCTCGACGCTGTGACCCTGAACAAGGGCCGCCGCGATGGCCTGGTGGAGGGCCAACTGCTGACGGTAATTAAGGCTGGCGCCACCGTGCGAGACGCCCTCACCGGCACGCCCACACCACTCCCGGATGAGCGAGCCGGCACCCTTCTGGTGTTTCGCACCTATAAAAAGCTCAGCTATGCCCTGGTGCTCAGCGCTTCACGGTCGCTAGCCGTGCAAGACCGTTTCGAGACGGCTGATCAAGCGCAATAAATAGCCGGCTAAATAAGTTACCAACAGAGTTATCCACAGCTTGTTCCGGTCAAGGATGATCATATGAATCCGATAAACAGTAGCGATATTTCCCCGGCAGAGCTGGAAGCCCGGCTACGCTTGCACAGGCTGCCAGAACTGGGGCCCAAGCGTTTTCACGTATTGGTCGAAGCCTTTGGCTGCGCTTCCAAGGCCCTGAGTGCTCCCGCCAGCGCCTGGCGTTCCCTCGGTTTACCCACCGTCAGTGCCGAGGCCCGACGTAGCCCCAAAGTCCGTGACGGTGCCAGTGAAGCGTTGGCCTGGCTGGCGCGCCCGGCCCAGCATTTGCTGATGTGGGACCAACCTGATTACCCGGCGTTGCTCGCGCAGATCGACGATGCGCCGCCGTTGTTATTCGTGGCGGGCGACCCCGCTATTCTGGAAAAACCACAGTTGGCCATGGTCGGAAGCCGGCGTGCCTCTCGCCCGGGCATGGACACGGCAGCGGCCTTTTCCCGTAGCCTGGCGAGCGCCGGTTTTGTCATCACCAGTGGGCTGGCGGTGGGCATTGACGGCGCGGCACACCAGGCGGCATTGGACGTAGGCGGCCATACCATCGGCGTGCTCGGCACTGGCCTGGAAAATTTTTATCCACAGCGCCATCGCAGGCTCGCCGCCGCGATGATTGCCCAAGGCAGCGCCGTGGTTTCCGAATTTCCGCTGGATGCAGCGCCCCAGGCCGGCAATTTCCCACGGCGCAACCGGATTATCAGCGGGCTGTCGTTAGGCGTGCTGGTGGTGGAGGCCAGTATGGCCAGCGGCTCGCTGATCACCGCACGCCTGGCGGCGGAGCAAGGGCGCGAGGTGTATGCGATTCCAGGCTCCATCCACCACCCCGCCGCCAAGGGCTGTCATCAACTGATCCGTGATGGCGCGGTGCTTGTGGAAACCATCGAGCACATTCTTGAAAGCCTGCGCGGTTGGCAGCGGTTGTCCCATGCTGCGCCGGTGCCCGTGACCCATCCGTTGGTGGCGCTGCTGCACGCGGCACCGCATAGCAGCGAAGCCTTGGCGATTGCCAGCGGTCGGCCGTTGTCCCAAGTACTGGCCACCCTGACAGAGCTGGAGTTGGAGGGCCAGGTGATTTGCGAAAGCGGGCGTTGGCTGGCGCGGTGTCCGCTTTTGTAGTGGCCCGTTTTTGGCGCTAGGTTTTGTAACGAAGATCGGTAAACTGCCCAGAGCTTTAGTCCGGAGAGTAAACAATGGTCAACAGGTGGCGTGTGCTGGAAGCCGCACGGGAAATTCGCGCAGGCGCAGTGATCGCCTATCCGACCGAAGCGGTTTGGGGCCTGGGCTGCGACCCGTGGAACGAAGAAGCAGTGGATCGACTGCTGGCGATCAAGAACCGCTCGGTCGACAAAGGCCTGATCCTGGTGGCGGACAATATTCGTCAGTTCGACTTTCTGTTTGAAGATTTCCCGCAAACGTGGATCGAACGCATGGCCAGCACCTGGCCAGGGCCGAATACCTGGCTGGTGCCCCATCAAGACTTGCTGCCCGAATGGGTCACGGGTGTGCATGAAACCGTTGCGCTGCGGGTCAGTGATCACCCGTTGGTGAGGGATTTGTGCGCCCAGGTCGGCCCGTTGATTTCCACCTCGGCCAACCCTCAGGGCCGCCCGGCGGCCCGCACGCGGCTTCGCGTGGAGCAGTATTTTCGCGGGCAAGTGGACTTGGTGCTGGGCGGCGCCCTGGGTGGGCGCAAGAACCCGAGCCTGATTCGGGACCTGGTGACGGGTGATGTGGTGCGCCCCTCCTGAGACCGCAGTGCACCCATCGCAGGCAAGCCAGCTCCCACATTTGATCAGTGTTCGCCGTCAAATGTGGGAGCTGGCTTGCCTGCGATGAGGCCCTTAAGGCAGCAGGATGGTTGAGCCAGTCGTGCGCCGCCCCGACAACTCCGTCTGCGCTTTGGCCGCCTCCGCCAGCGGGTAGCGCTGGTTGATATCAATGCGCACCTTGCCGCTCTTGATCATCGAAAACAGATCGTCCGCCATCGCCTGCAAGTTTGCAGCATTGTTGGCGTAGGTCGCCAACGTTGGCCGGGTTACGTACAGCGAACCCTTCGCCGACAGAATCCCCAGGTTTACCCCATCCACCGCACCCGATGCGTTGCCGAAGCTCACCACCAAACCCCGCGGCGCCACACTATCCAGTGAGGTCAGCCAGGTGTCCTTGCCGACGCCGTCGTACACCACCGGGCACTTCTTGCCGTCAGTCAATTCCAGTACGCGTTGTGCGACATCTTCCTTGCTGTAGTCGATGGTTTCCCAGGCGCCGAGTGATTTGGCCAGGGCGGCTTTTTCCGGGGAACTGACCGTGCCGATCAACTTCACCCCCAGGGACTTGGCCCATTGGCAGGCCAGGGAACCCACGCCACCAGCAGCGGCGTGGAACAAAATGGTTT
Source organism: Pseudomonas sp. MF6751 (assembly GCF_016613265.1). Lineage (NCBI taxonomy): Bacteria > Pseudomonadati > Pseudomonadota > Gammaproteobacteria > Pseudomonadales > Pseudomonadaceae > Pseudomonas > Pseudomonas sp. MF6751. The sequence continues at coordinate 332,984 of NZ_JAENSV010000001.1, forward strand.
CACCGCCTTTGAGCTCATAGGTCTGGCGCAACAGGTATTGCACGGTCAGGCCTTTGAGCATGGCACCGGCGGCCTGTTCGAAGCTGATCTCATCCGGCAGGTGCACCAGGTTGGCGGCAGGCAACACATGCAGCTCGCTGTAGGCACCCAGCGGGCCGCTGCCGTAGGCCACGCGGTCGCCAACTTTGAATTGGCTGACTTCACTGCCCACCGCGTCCACCACGCCAGCGCCTTCCGCACCCAGGCCCGATGGCAGGGCGGGTGGCGCGTAGAGACCACTGCGGAAATAGGTGTCGATGAAGTTCAGGCCGATGGCCTCGTTGCGCACCCGAACCTGCTGTGGGCCAGGCTCCGCTGGCGTGTAGTCCACATATTCAAGTACTTCGGGGCCGCCATGGGCGCTGAACTGGATACGTTTGGCCATCTGCACTTCTCCTTGGGTTCGAATCTGCGTAGCCCCCTATCGGACTCCTAAGCTTGATCCTCGTCAACTGCTGCGCACCTAAGTGCAGTGGCATGTAGGCGCAGTGGTATCCTGTGCGCCCATTTGCCGCCGACGCCCCATGGGCCTCGCGTAGCTTTGCCCGATTCAAGGTGATGCCATGACTACCCGCACCGAGGCCGTTAAAGCCTACCTGCTTGACCTGCAAGACCGCATTTGCAGCGCCCTGGAAACCTTCGAGACGGACACTCGCTTTATCGAAGACGCCTGGACCCGGCCTGCCGGCGGTGGCGGTCGTACCCGAGTGATGGAAAACGGTTCGGTGATCGAAAAAGGCGGTGTCAACTTTTCCCACGTGTTCGGCAGCGGTCTGCCCCCGTCTGCCAGTGCCCATCGCCCTGAACTGGCGGGCCGTGGGTTTGAGGCCCTGGGTGTGTCGCTGGTGATCCATCCGCATAACCCGCATGTACCGACTTCCCACGCCAATGTGCGGTTTTTCATCGCTGAAAAAGAAGGTGAAGAACCGGTGTGGTGGTTCGGCGGTGGCTTTGATCTCACCCCGTATTACGGCAATGAAGAAGACTGCATTCACTGGCACCGCGTGGCCGAGCAGGCCTGTGCACCGTTTGGCCCGGACGTGTACTCCCGCTACAAGGCCTGGTGTGACACCTACTTCCACATCAAGCATCGCAACGAGCCCCGTGGCATCGGTGGGCTGTTTTTCGATGACTTGAACGAGTGGGGCTTTGACACCTGCTTCGCCTTCATCCGCGCTATCGGCGATGCCTATATCGATGCTTACCTGCCGATTGTGCAGCGTCGCAAGGCCATGGCGTACACCGAGCAACAACGCCAGTTCCAGGAGTTCCGCCGGGGCCGCTACGTTGAGTTCAACCTGGTCTACGACCGTGGCACCCTGTTCGGCCTGCAATCGGGCGGGCGTACGGAGTCGATCCTGATGTCGCTGCCACCCCAGGTACGCTGGAGCTACGACTGGAAGGCCGAAGCCGGCAGCGAAGAGGCGCGTCTCACCGACTACTTCCTGCAAGACCGTGACTGGCTCGGCGTTGCCGCGCCCAAGGCGGCGGTGTGATGGACCGTTATGTCGTGTTCGGTAACCCCATCGGCCACAGCAAGTCGCCGTTGATTCACCGTCTGTTCGCCGCCCAGACCGGCGAGCAACTGGACTACAGCACGATGCTCGCGCCGTTGGAGGACTTCACCGCCTGTGCCCGTGAGTTCTTCCAACACGGCCGTGGCGCCAACGTGACCGTGCCGTTCAAGGAAGAGGCCTATCGCTTGGCCAATACCCTGACCGAACGGGCGCAGCGCGCCGGCGCCGTGAACACCTTGAGCAAATTGGCTGACGGCACGTTGTTGGGCGACAACACCGACGGCGCGGGCCTGGTGCGCGACTTGACGGTCAATGCCGGGCTGAGCCTGCAAGGCAAACGCATCCTGTTATTGGGCGCCGGTGGCGCGGTGCGCGGTGCGCTGGAGCCATTGCTGGCGCAGCAACCCTCGTCGTTGATCATCGCCAACCGCACCGTGGAAAAGGCCGAGCGACTGGCTGAGCTGTTCGATGACCTGGGCCCGGTGTCTGCCAGTGGTTACGACTGGTTGCGTGAGCCGGTGGACGTGATCATCAATGCCACGTCGGCCAGCCTGTCAGGCGATGTACCGCCGATTGCCGGCAGCCTGATCGAGCCGGGCAAGACCTTCTGCTACGACATGATGTACGCCAAGGAACCCACTGCATTCTGCCGCTGGGCGAGCGAGCAAGGCGCGGCGGTGGCGATGGATGGCTTGGGCATGCTGGTGGAACAAGCGGCGGAAGCCTTCTTGCTGTGGCGCGGTGTGCGTCCGGATTCGGCGCCCGTACTGGCCGAACTGCGCCTGCAATTGGCCAGCTCCCACAGTTGATCGGGTTTAGTCTTCGAAATGGAGGGGGCAGTTATCCGGCCCCTCCAGCTTCATTAACTCCTCAACCACCTGCGGCCTGGCCCCACGCAACGTCAAGCTACGGCCCAACCCCGCCAACCGCCGCGCCTCCTGGTGCAGCATCTCCACCCCGGAATAGTCGATAAAGTTGATCTGCTGCGCCTCGATCACCACCCGCTCACCCTGCAGACGTTGCAGGCGCACTTGCAGGTAATGGCTGGCGCCAAAAAAGATCGAGCCGCCCACCCGCAACACATCCGCTTCACCGTCGCGCCAGTGTTGCACCCGTGGCTGCGAGGTGCGCTTGAGGTAGAAAAACAGCGACGCCAGTACCCCGGCATAGATCGCCGTTTGCAGCTCCAACAACAAGGTGGCGATACAGGTCAGGCTCATCACCACAAATTCGGCGCGGCTGACCCGGAACAGCGCACGAATGCCGCGGTGGTCCACCAGGCCCCAGCAGATCAGCAGGATGCTCGCCGCCATGCTCGGGATCGGAATATGCGCAATCAACGCTGCGCCAAATAACGCGAATAGCGCCACCCACAGGGCCGAAAACACCCCCGCCAATGGCGAACAGGCACCCGCCTCATAACTGAGACCCGAGCGGGTGAACGATCCGGCTGACAAGTAGCCGGAAAAAAATCCGCCCACGATGTTGGATAAACCCTGGGCGCGTACTTCCTGGTTGGCGTCGAGCAGTTGTTGCGAGCGGGCGGACAGCGAACGGGCAATCGACAGGCTGGTCACCAACCCCAACATCCCCACCGCCACGGCACTGGGCAGCAGGCGCAGTACCAGATCCAGATCCATTGGCAACGGGCTGAACGGCGGTAGTTTGCCAATAAACGAACTGACCCGTGCCACATGCCCGAACATCGCCGGCCACAGCCATGCCGCCACGCTGCCCAACACCAAGGCGATCAACAGTGTCGGCCAGCGTGGTACCAGGTACTTGAGCAGCATACCTGCCAGCAACGTACCCAGCCCCAAGGCCAGGGACGCGTGGTCCCACTCGCCACGATGGTCGATCAGCGCCAGCAGGCCATTGATAGCCGTGGCCTGGCTCGGTAAATCCAAGCCGAGCAGGTTGGGCAGTTGCCCCAAGGCGATCACTACGGCGGCGCCCAGGGTGAATCCCAGCACCACCGAATGGGAGACAAAGTTCACCAACGCGCCGAAGCGCAGCAGGCCGAGCAACCACTGGAACACCCCGGCGAGGAAGGTCAGTAACAGGATGAGGGTGATGTAGTCCTGTGAACCTGGCACGGCCAATGGGCTGATGCTGGCGTAAAGCACGATGGAGATGGCGGCCGTGGGCCCGCAGATCAGGTGCCAGGACGAGCCCCACAGGCAAGCGATCAATACCGGGATGATGGCGGCGTAGAGCCCGTATTCGGGTGGGAGACCGGCGATCAGTGCGTAGGCAATCGACTGCGGCAGCGCAAGCACCGCGCCGCTGAGGCCGACGATGGCATCCCGGCCGACGCTGGCGCGCGTTTGGCGCGGCAGCCAGCGCAGGAAGGGCAAAAGTGTATGGCGGTTGGGCCGGGGCATCGCAGGCTCGGGTAAAGGGTTTTGGCAAGAGTATCAATGCATGGGTACTTGTGGGAGCTGGCTTGCCTGCGATGCTGGCGCCTCGGTGTGACAGGTATACCGGGGTGATGCTATCGCAGGCAAGCCAGCTCCCACAGGGTCGCCGGGAAGCGTCAGAGTTTGGCTTTTACCGCCGGTAACGCCTCCTGGCCCTCCAGGGTTTTCACGCCCTCCAGCCACTGGTCCAGCACCGCCGGGTTGGCCTTGATCCACGCCTTCGCCGCCTGCGCATTGCTGACCTTGTTGTTGGCCACGTCAGCCATGATGCTGTTCTCCATGGCCTGGGTAAAACTCAGGTTGGTCAGCAGTTTTCCGATATTGGGGCACGCTTGTGCGTAACCCTTGCGGGTCAAGGTATAGACGCTGCCGGTGGCACCAAAGTACTGCTCGCCGCCCTTGAGGTAGCGCATTTTCAGTTGCACGTTCATCGGGTGCGGGGTCCAGCCGAGAAAGGTGATAAAACGCTGTTTTTTCACCGCTCGCGAGACCTCTGCGAGCATCGCCTGTTCGCTGGACTCGATCAGCTTCCATTGGCCAAGGTCGAAATCATTCTTCTTGATGATCTCCTGCAGCGAGATATTGGCTGGCGCGCCGGAGCCAATGCCGTAGATCTTCTTGTCGAACTTGTCGGCAAATTTATTCAGGTCGGCAAAGTCATGCACCCCGGCGTCCCACACATAGTCCGGCACGGCGAGGGTGAACTCGGTGCCCTCCAGGTTCTTCGCCAGTTGCACCACATCGCCGTTGGCCACGAACTTGTCGTAGAAGCCCTGCTGCGCCGGCATCCAGTTGCCGAGGAAGACATCCACCTGGCCGTCCTTGAGCCCGCCGAAGGTAATTGGCACCGCCAGGGTGTCGACCTTGGGTTGATAGCCCATGCCCGTCAGCAGGAAACTGGTGATAGCGTTGGTGGCGGCAATATCGCTCCAGCCTGGATCGGCCATCTTTACCGTTTCGCAGCGAGTGTCTGCGTACACCTGGGCGCTGCTGAGCACCACCAAACTCAGTACCACGGTCAACTTTTGCATGGCCTTCCCTCTGTCTACTTATTGGTTTTGGCAGGGTTGTGGAAAACGTGCTTTGCGCTCCAGGTCATCAAGGTCGATATGGTTGCGCATGTACTGCTGACTGGCGTCTACCAGTGGCTGGTGATCCCAGCTCTTGAGCTTGCCATGGGTCAGCGCTTCAAACACCAGGCGGCGACGGCGTTGGCTGGCGAGCACCTGTTGATGGATCGCCGGGATATCCCATTTAGCCCGCGCTTCACGCAAGAACGCCTCGAACAATGGCCGATGTTCAACTGACTGGCTGAGGTTTTCCTGCTCGCTCGGGTCGTTGTTAACATCGAACAATAGGCAAGGATCGTCCTCGCTGTAGATGAATTTGTAGGCGCCCCGGCGAATCATCATCAATGGGCTGACGGTGCCTTCGGCCATGTATTCGCCAAACACTTCGTCATGCCCGCCCTGCCCCTGCAAGTGCGGGACCAGTGAGCGGCCGTCCAGCGGCAAGTGCAGGTCCAGTTCCCCGCCGGCCAATTCCACCAGGGTGGGCAACAAGTCGGCGGTCGACACGGCCTGGGTGACGCGGCCAGCGGCGAACTGCCCCGGCGCACTGATCAGCAGCGGCACGCGGGCGGCCATTTCAAACCAGTGCATTTTGTACCAGAGGCCGCGCTCGCCAAGCATGTCGCCGTGGTCGCCTGAGAAAATGATCAGGGTGTCGTCGGCCAGGCCGGTGTCTTCCAGGGTCTGCAGCAGCTTGCCGACGTTGCTGTCGATGTAGCTGCAGGCACCGAAGTAGGCGCGGCGGGCGTCGCGGATCTTATCCACAGGCAGCGGTTTGTCCCACAAGTCATAAACCTTGAGCAGCCGCTGGGAATGCGGGTCGAGGTCGGCCTGGGGCGGCGTCGCGGGCATTGGGATGTCGGTGTCTGCGTACAAGTCCCAGAACGGCTTGGGAATGGTGTAAGGGTCGTGGGGATGGGTCATCGACACCGTCAGGCAAAATGGCTGGTCACCTTCCTCACGGATATGGTCGAACAGATATTGCTGGGCCTTGAACACCACCTCTTCGTCGAAATCCAGCTGGTTGGTGCGCACGCACGGTCCGGCTTGCAGCACCGAGGACATGTTGTGATACCAGGTAGGGCGTACGTCTGGCTCATCCCAGTTCACTGCCCAGCCGTAGTCGGCGGGATAGATGTCGCTGGTCAGGCGCTCCTCATAGCCGTGTAACTGGTCGGGGCCGCAGAAGTGCATCTTGCCCGACAGTGCGGTGCGGTAGCCCAGGCGGCGCAAGTAGTGGGCATAGGTCGGCACATCGGCGGGGAAATCGGCGGCGTTGTCATAGGCGCCGATCTTGCTCGGCAATTGGCCACTCACCAAGGTGAAGCGCGACGGTGCGCACAGCGGGCTGTTGCAATAGGCGGCGTCGAACACCACGCCTTGCGCCGCCAGGCGGCTGAGGTTGGGCAGCTTGATCGGGGAAGGCCCGTAGAACGGCAGCATCGGCGCGGCCATCTGATCGGCCATGATGAAAAGAATGTTCTTGCGCTTCATGGTTTCTCGGCATTCCATAGGCAGTGTTTATGCCAATGAGCATGCGGCCCATGAATTATGGGGTAAAGCCCATGCGCAGCAATGACTAGGATAAGTTGAGCTTATGTATGAGGCGCTTGGTGACCTTTCTCTCGATTTGCTGCGCGCCTTTGAGGCGGCGGCACGCCATCGCAGTTTCACCGCGGCCGCGATGGAGCTGGGTACCACCCAACCGGCGGTCAGCCAGCAGATCAAACGCCTTGAAGAGCAACTGGCGATCCGCCTGTTTGATCGCATTTACCGCGGCATCGAACTGACCGACGCCGGTGCCCTGCTGTTCGAGCATGTGCAAGGCGGCCTGCAGAACATCAACCAGGGGCTCGGCGCCATCACTCAACAAAGTCAGCATGAAGTGCTGCAAGTCGCCACCGACTTTGCCTTCGCCGCCTATTGGCTGATGCCAAGGCTGCATCGCTTTCACCAGGCCAACCCGCAGGTGGATGTCAGCCTGGTCACCAGTGAGCGCAACCCGGCCACCCTGCGCAGCGATATTGATGTGGCGGTGCTGTTCGGCGATGGCCGTTTCAAGCAGGGCGAGAGCCTGTGGTTGTTCAATGAGGAAGTGTTCCCGGTGTGCAGCCCACAGTGGCTCAAGGAGCAGGTCGCGCCCCTGACGGTGCAGACCTTGCAAGACTGCCCGTTGCTGCACCTGCGCCAGGAAAACAACAGCCAGTGGTTCGACTGGAACGGTGTGTTCCGTGAATTGGGTATCACGGCTGCGCCGACCCCTGGGCAATTGCGCTTTGACAACTACACCTTGCTGATCCAGGCGGCGATTGCCGGCCAGGGCGTCGCCATCGGCTGGCGCCACCTGGTGGATAACCTGCTGGAGCAGAATTGGCTGTGCCGGCCGATCAGCCCCACAGTGACGTCGCGCTTGGGCTATTACGTGGTGCAGCCCCAGCGCAAACGCCGCGGGCAGTTGGTGGACCGCTTTGTCGAGTGGTTGGTGGCGGAGCAGGCCAGCAGCGCGCAGTCTTTGACCGGGCTGGCCCTGCCGTCGATTGCGGTCTAGGATCGGCGCACAGGGGAACCGGAGTCAGTCATGCAACGTATCAAGGGCTACCACGCCCATATCTACTTCGACGCCAGCACGATCGAGCAAGCGCGCACGCTCTGTGAAGAGGCCGCCAAGTTGTTCCCGCTGCGCATGGGCCGCGTGCACGAGAGGCCCGTGGGCCCGCACCCGGATTGGAGTTGCCAGTTGGCGTTCGAGCCGGAATATATCGGCGTGGTGTTGCCGTGGCTGGCGCTGCATCGCAATGGTCTGGTGGTGTTCCTGCACCCTGAAACCGGTGACGACCTCAAGGACCACACCGATTACGCCATCTGGATGGGCGCGATGCGCGAGCTGGACTTGTCGATTTTTTAACCTTTCTTACCCGATAAATCCGTGTCTTTCCCTAAGTAAAAATAAGAATAGTTGTAGGATTTATCTTGTCTTGTCTCATTATATGGGATTGATATTTATATATTGAGATATTGCGCCCCCTAGGTTTATATTCGCCCATCTGCTTTTTTCAGCACCCACTCATTTCAGGTGAAGCGATGCAGGCGCAATTGATCGCGCTCGATTGGGGGACCAGCTCCCTTCGTGCTTACAAACTCGGCCCCGCGGGCGTTGTGCTGGAACAGCGCTCGCAAGCCTGGGGCATCATGCATTTGCCCACAGAGCCCCGGGAAATAGCCGGTGTGTTATGCACTGACGGCTTTGAGCTGGCGTTCGATAGCGCCTGCGGCGATTGGCTTGATGCCCAGCCCGGGCTGCCGGTAATCGCTTGCGGCATGGTCGGCAGCGCACAGGGTTGGAGCGAGGCGGCCTATCGCAGCACGCCGGTGGATGTCGCCAGTCTCGGCCAGGCGTTGCATGGCATACGCAGCCTGCGTGGGGTGCAGGTGCATATCGTGCCGGGGGTGATCGAGCAAGTGGGTCTGCCCAATGTCATGCGTGGCGAAGAAACCCAAGTACTCGGCGTACTGCAAGGCCTTGGGCCCCAGGTGTTGATCGGCCTGCCCGGCAGCCATTCCAAGTGGGTCGAGGTGGTGGAAGGCCGCATTACCCATTTCGATACCTTCATGACTGGCGAAGTGTTTGCGGTGTTGAGCAAGCACAGCATCCTGGGGCGTACCCAACAAGCGAGCGAGCAGTTCCAGGCTGAGGCGTTTGATCAAGGCGTGCGCGTGGCGCTGTCCAACGATGGCCAGCGTGGCGTGCTTTCGACCCTGTTCAGTGCCCGTACCCTTGGGCTCACCGCGCAGCTGGCGCCCGACCAGCAACCCGATTACCTGTCTGGCCTGCTCATCGGCCATGAGCTCGCCGGCTTGCCAGATTCGGCCAAACATCAGCCGATCATCCTGGTCGGCGCTGCTGCACTTTGCGCCCGCTATCAACGCGCCCTCGCCCTTTGCGGATTTGCCCACGTCAGCCTGGCGCAAGAAGCCACCGAGCGTGGCCTGTGGCAACTGGCGCAAGCCGCCGGGCTCATTCGACCTGTACTGGAGGCCTGACATGCTCAAGCAAGCACTCGCACAAAACGGTTTGATCGCCATCCTGCGCGGCCTACGCCCCGACGAAGCCCAGGCGGTCGGCCAGGTGCTGTACGACGCGGGTTTTCGCGTGATCGAAGTGCCGCTCAACTCGCCAGACCCCTACACCAGTATCCGTACCCTGCGCGACAGCTTGCCCGCCGATTGCCTGATCGGTGCCGGCACGGTGTTGACGCCTGAGCAGGTCGAACAGGTCAAGGCGGCCGGAGGCCAGGTGATCGTCATGCCCCACAGCGATGCCAAGGTGCTGCGTGCCGCCAAAGCGGCGGGCCTGTACTTGTCGCCTGGGGTAGCCACGCCTACCGAAGCCTTTGCCGCACTGGCCGAAGGCGCCGATGTGTTGAAGCTGTTCCCGGCCGAGCAGATGGGCCCTTCAGTGATCAAGGCGTGGCTGGCGGTATTGCCGACGGGCACGTTGCTGCTGCCGGTGGGCGGCATCACCCCTGACAACATGCAGGTGTTTACCGACGCCGGCGCCAAGGGTTTCGGGTTGGGTTCCGGGCTGTTCAAGCCGGGCATGACAGTGGATCAGGTTGCGAGCCGTGCCCAGGCTTATGTCGCCGCCTGGAAAGCCCTGAGCTGAGAGCATATTCCGCGCCCACAGGCGCTGCATCTATAAGAGAGACAAGAGATGAAAATCACCAAACTGACGACCTTTATCGTTCCGCCGCGCTGGTGCTTCCTCAAGGTCGAAACCGACCAGGGTGTGACCGGCTGGGGTGAGCCTGTGGTCGAGGGCCGTGCTCATACGGTGGCCGCCGCCGTCGAAGAACTGTCCGACTACCTGATCGGCAAAGACCCACGCAATATCGAAGATATCTGGACCGTGCTCTATCGCGGCGGCTTCTACCGAGGTGGCGCGGTGCACATGAGCGCCCTCGCCGGCATCGACCAGGCGTTGTGGGACATCAAGGGCAAGGCCCTCGGTGTGTCGGTCAGCGATCTGCTGGGCGGACAGGTGCGTGACAAAATCCGCGTGTACTCATGGATCGGCGGTGACCGCCCCGCCGACACTGCTCGTGCCGCCAAAGAGGCGGTGGCCCGTGGCTTCACAGCCGTGAAGATGAATGGCACCGAAGAATTGCAGTTTGTCGACAGCTTCGAAAAAGTCGACCTGGCCCTGGCCAACGTCGCTGCCGTGCGCGATGCGGTCGGCCCTAACGTGGGTATTGGCGTCGACTTCCATGGCCGGGTGCACAAGCCGATGGCCAAGGTGCTGATGAAAGAGCTCGACCCGTACAAACTGATGTTCATTGAAGAGCCGGTGCTCAGCGAAAACTACGAGGCGCTCAAAGAACTGGCCCCGCTGACCAGTACGCCGATCGCCCTGGGCGAGCGCCTGTTCTCGCGCTGGGATTTCAAGCGGGTGCTCAGCGAAGGCTACGTCGACATCATCCAGCCGGACGCCTCCCACGCAGGTGGTATCACCGAAACCCGCAAGATCGCCAACATGGCCGAAGCCTACGACGTGGCCCTGGCCCTGCACTGTCCGCTGGGCCCGATTGCCTTGGCGGCATGCCTGCAGCTGGATGCGGTTTGCTACAACGCGTTTATCCAGGAGCAGAGCCTGGGTATTCATTACAACGAAAGCAACGATCTGCTCGACTATGTGCGTGATCCAGGCGTATTCGACTATGACCAGGGCTTTGTGAAGATCCCCAACGGCCCGGGTCTGGGCATTGAGATCAACGAGGAGTATGTGGTTGAGCGCGCGGCCATCGGCCATCGCTGGCGCAACCCGATCTGGCGCCATGCCGATGGCAGTTTTGCCGAGTGGTGATTTCCACCTGATTGAAACGCGCTAAAAAATGTGGGAGCTGGCTTGCCTGCGATGGCGGTGGGTCAGTCACTGCAGTGGTGCCATTCATGCCGCCATCGCAGGCAAGCCAGCTCCCACATTGAGCGCGTTCCTTCCTCAACAAATATAAAAAGAGGCACCCCCATGCACCCTGAATCCCTCACCGGGCAGGCTTCTTTAGTCACGCCTAGCAGAAAGCGCTTTTTCATCATGGTGCTGCTGTTCATCACCGTGGTCATCAACTACCTCGACCGTAGCAACCTGTCGATTGCTGCGCCCGCGCTGACCAGCGAGCTGGGGATCGATCCGGTGCAAGTCGGGCTGATTTTTTCTGCCTTCGGCTGGACCTACGCCGCCATGCAAATCCCGGGTGGCTGGCTGGTAGACCGGGTGCCGCCGCGCATTCTCTACACGGCCGCCCTGCTGCTGTGGTCGATTGCCACCGTGATGCTCGGTTTCGCCGCCAGCTTTATCGCGCTGTTCGTGCTGCGCATGGCCGTGGGCGCGTTGGAGGCGCCGGCCTATCCCATCAACAGCCGTGTTGTCACCACCTGGTTTCCCGAGCGCGAGCGCGCCACGGCTATCGGCGTCTATACCTCCGGGCAATTCGTCGGCCTGGCGTTCCTCACTCCGGTACTGGCGTGGCTGCAGCACCAGTACGGCTGGCACATGGTGTTTGTGGTGACCGGTGGCGTCGGCATCCTGTGGGCCGCAATCTGGTACGCGGTGTACCGCGAGCCCAAAGATTTCAAAGGCGCCAACGAAGCCGAAATCCAACTGATCCGCGACGGTGGTGGGCTGGTGGACATGCAGGCTAAAACCGTCAAGGCACCCTTCAACTGGACCGACCTCGGCATCGTGCTGAGCAAACGCAAGCTGTGGGGCATCTACCTGGGCCAGTTTTGCCTGAACTCCACGCTGTGGTTCTTCCTGACCTGGTTCCCGACGTACCTGGTGAAATATCGCGGCATGGACTTTATCCAGTCTGGCTTGCTGGCCTCCTTGCCGTTCCTGGCCGCGTTTGTGGGCGTGCTGTGTTCGGGGGTGTTTTCCGATTGGCTGATTCGTCGTGGGGCGTCGGTGGGCTTTGCGCGCAAGTTGCCCATCATCAGCGGGCTGCTGATTTCCACGGCGATCATCGGGGCCAACTATGTGGACTCGACGGGGTGGGTTATCGCGTTTCTGGCGGTGGCGTTTTTCGGCAATGGCCTGGCGTCGATCACCTGGTCGTTGGTGTCGACCCTGGCGCCTGCCCGTCTGCTGGGGCTGACCGGCGGGGTGTTCAACTTCATCGGCAACCTGGCGGCAATTGCCACGCCTATCGTGATTGGCTTTCTGGCCAGTGGCTCGTCATTTGCGCCGGCCATTACCTACATTGCGGTCCTGGCGCTGCTTGGCGCGCTTTCCTACATATTGCTGGTCGGCAAAGTCGAGCGGATAGAACTGTAAAGAGGGCGACCTTCGGGTCGCCCTTTTTTCGTTCTACGGCACCGACATCTCGTTGCGAAATATATTGTGCGGGTCCCAGCGCTGCTTGGTACGGCGCAAGCGGCTTTCGATCATCAGATCGGGAAAGAAGATTTTGTACCACTGGGGGTTTTTGCCGTTGGCCGGATTACCGCCTGTGTAGGTCATGTCGAGGTCGGGGTAATTGATGTAGCAGCCTTCGAACGCATTGTTGAGCGGTACGCCTTGCGCATCGGCAAACGCATTGACGTACAGCCCTCGGATCCAGTCGGCATGGGCTTGATCCGCGGCCGCGCTGTCGTCGTGCCAGTAACACTGGGGTTGCCACTTGAGGAAGGACGAACGCTGGGCGGCCGACGACTCCTTGCGCACGGGCGCGCTGGCGGCGTTGATCTGGCCGCCGAAGGACTGAATCTGGATCAGGCTTTGTGTCAGGTGGTTGTCAGGGTCCGGCCAGGTCAGGGTAGTCCAGATGGCCTGTAGTACTTGGGGGCTGAACTCACCTTTCTGATAGGCCGACTTATAGCGCCCACGCTGATTGTCTCCCGAACCATTCAAGGTTTGCTGGCACACCAGCCAATCCAGGCGCCGCGCCGCAGCCTGGGCGGATGAGACTGAGTCGATGGGGCGCCCGCCGGCTGTGCCAGGCGGCAAATGGACCACATGAAACGGCACCAGCGACTCGGTGGCAGGTAAGCCGATGGCCGTGAGCATCTTGTCGACAAAATCATCGAAGGGCGCACGGTCGTTGAGCTCACCCTCCTTGTCCACATAATGGATGCCCAAGGTGATATTGCCTGTGTGCTCGTGGCGCATTTCCAGTTTGGTCGCCAGGCCCCAGGTGTCCGGGTTGCTCTGATGACTGGCGAACCATAGCTGGTAAGCCACCAGCAGATTGTTTAGTGCATCCTGGGTCAGTACTGACCAATCCCATTCCAACACCAGCCACAGTACTTCTTTGGGGGCCGGTGGCAGGTCCTTGAAGTAATAGCTGGTGATAATGCCAAATTGACCACCCCCCGCACCGCAGCACGCGGCGAACAGGTCCAATTCGTCCTGTTGGGTGCTGTCCCTGCTGACATGGCGCGGTTCGAGCCCTTTGCCTTGGCTGTCAGGCACCAGGATGTCGACCCCGCTGAGCCAGTCACACACCAGTCCATACTTGCGCGACAGCAGCCCATAGCCGCCACCGCAAATGTGTCCGCCCAGGCCCACGCTATAGCATGAGCCGCCGGGCAAGGTTTTGTTGGCCAGCTTGTACAACGCGTCATAGGCGTCCCAGTTCTGGCCGCCGGCCTCCAGGCGAAAGCGGTAGCGAAAAGGCTGCGTGCGGCTCAGCTCGGAACCGATCTGGCCGCTGGCATCGTAGACCACTCGGTTCAGCGCGCTGATATCCAGGATCGACAGCACCTCATCTGGACTGTCGGGCATCTTGTTGGCGACAAACCCTTCGTAGCGATGACCGCCGCTGCGTACGGTGATGCGTCCATTGGGCAGGGCCAATGCCTGGGCGGCGGCGTCCATGATGTCTTGCGGGCTGCGGCAAAGGTAAATCAGGTTGGCGCCATTGGACGAAGACTGGCCCTGCACATTGCCCAAGGGCCAGCGCAGATTGAAACCCTTTTGCAGGGTTGAGTGGCGACGGTCTGAAACGGTGATGAGATCAAATGCCATGATGTACTCCTGAGAGCCAAGAATGACTTCTGATGCGGCTAACTTAACGACCGAGGGGCAAGGACTGCGGGGCTTGCGAAGGTGGTTAGACGGCAAAGGGCACGAAGTGCGTTGAAAAAAGGAGGTGGGCGACATGCCCACCTCCTTTGAAGCCTAGCGTATAAGCTGCGGTCGTTGCGCCGTGCAACTTACTTGCGTGCGTTGCGCACACCTTCCGACAGCGCCGCGCACAGGGTCAGCACGCCATCAATGGCTTGCTGGTCGTTCTTGGCCGTGGCGATGTGATCGATCAGCGCCGAACCCACTACCACCCCGTCCGCCAAGCGTGCGATGGCCGCTGCCTGGTCCGGTGTGCGGATACCAAAGCCGATGCTGATAGGCAGGTCGGTATGGCGGCGCAGGCGGGCCACGGCTTCTTCGACGTGTTCCAGGGTGGCGGCACCCGCCCCGGTGACACCGGCGACCGACACGTAATACACAAACCCGGAGCTGCCATTGAGCACGGTAGGCAGGCGCACGTCATCGGTGGTCGGCGTGGTCAGGCGGATAAAGTCGATGCCTGCGGCCTGGGCCGGGTCGCACAGCTCGCCGTTGTGCTCGGGGGGCATGTCCACCACGATCAGGCCGTCGACGCCAGCTGCCTTGGCATCGGCAATGAACTGCGACACGCCGTATTTGTGGATCGGGTTGAAATAGCCCATCAACACCAGCGGCGTGTCGTTGTTGTCCTGGCGGAACTCGCGAACCATCTGCAGGGTTTTCAACAGGTTCTGCTTGGCGGCCAGTGCGCGGATATTGGCCAGCTGGATGGCCGGGCCATCGGCCATCGGGTCGGTGAAGGGCATGCCCAGCTCGATCACATCGGCGCCGGCGGCCGGCAAGCCCTTGAGGATCGCCAGCGAGGTGTCATAGCCGGGGTCGCCAGCGGTGACGAAGGTCACCAGGGCGGCGCGATTTTGTTCTTTAAGTTGCGCAAAGCGGGTTTGCAGGCGGCTCATCAGTGTTTCTCCTGCTTGGACTGTTCCATATGGTGCATCACGGTCTGCATGTCTTTGTCGCCACGGCCCGAGAGGTTGACCACCATCAGGTGATCTTTGGGCAAGTTTGGCGCGCGCTTGAATACTTCAGCCAGGGCGTGGGCGCTTTCCAGTGCCGGAATGATCCCTTCCAGGCGGCAGCATTTGTGGAAGGCTTGCAGGGCCTCATCGTCAGTCACCGAGGTGTACTGGACGCGGCCGATGTCATGCAACCAGGCGTGTTCCGGGCCGATGCCGGGGTAGTCCAGGCCTGCGGAAATCGAGTGGGCGTCGATGATCTGGCCGTCGTCGTCCTGCAGCAGGAAGGTGCGGTTGCCGTGCAGCACGCCCGGTACGCCGCCGTTGAGGCTGGCAGCGTGCTTGCCGGTTTCGATGCCATGGCCTGCGGCTTCAACACCGATGATCTCGACGCTGGTGTCATCCAGGAATGGGTGGAACAGGCCCATGGCGTTGGAACCGCCGCCGATGCACGCCACCAGGCTGTCCGGCAGGCGGCCTTCCTGGGCTTGCAACTGGGTGCGGGTCTCCTTGCCGATCACGGCCTGGAAGTCGCGCACCATCGCCGGGTATGGGTGTGGCCCGGCCACGGTACCGATCAGGTAGAAGGTGCTGTCGACATTGGTTACCCAGTCGCGCAGGGCTTCGTTCATGGCGTCTTTGAGGGTGCCGGTGCCGGCGACCACGGGGATGACCTCGGCGCCCAGCAGCTTCATGCGGAACACGTTGGCCTGCTGGCGCTCGATGTCGGTGGTGCCCATGTAGATCACGCATTGCAGGCCAAAGCGCGCCGCCACGGTTGCGGTGGCCACGCCGTGCATGCCGGCGCCGGTTTCGGCGATGATGCGTTTCTTGCCCATGCGCCGGGCCAGCAGGATCTGGCCGATGCAGTTGTTGATCTTGTGCGCGCCGGTGTGGTTGAGCTCTTCGCGCTTGAGGTAGATCTTGGCGCCGCCGCAGAACTCGGTCAGGCGTTCGGCAAAATACAGCGGGCTTGGGCGCCCGACATAATCGCGCTGAAAGTAGGCCAATTCTTCGTTAAACGCCGGATCTACCTTCGCCGCTTCGTATTCACGGGCCAGGTCGAGAATCAACGGCATCAGGGTTTCAGCGACGTAGCGGCCGCCGAACGCACCAAACAGGCCGTTGGCGTCAGGGCCGTTGCGTAGATCGGTCTGGGACTGAGTCATGGGACGCTCCAGGAAAAATGTGTTTAAAGGCAATGACGGTCACTCTACTCGTGACGCTCTGGCCTGAAAACCGATAAGATCGCCGTAACCTGTTAGGAAAACTCACAGATGAGCCGCGACCTCCCTCCCCTCAATGCTCTGCGCGCTTTTGAAGCCACCGCTCGCCTGAACAGCGTCAGCCAGGCTGCGGAGCTATTGCACGTAACCCATGGCGCGGTCAGCCGCCAGTTGAAAGTGCTGGAGGAGCACTTGGGCGTGAGCCTGTTCGTCAAAGATGGGCGCGGCCTTAAACTCACAGATGCCGGCGTCAGGCTACGAGATGCCAGCAGCGAGGCTTTCGAGCGGTTGCGCGACGTGTGCGCCGAACTCACCCAACGCGGCGCTGACGCGCCCTTCGTTCTTGGTTGTTCAGGCAGCTTGCTGGCGCGTTGGTTTATCCCTCGGCTGGGGCGGTTGAATGCCGACTTGCCGGATTTACGCTTGCACCTGTCGGCAGGCGAAGGCGATCTGGACCCGCGCCGCCCGGGGCTGGATGCCTTGCTGGTATTCGCTGAGCCGCCGTGGCCGGCGGATATGCAGGTGTATGAGCTGGCCAGCGAGCGCATCGGCCCGGTCTTGAGCCCCCGCTTCGCCGGTTTTGAACAACTGCGTCATGCCCCAGCGTCGGATCTGCTGGAGCAACCCTTGCTGCACACCACCTCAAGACCGCAAGCCTGGCCCAGTTGGGCACGGCAACACGGCCTAGAGCCCGGCGCGCTGAAACTCGGTCAGGGGTTTGAGCATTTGTATTATCTGCTGGAAGCGGCGGTTGCCGGCTTGGGAGTGGCAATTGCGCCAGAACCGCTGGTGGCAGAGGACCTGCGAGCGGGTCGCCTGGTGGCGCCTTGGGGGTTCAGTGAAACCCCGGCGCACCTGGCGTTGTGGCTACCCAAGCGCGCCGCAGACGGGCGCGCCGGGCAGTTGGCGCAATGGCTCAAGGCTGAGCTGTTGCGTCAACCGATGTAACCGGTCAATCAGTCACCGCGTTTGCACAGCAGATAAGCCGCCAGCAGGCCCAGCGCGCCAACGGCGACACCGGCGGTCGTCCAGGGGTGCTCTTGTGCGTAGTCACGGGTGGCAGCGCTGGTTTCGCGGATTTTGACTTTGCTTTCTTCGTAGGCGTCGCTGATCAGGTGGCGAGAGTGCTTGAGGGCGTTCTCGGCATTGCTTTTCAAGGCCTTCAGCGTTTTGCGCGACTCATCGGACGCGTCGTCCTTGAGGCTCTCCAGCGATTTGAGCAGGCTCGAAATCTCGGCTTCCATGCTTTCCAGCGACGCTTTGCGTAAAGAAGTGTTGGCCATGTGGACATCTCCTGAAGTGATTGAGTGGCGTGTGTAGATACCGACTGCGCCGGTTTCAGAAAGTGCAGTAATTCTGAACTTTCGCCTCCCAACGGTCGCCTGAAGCAGTACGCACATTCACTGCTAGTCTTGATTGACGACCTAAAGGAGAAACGCCATGAGTGATCATCACACGTACAAGAAAGTCGAACTGGTTGGCTCTTCCACCACCAGCATCGAAGACGCGATCAACAATGCCCTGGCTGAAGCCAACAAAAGCATCAAGCATCTGGAGTGGTTTGAGGTGACCGAAACCCGTGGTCACATCAAAGATGGCAAGGCTGCGCACTTCCAGGTCACGCTCAAAGTGGGATTCCGCATTGCCAGTAGTTGATCGGCAGAGTTGAACTTTGCCCGCTGGCCGATTGCCATAACCTGCGCTACAAACAACGGGTGCCGACGCGATGAGCGTCGGCACGCTCTTTTTGATCAGCGCAAGGAAAGTAACGGATGAAGAAGTTTCTGTTAGCGGTAGGGTTGTTGAGCATTGCGGGTACCGCTATGGCGGCGGGCAAGCCTTGTGAAGAGCTGAAAAGCGAAATCGCAGCGAAAATCGACGCCAACGGCGCTTCGGGGTATTCGCTGGAAGTGGTGGACAAAGGTGCTACGCCAAGTGACCAGAAAGTAGTTGGCACCTGCGAAGGTGGCACCAAGGAAATTGCCTACAAGCGCGGCTAACCCCGTGCTGTATAAGCGACGCACCTGTGGCGAGGGAGCTTGCTCCCGCTGTGCTGCGTAGCGGCCCCAAAAAATGGGAGCGCTGCGCACTCCAGCGGGAGCAAGCTCCCTCGCCACAGGTCTATCGTTTGACCATTCAGCCCTTCATTACTTGTGCAAGCAGCTCGTAGGAATGAATCCGGTCTGCGTGCTCATACAGGTCACTGGTAAAAATCAGCTCATCGGCACCGGTCTGCTCGATCAACACCTCCAACTTGCCGCGAATCTTCGCCGGGCTGCCCACCATGGCCAAGCCGAGGAAGCTACCGACCGCATCTTTTTCATGGGGCAACCACAGGCCGTCCATGGTTTTTACTGGAGGGCGCTGCACCAGGCTCTGGCCGCGCATCAAAGCGAGGATGCGCTGGTACACCGAGGTGGCCAGGTAATCGGCCTGCTCATCGGTGTCGGCCGCCACCAGCGGAATGCCGAGCATCACGTAGGGCTTGTCCAGCACGGCTGAAGGCTTGAAGTGATTGCGATACACGCGAATCGCCTCATGCATCAAGCGCGGTGCGAAATGGGAGGCGAAGGCGTAAGGCAAGCCACGCTCACCGGCCAATTGTGCGCTGAACAGGCTTGAACCCAGCAGCCACACCGGCACATTGGTGCCGGTGCCCGGTACCGCGATAACCCGTTGGTCGGGCGTACGCGGGCCGAGGTAGGCCATCAGCTCGGCCACATCTTGGGGGAAGTCATCGGCACTGCCGGAGCGTTCACGGCGCAGGGCGCGGGCGGTCATCTGGTCGGAACCGGGCGCGCGCCCCAGGCCCAGGTCAATACGACCGGGGTAGAGGCTTTCCAGCGTACCGAACTGCTCGGCGATCACCAGTGGCGCGTGGTTTGGCAACATCACCCCGCCAGACCCCACTCGAATAGTCGAGGTGCCCCCTGCCAGGTAACCGAGCAGTACCGAGGTGGCCGAACTGGCGATGCCGTCCATATTGTGGTGCTCAGCTACCCAGAAACGGTGGTAGCCGAACTTCTCCACATGCTGGGCCAGGTCCAGGGAATTGCGCAGCGACTGCGCCGGGCTGCCGTTGGCGCGTACGGGCACCAGGTCGAGGGTCGAGAACTTTACGTCGGACAGCGATTTCATAAGCCTGCTTCTCCAATGGGGGCGCAGGCTTTCTAGACGAACCAAAACCTGCTGCTTCATGTGCATGTTCTATGCAATGAGGGCATATACCCGAGATTCAATAGGCGGCTCTGAAATTTCCTACTGGATTGCTAGGTTTCTCTTACGAATGAACTTTGTTTTGACGTCTATCCTCAGAACCCTTACCGACGCAAAACCACCGTTCGAGGAGAAAGCTATGAGTATCGTTAAAAAGGCATCCGCGCATTGGGAAGGCGACCTGAAGACTGGCCTGGGCTCCATTTCCACGGAAACCGGCGTGCTGCGCGAAGCGCCCTACGGCTTCAAGGCCCGCTTTGAGGGCGGCAAGGGTACCAACCCTGAAGAATTGATCGGCGCGGCTCACGCCGGCTGTTTCTCCATGGCGTTTTCCATGATTCTCGGCGACGCCGGGCTCAAGGCTGACAGCATCGACACCCAGGCCGAAGTGACTCTGGACCAGGTCGAGGGCGGCTTTGCGATTACAGCAGTGCATCTGATCCTGAAAGCCAAAATCCCAGGCGCGAGCCAGGCGCAGTTCGATGAACTGAGCAAAAAGGCCAAGGAAGGGTGCCCGGTGTCCAAGGTGCTGAATGCGACCATCACCTTGGATGCCACGCTGGTCAACTGATACAGCGGTAATCCATGTGGGAGCGGGCCTGCTCGCGAATGCGGTGGATCAGCCGATATCTTCGGTGGCTGACACTCCGTATTCGCGAGCGAGCCCGCTCCCACATGTTTAGTTCTGCGTTAAATCAGAACTCGTGTTTGCAAAATGTGGTCGAATAGCCCATGCAGCCTAGGCGCACACTCGTGCGCAGCGCATTCAGGGAGCTCCACACATGAAACGTTTTGCCTTGGCAATCATCTGCGGTGTATTGGCCACTTCGGCCGTGGCCGCGCCAAAAGATTGTGAAGAGCTCAGGAAAGAAATCGAAGTGAAGATCCAGGCCAAGGCGATTCCGTCCTACACCCTGGAAATCATCACCGCCGAAGAAGCCAAGAACCATGACGAAGCCATGATTGTCGGCTCATGCGAAAACGGCACCAAGCGCATCATCTATCAAAAGAACAACGACTGACTCAGATGCAGTTCACGCTGCGCTCTTCGGCCAATAGCTGGCGGGTTGAGTCGTACAGCCGGATGTTGGGCGTGAACGCCAGTGAGCGCCCTTCCAGCACATAGCGCTGGCCGGCCTGAAAGTTGTTGTACTGCAGCGTCATGAAGCAGGTGCGATACATCATCTGGCTGAGGCCACCCAGGCCGCCGCCGGCGGGCACTTCAAAGTCAAAGCGCACCATCAGCTCGTGAGGGCCGGGAGGCATTTGAAAAAAGCGCCCGTCGTCGAGGTTTTTCCCGTCCAGACGCTGAGCCATTACCAACTTGGAACCCGGGGTGGGCGTGGTGAAATCGACCCAGGCCTGCTGCGGGTCCACGGGGGGGATGGGGGTCGAGGCGCAAGCGCTGAGGAATACAGCGGCGACGGGAAGCAAGAGCGGGCGCATGGCAAGTACTCAACACGAGAAGAGGCTTGAGTATAAACACGCCACGCCGTGGAAAAATCCCCTGCAAGCGCGATAGTCTGGCGAACCCATCATCCAGGAGCAGTCAGTGCATGATCAGGCGTTTTCTTCCAGGGCTGATGGTTGTGCTGCTCAGCGGCTGTTCCAGTGTCAGTTATTACAGCCAGTTGGCGAGTGGCCAGTGGCACCTGTTGCGGGCCCGGGAGCCGGTTGCCGAGGTCATCGCCGACCCTGCTCGCCCGCCACTGCTGCGCGAGCATCTGGCTCAATCGCAGAAAGCTCGAACCTTTGCCAGTGAACACCTGCATCTGCCGGACAATCAAAGTTACCGGCTCTATGCCGATATTGGCCGACCCTATGTGGTCTGGAATGTCTTCGCCACGCAGGAATTTTCCCTGTCGCCACAGAACCATTGCTTTCCCATCGCCGGTTGCGTCGCCTATCGCGGCTACTACAACCAGGGCGCGGCGCGGGGCGAGGCGGCGCTGTTGCGGCAACAGGGCATGGATGTGTCGATCGGCGGCGTGGAGGCCTATTCCACCCTGGGCTGGTTCAACGACCCGATCATGAGTTCGATGATGAGCTGGGGCGATGAGCGCCTCGCCACGCTGATCTTCCATGAGCTGGCCCACCAGCGCTTCTACATGAAGGACGACACCGAGTTCAACGAGTCCTATGCCAGTTTTGTCGAGCAGGAGGGCACGCGCCAATGGCGTGCGGCGCGGGGCCTGGCGCCTGTCGGCGATGCGGCGTTGAAGCAACGCGATCAATTTATCCGGCTGATTCTCGATACCCGTAGACGCCTGGAGGCGTTGTACGCGCAGCCGTTGGCAGCGGACGCGATGCGCCGGGCCAAAGTGGCGCAATTCGAGCAGTTGCGCAGCGAATACCGGCACCTGCGCGATAGCCAATGGGAGGGTGACAAGCGTTATGACGCCTGGATCAACCAGCCCATGAACAATGCCCGCCTGTTACCGTTTGGGTTGTATGACCAATGGGTGCCGGCGTTTGCGGCGTTGTTTGCGCAGGAAGGCGGGGATTGGGTGAGGTTTTATGCGGCGGTGGAGCGGTTGGGTGGGTTGCCGGTGGAGCAGCGTAAAGCGGCGTTGAGGCAGTTGGAGACGGTTGGCCGTTAGGGCCTCTTCGCAGGCAAGCCAGCTCCCACAGTTGACCGATTTTCAACATGAGGATGCGGTCAACTGTGGGAGCTGGCTTGCCTGCGAAATCGCTCTTAAGACCTCTGCAAAAACGCCTGATGCATCTGGTCCAGCGTCTCGAAATGCCAGGTCGGTGCCTCGGCACTCAGCTCTTCAAAACTACCAAACCCATACCCCACGGCGGCCGAATCCAGCCCATTACTGCGTGCGCCGATCAGGTCATGCTTGCGATCACCGATCATCAAGGTGGTGGCCGGGTCCAGCCGTTCCTCACGCATCAAATGCGCGATCAACTCGACCTTGTTGGTACGCGTGCCGTCCAGTTCGCTGCCGTAGATCACCTTGAAGTACTTGGCAAAGTCGAAATGCCGCGCGATCTCGCGGGCAAATTCCCACGGTTTGGAGGTGGCTACGTACAGCTGGCGCCCTTGGCTGTTCAGCTCTTCCAATAACGGCATGACGCCGTCGAACACGCGGTTTTCGTACAGGCCGGTGACCTTGAAGCGCTCACGGTAGAAATTCACCGCCTCCCATGCCTTGGCCTCGTCGAAGGCGTAAAACTGCATGAACGCCTGCAGCAAGGGCGGGCCGATGAAGTGTTCGAGTTTAGTCAGGTCGGGCTCATCAATGCCCAGTTTGGCCAGGGCGTACTGGATCGAACGGGTAATGCCCTCGCGTGGGTCGGTGAGGGTGCCGTCCAGGTCGAATAGGACGGTGGGGTGATGCAGGGTCATTGATCGAATCCTTCAGCCAGGTGCAGGTCTTTGAGCTTCACGTAGTTCGCAGCGCTGTAGGTGAAAAAGGCGCGTTCTTTGTCAGTCAATGCGCGAACCTGTTTGACCGGGCTGCCCACATATAAAAAGCCGCTGTCGAGTTTCTTGCCTGGCGGCACCAGGCTGCCGGCACCGATGATCACGTCGTCTTCAACCATGGCGCCATCCATCACGATACTGCCCATGCCGATCAGGACGCGGCTACCCACGGTGCAGCCATGCAGCATGACCTTATGGGCGATGGTCACATCGTCGCCGATCAGCAACGGGAAACCTTCAGGATTGAACGGCCCGGCATGGGTAATGTGCAGCACACAGCCGTCTTGCACGCTGGTGCGCGCACCGATGCGGATGCGGTGCATGTCGCCGCGAATCACTGTCAGCGGCCAAACCGAGCTGTCAGTGCCGATTTCGACATCGCCGATCACCACCGCCGAAATATCGACAAACGCCCCGGCGCCGAGGGTTGGCGTGTGGTTCTGATAGGTGCGAAGGGTCACGATAGCCTCTCTCTCTTCTGCTGATAGCTGCGGTGGGTGTTGATTGTAATTAAGATGGCCCCATCTTTGTTCTACATGTTTCTTCAGCCAAGGTGCCCACCGTGAGCGCGAACAACCCTCTTTTGCAGTCCTACGACCTGCCGCCGTTCTCGGCGATCCGTGCCGAGCACGTGCAGCCGGCCATCGAACAGATCCTCGCCGACAACCGCGTGGCAATCGCAGAGATCCTGCAAAGCCAGGGTAAAAATCCGACGTGGGCAGGCCTGGTCCTGGCCATGGATGAACTCAATGATCGCCTTGGCGCGGCCTGGAGCCCGGTCAGCCACCTCAATGCCGTGTGCAACAGCGCCGAACTGCGCGAAGCCTACGAGGCGTGCCTGCCGGCATTGAGCGCCTACTCCACCGAAATGGGCCAGAACCGTGAGCTGTTCCAGGCCTTCGAAGCCCTGGCCAACAGCCCGGAAGCTGCCGGTTTCGATGTGGCGCAAAAAACCATTCTGGAACACTCCCTGCGTGACTTCCGCCTGTCGGGTATTGATTTGCCGCCGGAGCAGCAAAAACGCTACGCCGAGGTGCAGAGCAAGCTGTCCGAGTTGGGCAGCAAATTCTCCAACCAGTTGCTGGACGCCACCCAGGCCTGGACCAAGCACGTCACTGATGAGGCGACACTTGCCGGCCTGACTGATTCGGCCAAGGCGCAAATGGCTGCCGCCGCCCAGGCCAAGGGCCTCGACGGCTGGCTGATCACGTTGGAATTCCCCAGCTACTACGCCGTCATGACCTACGCCCAGGACCGCGCCCTGCGTGAAGAGGTGTACGCCGCCTACTGCACCCGTGCCTCGGACCAAGGCCCGAATGCCGGTCAGAACGATAACGGCCCGGTGATGGAACAGATCCTCGACCTGCGTCAGGAACTGGCCAAATTGTTGGGTTATGCATCGTTCTCCGAGCTGAGCCTGGCCACCAAGATGGCCGAATCCAGCGACCAGGTGCTGAGCTTCCTGCGCGACCTGGCCAAGCGCAGCAAGCCGTTCGCCGCCCAGGACCTGCAGCAACTCAAGGCCTACGCCGCCGAGCAAGGCTGCGCCGATCTGCAGAGCTGGGACAGCGGTTTCTACGGCGAAAAACTGCGTGAGCAGCGCTACAGCGTGTCCCAGGAAGCGCTGCGCGCCTACTTTCCCATCGACAAAGTGCTGGGCGGCCTGTTTGCCATTGTGCAGCGCCTGTACGGCATCGAGATCGCTGAGCTTAAAGGCTTCGACACCTGGCACCCGGATGTGCGCTTGTTCGAGATCAAGGAGAATGGCGAGCACGTCGGACGTTTCTTCTTCGACCTGTATGCCCGCGCCAACAAGCGTGGCGGTGCCTGGATGGACGGTGCCCGTGACCGCCGCCGTACCCTTGATGGCGTGCTGCAAAGCCCCGTCGCCAACCTGGTGTGCAACTTCACCCCGGCTGACAGCGGCAAGCCTGCCCTGCTGACCCATGATGAAGTCACCACTCTGTTCCACGAATTCGGCCACGGCCTGCATCACCTGCTCACCCGCGTGGAGCACGCCGGCGTATCCGGTATCAACGGTGTGGCGTGGGACGCGGTGGAACTGCCGAGCCAATTCATGGAGAACTGGTGCTGGGAGCCTGAAGGCCTGGCGCTGATCTCCGGCCACTACGAAACCGGCGAGCCCCTGCCCCAGGACCTGCTGGAAAAAATGCTCGCGGCGAAAAACTTCCAGTCCGGCCTGATGATGGTGCGTCAGCTGGAGTTCTCGCTGTTCGACTTTGAACTGCACGCCACCCATGGCGATGGTCGCAGCGTGGCCCAGGTACTTGAAGGCGTGCGCGATGAAGTCTCGGTCATGCGTCCACCGGCCTACAACCGCTTCCCCAACAGCTTCGCTCACATCTTCGCCGGCGGTTATGCGGCGGGTTACTACAGCTACAAATGGGCGGAAGTGCTGTCGGCGGACGCGTTCTCCAAGTTTGAGGAAGACGGCGTGCTCAACGCCCAGACCGGGCGTGCCTTCCGTGAAGCCATCCTGGCCCGTGGCGGCTCCCAGGCGCCGATGGTGCTGTTCGTCGATTTCCGCGGACGCGCGCCGTCGATTGACGCACTCTTGCGCCACAGCGGTTTGAGTGAGGACGCGGCAGCATGAGTGAAGGGCCTGTGATTACCAAAAAGCAATTTATCGCCGGGGCGGTCTGCCCGGCGTGCAGCGAGCCGGACAAGTTGAAGATGTGGACCGAAGACAGCGTGCCGCACCGCGAATGCGTGGCCTGCGGGTATACCGATACGCTGAATGATCAAGGCCTGTCGGTGCCCAAGGAATTGGGCACTAGGGTCAATACTTCCGCGTTGAAAGCGCCGGCCGATCCTAAGGTGCAAGCGGTGCAGTTCTTCCCGAACCCCAAGCTCAAGAAAGTCTAGCGCTCGTAAGCAATCTGAAAATGTGGGAGCGGGCTTGCTCGCGAAGACGGTATGTCAGTCATGGAATGATTGCCTGACCACCGCCTTCGCGAGCAAGCCCGCTCCCACTTTTTTTGCCCGCGTTTTGTCTCATATCCCAGCAGAATTGTTTCTGGGAATGATTAGCCTGCTATCATTTGTAACTGTTGATTGCCGCTGCAAGCTATCCTTTGCATCGGTTGGATCCAATGCGCCAGCTCAAAAAGACAAGCCACTCTCCAGAAGCGGCTGCCAAACCCGTGACCACATGATGAGGTGTACCCATGTCTGATCAAGATCAAGACAACCCCCGGCGTGACTTTTTACGCAAATCCTTGACCTTGATCCCGGTGGTCACGGTTGCCAGCACCGGCCTTGGCGGTTCGATGTTGATGGCCACGCCGGAACCGGCCCAGGCCGAGCCGGCCAAACCCGCGGTCAGCGACAAAGCCTACGAGCCAAGCTATTTCACGGCCGAGGAATGGGCGTTTATCAACGCCGCCGTCGAGCGCTTGATTCCCGCTGACGCCCAAGGCCCAGGTGCCCTGGAAGCTGGCGCGCCGGAATACATCGACCGCCAGATGAACACCCCTTACGCCAGTGGCGCCCTGTGGTTCATGCAAGGCCCGTTCAACGCTGATGCGGCGCCGGAGATGGGCTGGCAAAGTAAATTGGTACCCAAGGAGATCTATCGCCTCGGCATTGCTGCTACGGATGCTTGGTCGAAAGCGTTCAACGGCAAAGCTTTTGCTGCGCAAGACAGCGCTACCCGAGACGATATGCTGAGACGCCTGGAGGCTGGTGGCAGTGAAGTTGCTGCGCACTTCGACGCCGTGCCGCCCAAGATGTTCTTCAACCTTTTGCTGCAAAACACCAAGGAAGGTTTCTTCTGCGACCCTATCCACGGCGGTAATAAAGGCATGGTCGGCTGGACCATGATCGGCTTCCCCGGCGCCCGCGCCGATTTCATGGATTGGGTGGAACGCAACGAGCAATACCCCTTCCCGGCTGTTTCCATTCGCGGAGAGAGGGCGTAAACGTGGCGACCATCATGAAGAAAGTGGATGCTGTGATTGTGGGCTTCGGCTGGACGGGCGCGATCATGGCCAAAGAGCTGACAGAAGCGGGCCTCAACGTGGTAGCGCTGGAGCGCGGCCCGATGCAGGACACTTACCCAGACGGCAACTATCCCCAAGTCATCGATGAATTGACCTACAGCGTGCGTAAGAAGCTGTTCCAGGACATCTCCAAAGAAACAGTGACCATTCGCCACAGCGTGAATGACGTCGCCCTGCCCAATCGTCAGTTGGGCGCGTTCTTGCCGGGTAATGGCGTTGGTGGTGCGGGGCTGCACTGGTCGGGCGTGCATTTTCGCGTTGATCCCATCGAACTGCGCATGCGCAGCCATTACGAAGAGCGCTACGGGAAGAACTTCATTCCCAAGGACATGACCATCCAGGACTTCGGCGTCAGCTATGAAGAGCTGGAGCCGTTTTTCGACTATGCGGAAAAAGTCTTTGGCACCTCCGGCCAAGCCTGGACGGTCAAGGGCCAACTGGTCGGTGAAGGCCGTGGCGGCAACCCCTACGCGCCGGATCGCTCCAACCCGTTCCCGCTGGAGGCGCAGAAAAATACTGTCTCCGCCCAGCTGTTTCAGAAAGCGGCGACCGACGTAGGTTACAAACCATACAACCTGCCTTCGGCCAATACGTCGGGGCCGTATACCAACCCCTACGGTGCGCAGATGGGCCCGTGCAACTTCTGCGGGTTTTGCAGTGGCTACGTGTGCTACATGTACTCCAAGGCTTCGCCGAACGTGAACATCCTGCCGGCCTTGCGGCAGGTGCCCAACTTCGAGCTGCGGCCCAATTCCCACGTGCTCAAGGTCAACCTCGACAGCACCAAGAAGAAAGCCACCGGCGTGACCTACATCGACGCCCAGGGCCGCGAGTGTGAACAACCGGCTGACCTGGTGATTCTTGGCGCCTTCCAGTTCCATAACGTGCGCCTGATGCTGCTGTCCGGCATCGGCAAACCCTACGACCCGATTACCAACGAGGGTGTGGTAGGCCGCAACTTCGCCTACCAGAACATGGGCACCATCAAGGCGTTCTTCGACAAGGACACCCACACCAACAACTTTATCGGCGCGGGCGGCAATGGTGTGGCCATCGACGACTTCAACGCCGACAACTTTGACCATGGCCCCCACGGCTTCGTGGGTGGTTCGCCGATGTGGGTCAACCAGGCGGGCAGCCGGCCGATTGCCGGTACGTCCAACCCGCCGGGTACGCCGGCCTGGGGCAGTGCCTGGAAGCGCGCCACCGCCGATTATTACACCCATCAGGTCTCAATGGATTCTCACGGTGCCCATCAATCCTACCGGAGCAACTACCTGGATCTGGACCCGGTTTACCGCGATGCCTACGGCCTGCCGCTGCTGCGCATGACCTTCGACTGGCAAGAAAACGACATCAAGATGAACCGCTTCATGATGGAAAAAATGGGCAAAGTGGCCCAGGCCATGAACCCCAAGGCCATCGCCGTGCTGGGTAAAAAGGTTGGTGAGCATTTCAATACCGCCTCCTACCAGACCACCCACCTCAACGGCGGCGCGATCATGGGCACCGACCCGAAAACCAGTGCGTTGAACCGCTACTTGCAGAGCTGGGATGTGCACAACGTCTTTGTCCCTGGTGCTTCCGCTTTCCCACAAGGCTTGGGCTACAACCCGACCGGCCTGGTGGCAGCGTTGACCTATTGGTCGGCACGAGCGATTCGCGAGCAGTACCTCAAAAACCCCGGCCCACTGGTTCAGGCATAAGGAGCGATGACCATGAAAGCACTCGTTATCGCCTCCCTGGCGCTGTTCAGCAGCTGCTCGATCAGCGCCGCCGAAACCGATCTGATCAAGCAGGGTGAATACCTGGCGCGCGCCGGCGACTGTGTCGCCTGCCATACCGCCAAGGGTGGAAAGCCCTTCGCTGGCGGCCTGCCGATGGAAACGCCCATTGGCGTGATCTACTCCACCAACATCACCCCGGACAAAACCGGTCTGGGCGACTACAGCTTCGAGGATTTCGACAAGGCCGTGCGCCATGGCGTCGCCAAGAACGGTAGTACGCTTTACCCGGCGATGCCCTACCCGTCTTACGCACGTGTCAGCGACAGCGATATGCAAGCGCTGTATGCGTACTTCATGAAGGGTGTCGAACCGGTTGCCCAGGAAAACAAGGACAGCGATATTCCCTGGCCCCTGAGCATGCGTTGGCCGTTGGCGGCCTGGCGCTGGATGTTTGCCCCGGCAGTCGAGGCGCATCAGCCGCAAGCCGCTGCCGACCCGGTGATTGATCGCGGTGCCTACCTGGTGGAAGGTCTCGGACATTGCGGCGCCTGCCATACGCCGCGTGCCCTGACCATGCAGGAAAAAGCCCTGAGTGCCACTGACGGCAGCGCTTTCCTCTCTGGCAGTGCGCCGTTGGAAGGCTGGATTGCCAAAAGCCTGCGCGGCGACCACAAGGACGGCCTCGGCAGCTGGAGCGAAGAGCAACTGGTGCAGTTTCTCAAGACCGGCCGCAGTGACCGCAGTGCGGTGTTCGGCGGTATGAGCGATGTTGTCGTCCATAGCATGCAGTACATGTCGGAAGATGACCTGACCGCTATCGCGCGATACCTCAAGAGCCTGCCGGCGGTCGATCCCAAGGACCAGCCGCACCAGTACGACAAGCAGGTAGCCGAAGCGCTCTGGAAAGGTGATGACAGCAAGCCGGGCGCCTCGGTGTATATCGACAACTGCGCGGCCTGCCACCGCACCGACGGCCATGGCTATACGCGGGTATTCCCGGCGCTGGCGGGCAACCCGGTGTTGCAGACGGCAGATGCCACGTCGTTGATCAACATTGTGTTGAACGGCGGCACCTTGCCGGCCACCCATGCGGCGCCGTCAACCTTCACCATGCCGGCGTTCGCCTGGCGTCTGTCGGACCAGGAAGTGGCGGATGTGGTCAGTTTTATCCGTGGCAGCTGGGGCAACCAGGGCGCGCCGGTCAAGGCGAGCGATGTGGCGGACCTGCGCAAAAACGATCTGCACACCACCTCGGGCGATGACCTGGGGCAGGTGACGCAAAAGCACTGATAAGCTCGCTGGCCGCCCAACGGCACTGGTCAGAAACCTCGCGCCTCGATACTGTATATAAAAACAGTATCGAGGCGTTTTCATGTCTACTGCGCTGCCGCCCCGTGGCCGGGGTACGGCCACCAATCTGCATAATCGCTTTGCACCCACCGTCAGCGTGGCCGAGGACGACGGTTGGTACCAGGAAGTACCGCCGACCCAAGGCACCGAAGTGCGTATCGAAACGGCCAAGACCATCATCACGCGCAACAACTCGCCGGACTTGCCGTTTGATCGGTCCATCAACCCGTATCGTGGTTGTGAACATGGTTGCATCTACTGCTATGCGCGGCCCAGCCATGCCTATTGGGACATGTCGCCCGGGCTGGACTTTGAAACCAGATTGATTGCCAAGAGCAATGCGGCCGATGTGCTGGAACAGCAGCTGTCGAAGCCGGGCTACGTGTGTGCGCCGATCAACCTGGGCTCCAATACCGATCCGTACCAGCCAATCGAGCGCGAATACCGGATCACCCGGCAAACCCTTGAAGTACTGCTGCGCTACCGCCACCCGGTGACTATCATCACCAAGGGCTCGCTGATCCTGCGCGACCTCGACCTGCTGACCGAGTTGGCCCGCCAGCGGCTGGTGGCGGTGATGATCAGCCTTACCAGCCTGGACGACGAGCTCAAGCGCATCCTGGAACCGCGCACGGCGGCCCCCAAGGCACGGCTGCGGGCGATTCGGGTAATGCGCGACGCAGGTATCCCGGTGGGCGTGCTTTGTTCGCCAATGATCCCGATGATCAACGACAGCGAGCTGGAGAGCCTGCTTACCGAAGCTCACGCGGCCGGCGCACAAAGCGCGGCGTATATGATGCTGCGCCTGCCGTTGGAGGTGGCGCCGTTGTTCGAGGAGTGGCTGGCGGCCCATTACCCCCAGCGAGCCGCCCATGTGATGAGCCTGGTGCGTCAAGTACGCGGGGGTGAGGTGTATGACAGCCGGTTTGGCGTGCGTATGCGCGGTGAAGGGCCGTTTGCCGATTTGCTGGCGCAGCGTTTCAGCAAGGCGATCAAGCGTCTGGGGCTGAATCGGCGGGAAGGGTTCAACCTTGATTGCACGGCGTTTTGCCCACCGGGCAGGCAGATGGCTTTGTTGTAGACTGAGGGAGAGACGTGCACCTTTGCTGTAGGAATAGTCGCTTTTTGACATCACTGAAACCCGCGTTCTAGAGCGGTTCATTCAGTTTGAGTTAAGTTTCGACGGTTACCTTGTTCAGCGAGTGACTGATGAGTCGGCGGCCTGGCCGGTGCTTGTTTTACAACTATTTCACCGCCATGGCGTCGAACTGACCTGAACCCTCCCCTGCATTGATCAAGAGGATGAATCATGAGTGACAAGGATAAACAGCCGTTGGCTGCGTCGGCTTCAGCCCCTCAGGTGGCGGAATCCGCCGATGCAGCGCTGCAGCATATCGTTGACGGCTTTTTGCATTTCCATCACGACGTCTTCCCCCAGCAGGAAGAACTCTTCAAGAAACTCGCCACCGCCCAGAGCCCACGGGCGATGTTCATCACCTGCGCCGACTCGCGCATCGTGCCCGAGCTGATCACCCAGAGCTCCCCAGGCGACCTGTTCGTGACCCGTAACGTCGGTAACGTGGTGCCGCCCTACGGCCAGATGAACGGCGGTGTTTCCACGGCTATCGAATACGCTGTGCTCGCCCTTGGCGTACAGCACATCATCGTGTGCGGGCATTCGGACTGCGGCGCCATGCGTGCCGTGCTCAACCCCGACAGTCTGGAAAAGATGCCAACGGTCAAGGCCTGGTTGCGTCACGCCGAGGTCGCCAAGACCATGGTCCATGACAACTGCGACTGCGCCAACGAAGGCGAGAGCATGGCGGTGCTAACCGAAGAAAACGTCATCGCCCAACTGCAACATTTGCGTACCCACCCTTCCGTGGCTTCGCGCATGGCCAATGGTCATTTGTTTATCCATGGTTGGATCTACAACATCGAGACCAGCGAAATTCGGGCCTACGATGCGGACAAAGCGGCGTTCCGACCGCTGAACGGCACCGAGCCGATCCCTTCAGCGACGCCTAAAGCGCGCTTCTAAAACACTTCCCTGCCGGGTAATGCGGTGGCTGCCATGGATGCAGCCAGGCTTTACCGCGCCCGGCGAATGCCTCGGGAGAGTCATCATGCGTGCTGCTCAATTGAAAGCTGTATTGCCACGGGAGCTGCTTGCCTCGGTGGTTGTTTTTCTGGTCGCCTTGCCACTGTGCATGGGCATCGCGATTGCGTCCGGCATGCCGCCGGCCAAGGGCCTGATCACTGGCATCATCGGCGGCCTGGTGGTGGGCTGGTTGGCCGGCTCGCCGCTGCAGGTCAGCGGCCCGGCGGCGGGTCTGGCGGTGCTGGTGTTCGAGCTGGTGCGCCAGCACGGCATGCTGATGCTGGGGCCGATCCTGTTGCTGGCCGGCTTCCTGCAATTGGTGGCCGGGCGTTTGCGCCTGGGCTGCTGGTTTCGCGTCACCGCGCCGGCGGTGGTCTACGGCATGTTGGCCGGGATTGGCGTGTTGATCGTGCTGTCGCAGGTTCATGTGATGCTCGACGGCGCGCCCAAGCCATCAGGGCTGGATAACCTGGCCGGCTTCCCGGCAGCGCTGGCTGCAGCAATTCCTACCTTCGGCGGCGGGCTCGGCTGGCAGGCTGGCGTACTCGGTTTGTCGACGATGTTGGTGATGTACCTGTGGGACAAATTCCGCCCGCAACAACTGCGGTTTGTGCCTGGCGCGTTGCTTGGCGTGGGCCTGGCGACTGTTGCCAGCCTGGTGCTGGCGTTGCAGGTCAAGCGCGTGGAAGTCCCGGAAAACCTGGCGGACGCTATCGACTGGCTGCGCCCCAGCGACTTGCTGAACCTGGCAGATCCACAGTTGCTGATCGCGGCATTCGCCGTGGCGTTTATTGCCAGTGCCGAAACCCTGCTGTCTGCCGCGGCGGTGGACCGCATGCACAGTGGTCAACGTTCCGATTTCGACAAGGAATTGTCGGCCCAAGGTGTGGGCAACATGCTCTGCGGCCTGGTGGGAGCATTGCCCATGACCGGCGTGATCGTGCGCAGCTCGGCTAACGTCCAGGCCGGGGCAACCACGCGTCTGTCGGCGATGTTCCATGGCCTGTGGCTGCTGGGTTTCGTGCTCTTGCTGTCGAGCGTGCTGCAGAGCATTCCGGTCGCGAGCCTGGCGGGTGTGCTGGTGTACACCGGCATCAAGCTGGTAGACGTCAAGGCGTTCAAGGCGCTGGGCCGCTATGGGCGGATGCCGATGTTCACCTATGCGGCCACCGCGCTGGCAATCATCTTCACCGATTTGCTGACCGGTGTGCTGGTAGGGTTTGGGCTTACATTGGTGAAGCTGGCTTTCAAGGCGTCGCGCCTGAAAGTCAGCCTGATCGACCTGCCTCAGGAAGGTGAGATGGAGCTGCGTTTGACGGGGGCGGCGACCTTTCTGAAGGTGCCGGCGTTGACTCAGGTGTTGTCGGCGGTACCTGCGGGGACCACCCTGCATGTGCCGTTGAGCAACTTGAGTTACATCGACCACTCTTGCCTGGAGTTGCTGGAAGAATGGGGCCGGGCCAATGCGGCCAAGGGCTCGACGTTGGTGATCGAGGCTCGCGGTTTGAAGCGTCGGCTGGAAGGTCGGGTGAGAACGACAGTGGGGATCGGCTCAGCGCCTGCCTGACCCCCTCAAAAAACTGTGGGAGCCGGGCTTGCCCGCGATGGCGGTGGCTCAGTCAACTAATCTGTTGGCTGATACTCCACCAATCGCGGGCAAGCCCGGCTCCCACAGTTGATCTTTGTAAGCCGGACGATTTACGCAGGTTGATCCAGCGACAGCTCAACCCCAAGCTGGCGCGACAGGCACGGCCAGCGCTTCCAGGACGCTTCGGTCTGCGGGCTCTTGAGCTGTTCGCGATAGGCCTCGACCGACTCCAACGCAAAGCTTTCCTCGTTAAGCATCTCATCCACCGCCAGGTGCACGGCTTCATCCAATTGGTTGGCGAAGTCTTCACCGATCAGTTGGTGGGCGATCACGTTGGCCACGGTGGTATCCGCTGGAATCAGCGGCTGGCCAAAATGCTTGATATACAGATCGTTCACTTCTTCGACCAGGCGATGCGCCAGGTAGGCCTCATCCAGCAGGCCATCAAGGCCGTCGTGGCCGGCCAGAATCGCTGGCGGCTGCAGGAAAAAATGTTCAGCGATTTTCAGTACCGGTTTGATCTGGCTTTCAATCCCGGCCTCACGGGCCACGTCATTGGCGGCGTCGAGCAAGTCAGGAACCAGGTCGATGTAGGCGGTCACAAAGCGCGTCATGACGATATTGCGATCCTCGTCAGCCAGGGAAATGGCCGAGTGCAGGTGCGGCAATTGTTGTTCCAGCTGAATGGCAAGCTGGCCGGTGCTGGCTTCGTGTTGATGGGCACGGGAAATCTGCTCGCGCAATGCGGCGGTGTTCATGAAGGCTCCAGTGAAGCAGGCGTAGGAAAAGGGAGAAGATAAGGTAGTTCGTTTATACGAGCGCCTAAGACGCATTTGTCATAATTATTTCATGGTTATAGGCAGGGGTTATATCGAAATGCCATCGTTCGTCGGATAAACGATTCCGCCGCCCATTTTACGGGCTCCGTCTGTCTGTTTCTATTCATTTGCCCCCACACATTGCGGGGTTGCTACGGCTGTCTATACTCGATTTTGTACGCAATTAGCTGATGACGCCCAACTGCATGACGCAGGCAAGGCTTGGCGGTTGTAAGCAGTATGGAAGCCGCTCCCTTCGCCGCAGGTGCAAACCGGCGGGATAACAAGAAACATAAAGGGGAACCCGCAATGACGCGACATCCACACGTTTGGATGGGCCTCCTGTTGTGGTCGGTATTCGGCCAGGCGCACGCCGCCTGGACTACGAATATGGCGCCAGGGGCTACTGAAGTCAGCCACGCTGTGTTTGACCTGCACATGACCATTTTCTGGATCTGTGTGGTAATCGGCATCGTCGTGTTTGGCGCGATGTTCTGGTCGATGATCCTGCACCGCCGGTCCACGGGCCAGGTAGCGGCGAAGTTCCACGAAAGTACCACCGTGGAAATCCTCTGGACCGTGGTGCCCTTGCTGATCCTGGTGGCCATGGCCATTCCGGCCACCAAGACCCTGATCAACATCTACGACAGCAGTGAGTCGGATATCGATATCCAGGTCACCGGCTATCAGTGGAAGTGGCACTACAAATACCTGGGCCAGGATGTGGAGTTCTTCAGCAACCTGGCCACACCCGCCGAGCAGATCCATAACCAGGCCACCAAGGGCGAGCACTACCTGTTGGAAGTCGACCAGCCGCTGGTATTGCCGGTGGGCGCCAAGGTGCGCTTTCTGGTGACCGCCGCCGATGTGATTCACTCCTGGTGGGTGCCGGCCTTTGCGGTCAAGCGCGATGCTATCCCTGGCTTCGTCAACGAGGCCTGGACCCGCGTCGAGAAGCCCGGCATCTACCGTGGTCAGTGCGCCGAACTGTGTGGCAAGGACCATGGCTTCATGCCCATCGTGGTGGAGGTCAAGTCCAAGACCGACTACGACACCTGGCTGGGCGAGCGCAAGGAAGAGGCCGCCAAGCTCAAGGAGCTGACCTCCAAGGAGTGGACGCTGGACGAACTGGTGGCCCGTGGCGACAAGGTCTATCACACCACTTGCGTGGCCTGTCACCAGGCTGAGGGCCAAGGCTTGCCACCGATGTTCCCAGCGCTCAAAGGCTCGAAAATCGCCACGGGGCCGGCCAAAGACCATCTGAGCATCGTGTATCACGGCAAGCCCGGCACCGCGATGGCAGCTTTCGGCAAGCAGCTCTCGGAAGTGGATATCGCCGCTGTGGTGACCTATGAGCGTAACGCCTGGGGCAATAACAAAGGCGACATGGTCACGCCCAAAGACGTGCTGGCTCTGAAACAGGCGGAAAGCAAATGACGACTTTCATTGCCAATGCCCTGAATCGTCCCGCTCACTCGCTTGCAGGAGAACGGCCATGAGCACTGTGATCGACCATGGTCATGCCGACCACGCCCACGGCCCCGCCAAGGGCCTGATGCGCTGGGTGCTGACCACCAACCACAAAGACATCGGCACCATGTACCTGTGGTTCGCCTTCACCATGTTCCTGCTCGGCGGCTCGTTCGCCATGGTGATCCGCGCCGAGTTGTTTCAGCCTGGCCTGCAGATCGTGCAGCCGGCGTTCTTCAACCAGATGACCACCATGCACGGCCTGATCATGGTATTCGGCGCGGTGATGCCGGCGTTTGTCGGCCTGGCCAACTGGATGATCCCGCTGATGATCGGCGCGCCGGACATGGCCCTGCCGCGCATGAACAATTTCAGCTTCTGGCTGCTGCCGGCGGCGTTCCTGCTGCTGGTGTCCACCTTGTTCACGCCCGGCGGCGGGCCGAATTTCGGCTGGACCTTCTACGCCCCACTCTCCACCACCTATGCCCCGGAAAGCGTGACGTTCTTTATCTTTGCCATCCACCTGATGGGCATCAGTTCGATCATGGGCGCGATCAACGTGGTCGCCACCATCCTCAACCTGCGTGCGCCGGGCATGACCCTGATGAAAATGCCGCTGTTCGTGTGGACCTGGCTGATCACCGCGTTCCTGCTGATCGCGGTGATGCCGGTCCTGGCGGGTTGCGTGACCATGATGCTGATGGATATCCACTTCGGCACTAGCTTCTTCAGTGCGGCCGGTGGTGGCGATCCCGTGCTGTTCCAGCATGTGTTCTGGTTCTTCGGGCATCCCGAGGTGTACATCATGATCCTGCCGGCCTTTGGCGCGGTGAGCTCGATCATCCCCACTTTCTCGCGCAAGCCGCTGTTCGGTTACACCTCGATGGTCTACGCCACCGCGAGCATCGCGTTCCTGTCGTTCATCGTGTGGGCGCACCACATGTTCGTGGTGGGCATTCCGCTGGTGGGCGAGCTGTTCTTCATGTACGCCACCTTGCTGATCGCCGTGCCTACGGGCGTGAAGGTGTTCAACTGGGTCAGCACCATGTGGCAAGGCTCACTGACGTTCGAAACGCCGATGTTGTTTGCGGTGGCCTTTGTGATCCTGTTCACCATCGGCGGCTTCTCCGGGCTGATGCTGGCGATTGCCCCGGCGGACTTCCAGTACCACGACACCTACTTTGTGGTGGCGCATTTCCATTACGTACTGGTGCCCGGCGCGATCTTCGGGATCTTCGCTTCGGCTTACTACTGGCTGCCGAAATGGACCGGCCACATGTACGACGAAACCTTGGGCAAGTTGCACTTCTGGTTGTCTTTCGTGGGCATGAACATGGCGTTCTTCCCCATGCACTTTGTGGGGCTGGCCGGTATGCCGCGCCGGGTGCCGGACTACAACCTGCAGTTCGCTGACTTCAATATGGTCTCGTCCATTGGTGCCTTCATGTTCGGCGCCACGCAGATCTTCTTTCTGTTCATTGTCATCAAGTGCATCCGTGGCGGCCCGCCTGCGCCGGCCAAACCGTGGGATGGCGCCGAAGGCCTGGAATGGAGCGTGCCCTCGCCGGCGCCGTATCACACCTTCACCACGCCGCCGGAGGTCAAATGAAGCCCTCCCTATACTCCCCCTGTGGGAGCGGGCTTGCCCGCGATGGCGGTATGTCAGGCGCTGAATCTACCTGCGTTGAGATCCTCATCGCAGGCAAGCCAGCTCCCACAGAAAGTCCAAAGCCAGGTGGGCGCCATGGCTGACTCAGTCCCGCTCAAGCGCCTGGTCACCCGCCTGCTGATTTTGGTGTTGGCGATGTTCGCCTTCGGCTTCGCCCTGGTGCCGATCTACGACGTGATGTGCAAGGCGTTCGGCATCAACGGCAAGACCGCCGGGCAGTACGAGGGTGAGCAAATGGTTGACCCCTCGCGCCAGGTGCGGGTGCAGTTTCTGTCCACCAACGCCATCGACATGGTCTGGGAATTTCACTCCAAGGCCGATGAGATTGTGGTCAACCCCGGAGCAGTCAACGAGATGCTGTTCGTGGCCTACAACCCCACTGATAAGCCGATGACCGCCCAGGCAATACCCAGTATTTCCCCGGCCGAAGCGGCGATGTACTTCCACAAGACCGAATGCTTTTGCTTCACCCAGCAAGTGTTGCAGCCCGGTGAGCGCATTGAGATGCCCGTACGTTTCATCGTCGACCGCGCGATGCCCAAGGATGTGAAGCATTTGACCCTGGCGTACACGCTGTTCGATATCACTGCGCGCCAGCCGCCCGTGGCCGTCAGGACCGGGGGCTAGCTACTGTTTGCCCCCTCAATCAGGAGAGCGAATACATGTCGACTCATGATACGTACTACGTACCAGCGCAAAGCAAATGGCCAATAATTGCCACGATTGGCCTGCTGGTCACCGTGTATGGCCTGGCCGTGTGGTTCAACGACTTGAAGGCCGCGCGCCCCGAATCCCACGGGCCGTGGGTCTTTTTCGTCGGCGGTTTGTTGCTGGCCTACATGCTGTTTGGCTGGTTTGGCGCGGTGATCAAGGAAAGTCGCGCCGGGCTGTACAGCGCCCAGATGGACCGCTCGTTCCGCTGGGGCATGACCTGGTTCATCTTTTCGGAGGTGATGTTCTTCATCGCCTTTTTTGGTGCGCTGTTCTACGTGCGCGTCTGGGCTGGGCCTTGGTTGGCGGGCGAGGGGCCCAAGGGCATTGCCCATATGCTGTGGCCGAACTTCGAGTTTGCCTGGCCCCTGCTGAACAACCCCGACCCCAAGCTCTACCCAGCGCCCAAAGGCACCATCAGCCCCTGGGGCCTGCCATTGGTCAACACCATCCTGCTGGTGAGTTCCAGCGTGACCATCACCATTGCCCACCATGCCCTGCGCAAAGGCCATCGTGGTGCACTGAAACTCTGGTTGGCGATCACCGTGCTGCTGGGCCTGGCGTTTCTTGGGTTCCAGGCCGAGGAATACATCCACGCCTACAAAGAGTTGGGCCTCACCCTGGGTTCGGGCGTGTACGGCGCGACGTTCTTCATGCTCACGGGCTTTCACGGCGCCCACGTGACCATCGGCACCATCATTCTGTTTGTGATGCTGATGCGCATCCTGCGCGGGCATTTCAATGCCGAGCACCAGTTCGGTTTCGAGGCGGCCAGTTGGTATTGGCACTTTGTGGACGTGGTGTGGATCGGGCTGTTTTTCTTTGTCTATGTGCTGTGACGCCGGTTACCACGGCGCATGAGAGACCAATTGGCCGCTGAAAAAACCCCAGGCGATCAAGCCCACGGTGATCACGGCCAGCGTGACACGCACGGTCAAGGCGGTGACGAGGCGGTTGGAGTTGCCCTCGTCCTTGACCAGGAAGAACAAGCCACTGAACAGGCTCACGACGGTCGCGATCAGCATCAGGGCAATGGCGGCTTTGAGCATGGTCTGGCTCCGGGCTAATTGGGGAGGGGCGATGAGATCGAGTATAGCCAGTGCCATGCAACGCTTTCGTCCGGGCATCGCGCCGACGCTGGTGGTACTGGTGTTGCTGCCATTGATGGTGGGCCTGGGGTTTTGGCAATTGTCCCGCGGGCACGAAAAGCAACTATTGGTAGACCGTTATGCCGAGCGCCGCGCCGCCGATCCGGTCAGCAGTGCGCAGCTCAATGACATGGCTGATCCAGCCTTCCGTCGTGTTCACCTTCGCGGGCAACTGGATGGTGAACACAGCGTATTGCTGGATAACCGCATGCGTGACGGCAAGGCCGGTGTCGAGTTGCTGCAACCCTTTCATGATCAGGCCAGCGGCCTGTGGCTGTTGCTCAATCGCGGCTGGCTGCCCTGGCCGGACCGGCGTATCGCGCCCGCCTTTACTACTCCTGAACAGACGCTGAACCTCGACGCCTGGGTGTACGTCGCCCCCGGCGAGACCTTCCAACTGCATGCCGACCCGGCCAGCACGCAATGGCCGCGCCTGCTTACCGCGCTGCGCCCTGCCGCCCTGTGGGGCGAACTGGGGCGCAGTGGTTTTGCTTATGAATTGCGTGCCGAAGCGGGCCCCGGTACCTACGAAACCACCTGGCCCGTCGTCGCCATGGGCCCGGAAAAACACCTGGCCTACGCTGTGCAATGGTTCGCCATGGCCGTGGCGTTGCTGGCGCTTTACCTCTACCTCGGATGGCATAACAAAAAGGAGAAGCCCCATGGGAGCGGCCATGAATCCACCCAGCACACCTGACACGCCTGATCGGCGCAAGGGGCGCTGGCAGCTGATTTTGATCTTGATGATGGTGATCGGCCCGATGGCGCTGGCCACCTTCATGTATAAATTGCAGTTCTGGGTGCCGGACAGCCGCAGCTATCACGGCGAACTGATCGGCAACGGCCAGACCCGTGCCGACATCGGCGTGCAGGCCAATGAACAGCGCTGGCAACTGCTGGTCACCGCCCCCACCGCCTGTGCCGCTGATTGCCAGCAACTGGTGTACCTGGCGCGCCAGCTGCAGATCAGCCTTGGCCGGGATGCATCCCGTGCCAGCCATGCCCTGGCCGGCGCGCAACCGTTGAGCAGCGAATACGAGGCCAAGCTCAAGGCCGAATATCCACAGCTGCAGCGCTACCCGCTGGATGTGTCGACCTTTACCAGGAACGCTGCCGCGCCCGGCGAGGCACAACTGTGGATCGTCGACCCCCACGGCAATCTGGTGCTGCGCTACGACGCCAAGGTCAAGGGCAAGGACTTGCTCAACGACCTGCGCCTGCTGCTGAAACTGTCGAACATCGGATAAGGGCACCCTCATGGCCAAGCCTGGATTTCGCCTCGCGCTGTTTGCCACGTTACTGGCGTTGTTTGTCGTGCTGCTCGGTGCCTATACCCGCCTGACCCACGCCGGCCTCGGCTGCCCGGACTGGCCGGGCTGCTATGGCTTTATCAGCGTGCCGCAAAGCGAAGCCCAACTGGCCCATGCCGAGTTGCACTTTCCCGACACGCCGGTGGAGGCCGACAAAGGCTGGGCCGAGATGACCCATCGCTACTTCGCGGGCAGCCTGGGCCTGTTGATCGCGCTGCTGGCGGCGCGTTCGTGGCGTCATCGACGCGATCCGGGCCAGCCGGTGAAGCTACCGCTGTTCCTGCTGGCGGTGGTGTTCGCCCAAGCGGCGTTCGGCATGTGGACCGTGACCTTGAAGCTCTGGCCACAGGTGGTCACAGGGCATCTTTTGGGCGGCTTTGCGACCTTGAGCCTGCTGTTTCTGCTGACCCTGCGGCTGTCCGGCGTACTACCGGCGCTGGTCGTGCCCAAGCGCCTGCAATATTGGGCGACGGCGGGCCTGGTGCTGGTGATCGGGCAGATCGCCCTGGGCGGCTGGGTCAGCTCCAACTACGCGGCGGTGGCCTGTGTCGATTTGCCCACCTGCCATGGCCAATGGTGGCCGACGGCAGACTTCGCCAATGGTTTTCACCTGACCCAGCACATCGGCCCCAATTACCTGGGGGGCCAGCTCGACAGCGAAGCGCGCACTGCCATCCACCTGACGCATCGCATCGGCGCCGTGCTGGTCACGCTGGTGCTGCTCGGTTTGGCTTGGCAACTGCGGGCAGTGGGGATGACGCGCCTGGCCGGCCTGCTGTTGATCGCCCTGGCTGCGCAGATCTGCCTGGGGGTGAGCAACGTGGCGTTCGGCCTGCCGCTGCCGGTGGCGGTCGCGCACAACGCTGGCGGGGCAGCGTTGTTGTTGACGCTGGTGCTGGTCAATTATCACGCGCGCACCAGCCTGGTTCGGGTGCGTCACCCGCGTCTGTTCGGCTGGCGTTTTATCCCGCGCAAACAGGTGTCGGGCCTTATCACCCTTAAAGGAGAGCTGCCATGGCGACCGTGATCGGCGCACGTCGCGACCGGGCGATCTGGCGTGACTATTTGGAGCTGACCAAGCCCAAAGTAGTGGTGCTGATGCTGATTACTTCGCTGGTGGGCATGTTCCTTGCCACCCGCGCCGGGGTGCCCTGGGCAGTGCTGGTGTTCGGCAACCTCGGCATTGCCCTGTGTGCCGGCGGCGCGGCTGCGGTGAACCATGTGGTCGATCGACGGATTGATGCCGTGATGGCGCGCACTCATAAGCGGCCGATGGCTGAGGGGCGTGTCTCGCCGATGGCGGCGTTAGCGTTTGCGTTGTTCCTGGCTATTGCAGGATTGGCCCTGCTGCTGGCGTTCACCAACCCGCTGGCGGCCTGGTTGACCTTGGCTTCGCTGCTGGGTTATGCGGTGATCTACACCGGCTTTCTCAAGCGAGCAACGCCGCAGAATATCGTCATCGGCGGTCTGGCCGGTGCGGCGCCGCCGCTGTTGGGCTGGGTGGCTGTTACTGGACATGTGAGTGCCGAACCCTTGCTGCTGGTGCTGATTATCTTCGCCTGGACCCCGCCACACTTCTGGGCCCTGGCCATTCACCGCAAAGAGGAATACGCCAAGGCCGACATCCCGATGCTGCCGGTCACCCATGGCGAACACTACACCAAGGTGCATATCCTGCTGTACACCTTCGCCCTGCTGGCGGTGAGCCTGATGCCCTACGTTATCCATATGAGCGGGCTGCTCTACCTGGGCTGTGCGCTGGTATTGGGCGCGCGCTTTCTGCAATGGGCCTGGGTGTTGTACCGTGGCAGCCAGCCGCACGCGGCGATCAACACGTTCAAGTACTCTATCTGGTACTTGCTGCTGCTGTTTATCGCCCTGCTCGTAGACCACTACTTATTGTTGAACCTATGACTCGAACTCAAAAAACCGTCTTCATCCTTGTGGCCCTGGTGGCGTTGATCATGGGCCTGACCGTCAACAAAGTGCTCTCGGGCAAAGGCCAGGGCGATCCCACTGCGCTGATCGACGCCGGCATCATTCTGCTGCCGCAAAGCCGCCAGTTGCCAGCGGTGACCATGACCGACCAGGAAGGCCAGCCGGTGGTGGTCAATGAGTTGAAGGGCAAGTGGAGCCTGCTGTTTTTCGGTTACACCTTCTGCCCGGATATCTGCCCGACCACCCTCGCCCAGCTTCGCCAGATCAAGAGTGAGCTGCCCAAAGAGGCTGTGGACAAGTTGCAGGTGATCCTGGTCAGCGTCGATCCACACCGCGATACCCCGGCGCAGCTCAAGCAGTACCTGGGTTACTTCGACCCACAGTTCCAAGGCCTGACTGGCGCTAACGTGGAGGATGTGCAGAAGGTCTCGAATGCGGTGAGCATTCCCTTCATTCCGGCGGATACCAGCAAGCCCAACTACACCGTCGACCACAGCGGTAACCTGGCACTGATCGGCCCGGATGGTACTCAGCGTGGGTTTATTCGCGCGCCGTTGAACAACCAGAAACTGGTGGCGCAGTTGCCAGGGTTGCTACAGCGCAAATAGAGTCAAGGCGAAACAAGTGTGGGAGCTGGCTTGCTCGCGAAAGCAGGGTGTCAGTCGCCGAAAATATTGACTGAACTACCGCATTCGCGAGCAAGCCCGCTCCCACATTTATTGATCTCCATTAAGCAGGAGATCGGTCTATCAGGTCGAAATCAGAACGCCGGCTTGATCGCGCCTTTGTACTTCTCTTCGATGAATTTCTTCACTTCAGGCGTGTGCAGGGCTGCAACCAGCTTCTTCACCGCGTCCGCATCCTTGTTGTCTTCGCGGGTTACCAGGATGTTCACGTAAGGCGAATCGCTGCCTTCGATCACCAGGGCATCCTTGGATGGGTCAAGCTTGGCTTCCAGGGCGTAGTTGGTGTTGATCAGCGCCAGGTCGACCTGGGTCAGCACGCGCGGCAGGGTGGCGGCTTCCAGTTCGCGGAATTTCAGGTTTTTATCGTTGCCGGTGATGTCCTTGATGGTCGACAGGATGTTGGTCGGGTCCTTCAGGGTGATCAGGCCGTTCTTGGCCAGCAGCAACAGCGCACGGCCGCCGTTGGTGGCGTCGTTCGGGATCACCACGTTGGCGCCGTCAGGCAGGTCGGCCAGTTTTTTGTACTTGCTGGAGTAAGCGCCCAGAGGTTCCAGATGCACAGCGCCGACGCTCACCAGGTGAGTGCCTTTGGCCTTGTTGAATTCATCCAGGTACGGCTGGTGCTGGAAGAAGTTGGCATCCAGGCGCTTTTCAGCCACCTGTACGTTCGGCTGCACGTAGTCGGTGAAGACTTTGACCTTCAGATCCACGCCTTCTTTGGCCAGGGCAGGCTTCACGAATTCGAGGATTTCGGCGTGAGGCACCGGCGAAGCAGCGACCGTAATGGTCTCGGCGTGGGCGGAAAACGCAGCCACGGCGGCGAAAGCAACCAGTAGTTTTTTCATCCAGCAAGCTCCTTGTTCGGGCATCTGCCGGCTATGTGCCGGCAATGGCCGTTATTTACGAGAAAAGTGCACCACCAGCCGGTCGCCGACGGTTTGCAGAATTTGCACCAGAATCAACAGCATCACCACAGTGACCACCATC
This sequence comes from Pseudomonas sp. MF6751, assembly GCF_016613265.1. Taxonomy (NCBI): domain Bacteria; kingdom Pseudomonadati; phylum Pseudomonadota; class Gammaproteobacteria; order Pseudomonadales; family Pseudomonadaceae; genus Pseudomonas; species Pseudomonas sp. MF6751. The sequence continues at coordinate 377,504 of NZ_JAENSV010000001.1, forward strand.
ACATCGGTCTGGAAGCGCTGGTAGCCAAAACGGATTGCCAGGTCGCCCAGGCCGCCAGCACCGACCACACCAGCCATCGCGGTGTAGGAAACCAGTGTAATCGCCGTCACCGTAATCGCCGCGAAGATGCCAGGGCGGGCCTCGGGCAATAGGGCATTGGTGATGATCTGGCGGGTGGTGGCGCCCATGGCCTGGGTGGCTTCGATGATGCCACGGTCCACTTCGCGCAGGGCAGTTTCCACCAGGCGCGCAAAGAATGGCGTAGCGCCGACGACCAGTGGTGGGATCGCACCGGCAACACCCAGCGACGTGCCGGTGATCAGTACCGTGAACGGAATCATCACGATCAACAGGATGATGAACGGCAGCGAGCGCAAGATATTCACGATCAACGACAACAGTGCATACAGGCCTTTTTGTTCGAACAGCTGGCGCGGGCTGGTCAGGAACAACAGCACGCCCAGGGGCAGCCCCAGTAGCACGGTGAAGAACAGCGAGCCGAACAGCATGGTCATGGTGTCGCCGGTGGCGAGCCAGATTTCAGACCAGTCGATATTGGCGAAGAAACTCAGGAAAACGTCCATCAGCGCAGGACCTCCATGTGAACGTCGGCGGCGGTGAAGCGTGCAAACGCGGCTTCCATGTCACCGCCGGTGACGGCGAGGGTCAGTTGCCCGTAAGGGATGTCTTTGATGCGGTCGATACGACCGGCAAGGATGCTGTAGTCCACCCCGGTTTCCCGTGCGACGGTACCCAGCAGTGGCGCGTAGGTCGCGTCCCCTTGGAACGTCAGGCGCACGATACGGCCTGGCACATGGGCAAAGTCGTCGCGCTGCTCGCCTTCGTCCACCTGTTCGGCTTCTTGTACGAAGCGTTTGGTGGTCGGGTGCTTGGGGTGCAGGAACACGTCGGCCACCGAGCCTTGCTCGACGATCACCCCGGCGTCCATCACGGCGACCTGGTCGCATACGCGGCGGATCACGTCCATTTCATGGGTGATCAACACGATGGTCAGGTTCAACTCGCGGTTGATCTCGGCCAGCAGTTGCAGGACCGATGCCGTGGTTTGCGGGTCGAGGGCGCTGGTGGCTTCGTCGCACAGCAGGATTTTTGGCTTGGTCGCCAGGGCTCGGGCGATGCCGACGCGCTGTTTCTGGCCACCGGACAACTGCGCCGGGTACTTCTTGGCGTGGTCCGACAAGCCGACGCGGGCGAGCAGCTCAGCCACGCGTTGGTCGATTTCCTTGCGCGACAGTTCACCGGCGAGCGTCAGCGGCAGCGCGACGTTGTCGGCCACGGTCTTGGACGCCAGCAAGTTGAAGTGCTGGAAGATCATCCCGACCTGCTGGCGAAAGCGCCGCAGGCCGTTGGCGTCCAGCGCAGTGACTTCTTCGCCATCCACCTTGATCTGGCCGCCACTGGGCTCTTCCAGACGGTTGATCAGGCGCAACAGGGTGCTTTTACCGGCACCCGAGTGGCCAATCAGGCCAAACACCTGGCCGTTCTCGACGCGCAGGCTGGTGGGGTGCAGGGCGGGGATATCCTTACCGGCGACGCGGTAGGTTTTATGGACGTTTTGAAACTCGATCACGTAGCGAACCTTGTGGGGCGCATTGAAAAGGGATCAGCGGTTAGCCGGGCGCGCATTTTAGCCTGTCCGTCTAGTGTTTCTTAGCATTTATTTCGTATCCATCCAGCGATTTGGCAATAACGAGACCAAAGGTCATAAAAAAGGAACGGTGCAAAACCCAGTCAGTCACTACTTAAGCAACTCGATTTCCCAGGTGCCGTGCCTGGGGTTTTGCTCAAACGAGCCGGGGACCGCTCTGGCCACTTTGAATAAGGAGTTTTGACTGATGAGTACCAAGAAGCCAGCCACCCCGCCGAAGAGTGAACTCGCGGGCACTGATACCCTGGACCGTGGCAACACCAACGCCAAGCTGCAGGCGTTGGAAGAATTCCGTTCCGATGCAACCGGCCAGGCCCTGCGCACCAACCAGGGCGTGAAAATTTCCGATAACCAGAACAGCCTGAAAGTCGGCGCCCGCGGCCCGTCGCTGCTGGAAGACTTCATCATGCGTGAAAAGATCACGCACTTCGACCATGAGCGCATCCCGGAGCGCATCGTGCATGCCCGTGGTACGGGGGCCCATGGCTATTTCCAGAGTTACGGCGACCATTCGGCGCTGACCAAGGCAGGTTTCCTGCGCACGCCTGAGCATAAAACCCCGGTGTTCGCGCGTTTTTCCACGGTGCAGGGCCCGCGTGGCTCCGGCGACACCGTGCGTGACGTTCGCGGTTTTGCCGTGAAGTTCTTCACCGACGAAGGCAACTTCGACCTGGTGGGCAACAACATGCCGGTGTTCTTCATCCAGGATGCGATCAAATTTCCTGACTTCGTCCACGCGGTGAAACCCGAGCCTCATAACGAGATTCCTACCGGCGGTTCGGCCCACGATACGTTCTGGGACTTTGTTTCGCTGCAACCGGAATCCGCGCACATGGTGATCTGGGCCATGTCCGACCGCGCCATTCCAAAAAGCCTGCGCGCCATGCAGGGCTTTGGGGTACACACCTTCCGTTTGATCAATACCGAAGGTAAGTCCAGCTTCGTGAAGTTCCACTGGCGTCCAAAAGTCGGCACCTGCTCGCTGGTATGGGATGAGGCGCAAAAGCTGGCCGGTAAAGATACGGACTACCACCGTCGTGACCTGTGGGAAGCGATTGAAAGCGGCGATTACCCCGAGTGGGAGCTGGGCGTACAGATCGTGGCCGAAGAAGACGAGCACACGTTTGATTTCGACTTGCTCGACCCGACCAAGATCATTCCAGAAGAACTGGTACCGATCACGCCGCTGGGCAAAATGGTGCTCAACCGTAACCCGGACAACTTCTTCGCTGAAGTCGAGCAGGTTGCGTTCTGCCCGGGCCACATCGTGCCGGGCATCGACTTCACCAACGACCCATTGCTGCAGGGCCGTCTGTTTTCCTACACCGATACCCAGATCAGCCGACTGGGCGGGCCGAACTTTCATGAGATTCCAATTAACCGGCCTGTCGTGCCTTTTCATAACGGCCAGCGCGACGCTCAGCATCGCACCGTGATTGATAAGGGTCGTGCGTCCTACGAGCCAAACTCTATTGATGGTGGTTGGCCGAAAGAAACCCCTGCTGGTCCTACCGATGGTGGCTTTGAGTCCTACTACGAGCGCGTCGATGCCAACAAAGTGCGTGAGCGCAGCGAATCCTTCGGTGACCATTTCTCCCAGGCGACGCTGTTCTACAACAGCATGAGCCACCACGAGAAAGAGCACATTATCGCGGCCTACAGTTTTGAGCTGGGCAAGGTGGAGCGCGAGTTCATCCGTGCGCGCCAGGTCAACGAGATCCTGGCCAATATCGACCTGGAGCTGGCCAAGCGCGTTGCGCAGAACCTGGGCTTGCCAGCGCCGACCAAGGGCACCGTGCCTGCCCGTGAAACGTCGTTGAAAGAATCGCCAGCCTTGAGCCAGGTGAATTTGCTATCGGGCGATATCAAAACGCGCAAAGTGGCGATTCTGGCAGCCAACGGCGTTGATGGTGCGGCCATTGACGCGTTAAAAGCCGCGCTTGAAGCTGAAGGCGCCCATGCCAAGTTGCTGGGGCCTACTTCGGCACCTGTGACCACCGCGCAGGGCAAGACGCTGCCGGTCGACGCCTCGATGGAAGGCATGCCGTCCATTGCCTTCGACGCAGTGTTTATCCCGGGTGGCAAAGAGTCCGTGAAGGCGCTGAGCGGTGATGGCTTGGCGTTGCATTACATACTGGAAGCCTACAAACACCTGAAGGCGATTGCGGTAGCCAGCGATGTGAAGCCGTTGCTGGACCTGCTGAAACTGGAGGCGGATGCGGGGTTGATCGTGGGCGCGGATGCCAAGGCGTTCAAGGCCTTCTTCGCGGCGATTGCCCAGCATCGGGTGTGGGAGCGTGAGCCGAAATCCAAGGCGATTCCGGCTTAACTTATCGGTTGTTTGTTAGATCGTCATCGTAGGCAAGCCAGCTCCCACACCGCTCAAATGTGGGAGCTGGCATGCCTGCGATGCTTTTAATCCGCCTTGCGCGGAATCAGCACAACCTGCGCCGGAATATGTTTCAGGATTTGCCGGTGAATCTTCAGGTCATACCCCGAATCAATCCGCTTGACCCGCTTGGTCAGTAACGTGGCCAGCCACGGGTAATCCTGGGTGCGTGGCACCTGGATGCTGACATCGCACTGGTAATTCACCACATCGGTGGCGATTGCGTCCAACTGATGGCGCATGTCTTCAACATCCGCAAGGTTTAGCGCCACGGTGGTGCTCGGCGCTGCGGGGTCGATGACCTTGGCGGCAGGCTTGGCCTCAGCGGCTTTCAACGCAGCTTCTGCCTGGTCCAATTCGGCTTTGCGCGCATGGCTGATGGCGCTGTTGACGCCACCGGTCAGCGCAGGCGCCTTGGGCATCAGGGCGCGGGCACGGCTCAGGGCCGTGGCGGCCGCGTTGACGTCGCCTTTTTGCAGCACGATCTGGCTGCGCTGCAGGTAGGCTTCGGCCAATTGACGCTGGTAGGCCTCTAGTGCCGGGTCGCTGGGCGATTGGGCCTGTAGTGCAGCCAGTTGGTCTTCGGCGGTGGCCAATTCGCTGCTGGCCAGGTTTTGTTCCAGCTGCGCGATGGCCGCAGCCCGCGGATCCGGAGCCTGGGGGGCAGCGGGCGGCGTACTTTGGCAGGCGCCCAGCAGCAGTGAAAATGCGGCAAGGAGCAGATAACGGGAGGTGAACGGCTTCATTCCTGCGACTCTCTATTTGCGCAAAAAGCGAGCAAGTCTACACCCCTCGACGGGGCAGGACAAAACTCAGCAGAAACAGGGCGGCCGCCGTAACCACAATCGACGGCCCGGCCGGTGTGTCCTTGAACCAGGACAGCGCCAGGCCACCACACACTGCAAGCATCCCCAGGAGGCTGGCGCCGATCGCCATCTGCTCCGGAGAGCGAGCGTGGCGCTGGGCGGCGGCGGCTGGAATGATCAGCAGCGACGTGATCAACAATACGCCGACAATCTTCATCGCGACAGCAATCACCACGGCGATGAGCAACATCAAGGCCATACGCAGGCCTGCGACGGGCAAGCCTTCTACCTTGGCCAGTTCTTCATGCACGGTGATCGCCAGCAACGGGCGCCACAGGGCCACCAGCAACACCAGCACCGCAGCGCTGCCGCCGAGGATCCAGGCCAGGTCGGTCGGGCTGATCGCCAGCAGGTCGCCGAACAGGTAGGCCATCAGGTCGATGCGCACTTCATGCATGAAGCTCAGCACCACCAGGCCCAGGGACAAGGTGCTGGGCGCGAGGATGCCCAGCAGGGTGTCGGAGGCCAGTGGCTGGCGTTGCTGCAGGGTCACCAGCAGCACGGCTAGCAGCAGGCAGCCGACGGTCACGGCGATGGCCGGGCTTACATCCAGCAGAAAGCCCATGGCCACGCCCAGCAAGGCGGCATGGGACAAGGTGTCGCCGAAATAGGCCATGCGTCGCCAGACCACGAACGAGCCCAATGGGCCCGCCACCAGTGCCAAAGCCAAGCCTGCCAGCAGGGCGTAGAGCAGAAAATCAGCCATGCTTGCAGCTATCTCCATGAACGTGGGGGGTATCGACGACGGCGCCATGCAGGTCATGGGCGTGGTCATGGTGGTGATGGTAGATCGCCAGGCTCTGGGCGTTCTTGCCGAACAGTTCCACGAACGCCGGGTCGCCACTGACCTGTTCCGGGTGGCCGGAGCAGCATACGTGGCGGTTGAGGCAGACCACTTGGTCGGTGGTGCTCATGACCAGGTGCAAGTCGTGGGAGACCATCAGTACGCCGCAACCATGGCGGTCGCGCAGGCGGGTGATCAGGCTGTACAGCTCGGCCTGGCCGGCGACATCGACGCCTTGCACGGGCTCATCGAGTACCAGCAACTCGGGCTCGCGCAGCAAGGCGCGGGCCAGCAGCACGCGCTGCATTTCGCCACCGGAGATGCTTTGCACCGGGTTGTCGATGACGTGTTCGGCGCCGACTTCCTTAAGCGCAGCCTGGGCGCGGGCGCGGTCTACGCCAGGCACCAGGCGCAGGAAGCGCAATACGGAGAGCGGCAATGTCGGGTCCACATGCAGCTTTTGCGGCATATAGCCCACGCGCAGCTTGGGCTTGCGCCAAACCGTGCCGCTGTGGGGCTTGAGCAGCCCGAGCACGGCGCGCACCAAGGTGGTTTTGCCGGCGCCGTTGGGGCCGATCAGGGTGACGATTTGCCCCGGTTCCACGCTCAGTGCGATGTTCTCCAGCACGTTTTGCCCGGCGAACGTGACCCCGACCTGCTCCAGGCGGATTAACGCATTGCTCATCAAACCCCCTGGCAGCCTGCGCACAGGCCGACCACTTCGACCGTTTGCCCTTCGACCTTGAAGCCGACGTCGGCAGAGCTTTTGATAATGGCGTCGCTGATGCTTTTTTGTTCAAGCTCAATGGCGGCGTGGCACTCGCGGCAGATCAGGAACTGGCCCTGATGCGCGTGCTCCGGGTGGTTGCAACCGACAAAGGCGTTAAGCGAGGCGATACGGTGCACCAGGCCGTTTTCCAGCAGGAAATCCAACGCACGGTAAACGGTGGGCGGCGCGGCGCGGCGGCCGTCCTGCTCGCTGAGGACGCCGAGAATGTCGTACGCGCCCAAAGGCTTGTGGCTCTGCCACACCAGCTCCAGCACCCGGCGACGCAAGGCGGTCAGGCGCAAGCCTTTCTTTGCGCACAGGGTGTCGGCCTCTGACAATGCGGTGTGCACGCAGTGAGAGTGGTCGTGGGGACGGCTGGCAAGCGGTGTTTTAGGCATGAGCGGCGACAGATATTTGATAGAGACGTTATTATGTTACCCGTTCCTACGCCATCGAGTGGTCATCGTGTCCCGACTTTTTCCCGTTTTTGTCGTATTTGTCACCAGTTTGTTCGTTGCGGGTGCCGCTCAGGCCGAGGTCAAGGTGCTGACGAGCATCAAGCCCTTGCAACTGATTGCCGCTGCCGTGCAGGACGGCTTGGCTGTTCCGGAGGTATTGCTGCCGCCGGGGGCGTCGCCGCACAACTTCGCTTTGCGCCCATCCGACGTACGGCGTGTGCAGTCGGTGGACCTGCTGTACTGGATCGGGCCGGACATGGAAACGTTTTTGCCGCGTGTGCTCAAAGGCCGTACGGCGCCAACGGTGGCCGTGCAGGACCTGCCAGGCATGAAACTGCGCATCTTCGGCGAAGATAGCCACTCTCATGCCGATGAAGCCGACGAACATGACCACGATCACCGCCCAGGCAGTGTGGATGCGCACCTGTGGCTGTCCACGGTCAATGCACGTGTGATCGCCACTCGGATGGCGGCCGATCTTAGCGCTGCCGACCCAGCCAATGCCGAGCGTTATCAGAGCAATGCGAAGGCCTTCGAAGAACGCCTGAACGCGCTGGATGCGCGCCTGAAGCAGCGTTTGGCGGGCGTTGATGGCAAACCTTATTTCGTGTTTCACGAAGCCTTTGACTACTTCGAAGAGGCGTACGGTTTGAAGCATGCTGGCGTGTTCAGCGTGGCCGCCGAAGTGCAGCCGGGCGCGCAGCACGTAGCGGCGATGCGCGCGCGTTTGCAGGAAGTGGGCAAGACTTGCGTGTTCAGCGAGCCGCCGTTGCGACCTCGCTTGGCCGAAACCCTGGTGGCCGGGTTGCCGGTAAAGTTGGCTGAATTGGATGCGTTGGGTGGCTATACGCCCGCTACCGCGCAGGGTTATGAGCAGGTACTGGAAAAGCTCGGCAATGACCTGGCCGGCTGCCTGGAGTCGCTCTAACACGCAACACAAAACCCCTGTGGGAGTGGGCTTGCCCGCGATAGCGCAGTGTCAGTCGATACTGCTATTGCAGGCAAGCCAGCTCCCACATTGACGGAGTCGGTCTTTTAAAGTGCGAACGGCAGGTGGACCGTGACCTGTTGACGCTGCGCCAAGCGGTGCTCGAACTCAGCCGGGTCATGAATCAACACATCCTGCCCGGCAAATGATTCGGCCGCGATCAGCCGGGACAGCCAGAACCGTACGCACGCCACGCGCAGCATGGTCGGCCATAGCTCGGCTTCCTTCGCGGTAAACCCCCGTAGCCCCGCGTAAGCGCCCAGCAGCGCCCGGGCACGGTGACCGTCAATCACGCCATCGGCATCCGAGCACCAGTCATTCAAGGCGATGGCCACGTCGTAGAGCATCGGCCCCGAACAGGCGTTGTAGAAGTCGATCAGGCCTGTCAGGTGCGTGCCTTCAAACATCGCGTTATCGCGAAACAGATCGGCGTGCACATTCGCCCGCGGCAGGCCGAGAATGTCGGCCTTGTGGGCGTCGATCTCGGCCAGCGCATCGCGCAATAGGCGTTGCTGGGCCTCGTTGAGGTGCGAAATGAGTTGCGCGCCCTCGCAGAGCATCCAATCCAGGCCGCGGTCGGTCTTGCGTTCAAGTACCTTTTCGCCCTGGGTGGCCAAGTGCAGGTGGCCGAGCAGTTCGCCAACCTGGGTGCAATGCTGTGCATTGGCCTCCTTGATGTGCTTGCCCGCCAGGCGCGGTTGCAGCAAGGCCGGTTTGCCCTTGAGTTCGCGCAAAGCGATGCCGTCGGTGGTACGCAGGGCGTACGGCACAGGCAGGTCGGCGTCGTGGAGCACGTCGAGCAGTTCGATGAAGAACGGCATTTCTGCCACCGGGCCACGCTCAACCAGGGTCAGGACGAACTCGCCCTGCTCCAGGCTGATAAAGAAATTGGTGTTTTCGCTGCCGGCGGCAATCCCCTGGAAATCAAGCAGGCGGCCGAGCCCATAAGGGGCGAGAAAGGTTTCTAGCTCGGGCCGAGCCAGGGGGGTGAACACAGACATGGTTAAAACTGCCGTTACGGGCGCTGCGGTGGGCAGCGCCGGTTAAAATTAAGAAATCATTTCCATTCGAAGATCTTCCATGACGGGATCAGCATATCCGGCTGGTCAGAGCGGATGAAATTCGCGTCGGTGCCGTCCGCACGTACCAGAAAGTACGGTGGTGCGCCCTTCGGGGTGACCTTGATCGCGTACAGAAAGCCGTTTTGGCGGTATTCCTGGATGGTTTTGTCGCCTTCCGTGCGAATGGTAACTTCCGGATCACCTCCAGGGGCACTGTCTGCCGCCATGACAGCCATCGGAGCGAGTGCAATCAAACCGGTCAACAGCAGGCGATTGAATGTACGCATGATAACCTTGTCCCTTTGTTTTCATTGGTCCGGCTATTCTAGCGCCTGACCCGCCGAAAAGGTTGATCCTGCTCATGAGCCAAGCGCCCCTCGTCCTGGTGGACGGTTCTTCTTATCTGTATCGCGCCTTCCACGCGCTGCCACCGCTGACCACCTCCAAAGGCCTGCCCACCGGTGCGGTCAAGGGCGTGTTGAACATGCTCAAAAGCCTGCGCAAGCAGTACCCGGACAGCCCATTTGCGGTGGTTTTCGACGCCAAGGGTGGGACTTTTCGCGATGAGATGTACGCCGAATACAAAGCCAACCGCCCGAGCATGCCCGATGACATGCGCCTGCAGATCGAGCCGCTGCATCAAAGCGTGATCGCTCTTGGCTTCCCGTTGCTGTGCGTCGAGGGCGTCGAGGCCGATGACGTGATCGGTACCCTGGCCCGCAGCAGCGCGGCCGCCAGCCGCCCGGTGGTGATCTCGACCGGTGACAAAGACATGGCGCAGCTGGTGGACGGCCACATTACCTTGGTCAACACCATGACCGGTAGCTCGATGGACATCGAGGGCGTTAAGGAGAAATTCGGCGTCGCTCCGGAGCAGATCATTGACTATCTGGCGTTGATGGGTGACTCGTCCGACAACATTCCCGGCGTTCCGGGCATTGGCCCCAAGACCGCCTCCGGCTTGCTGGTAGGGGTCAATGGCGGCCTCAAAGAGCTTTATGAGCAGCTGGATATTGTGCCGACCCTGCCTATCCGTGGGGCCAAGACCCTGCCGGCCAAGCTGGAGGAGCACAAGGAGATGGCATTCCTGTCCTATCAGTTGGCGACGATCAAGATCGATGTGCCGCTGGATATCGGGCTGGATGACTTGCACCTGATCGAACCGGATCGCGAAAAGCTGCTGGAGCTGTACACGCTGCTTGAGTTCAAGAGCTGGTACGACGAAATCCAGCGCGATGCCAAGCGTGTCGAGCTCAAGTCGGCGAGCGAGGTTGCGCCTGCCGCCGAAATGCCGGTCGAGGCTGTTGTATCAGTACCGGTAGAGGCGGTTTACACCACTATTCTGGACCAGGCTACCTTCGACGTGTGGCTGAAAAAACTCCACGATGCGCCGTTGTTTGCTTTCGACACCGAAACCACCGGCATCGACGCCCAGCAGGCGCAATTGGTCGGGGTCTCGTTTGCTGTGCAGCCCCATGAAGCCGCCTACATCCCGCTGACCCATTCCTATATCGGCGCGCCGGATCAATTGGACCGCGACACCGTTCTGCTGGCCCTGAAACCGCTGCTGGAAGACCCGACCAAACTCAAGGTGGGCCAGCACGCCAAGTTCGACATGAACATCCTGGCCAACTGCGCCATTGGTGGCGACCCTGCACAGGGCATTACCGTACGCGGCATCGCCTTCGACACCATGCTCGAATCCTACGTGCTCAATTCCACCGCGACCCGGCACGATATGGACAGTCTGGCGAAGAAGTACCTGGACCACGACACGGTCAGCTTCCAGGACATCGCCGGCAAAGGGGCCAAGCAACTCACGTTCGATCAGATCGCCCTTGAGCAAGCCGGCCCCTACGCGGCCGAAGATGCCGACGTGACCTTGCGCCTGCATCAGCACTTGTACGCGCAACTGGCGGCGATCCCGAGCCTGGTCAGTGTGCTGACGGACATCGAGATGCCGCTGGTGCCGGTGCTGGCACGCATCGAGCGCCAGGGCGCACTGGTAGACAAGGATCTGCTCGGCATCCAGAGCATCGAGCTGGGTAACAAAATGGTCGAGCTGGAGCGCCAGGCGTACGAGATCGCCGGTGAAGAATTCAACCTGGGCTCGCCCAAGCAGCTCGGGGCGATCCTGTACGAGAAGCTCGGCATGCCGGTGCTGAAAAAAACCGGCAAGGGCCAGGCATCCACCGCTGAGGAAGTGTTGGCCAAACTGGCCGAAGATGATTTTCCGTTGCCCAAGGTACTGATGCAGTACCGCAGCATGAGCAAGCTCAAAAGTACCTACACCGACCGCCTGCCGGAACAGATCAACCCGCGTACCGGGCGTATTCATACCTCTTACCATCAGGCCGTCGCGGCGACCGGGCGCTTGTCCTCCAGCGATCCGAACCTGCAGAACATTCCGGTGCGTACCGCCGAGGGGCGGCGCATTCGCCAGGCGTTTGTCGCGCCCAAGGGCTACAAGCTGCTGGCGGCGGACTATTCGCAGATCGAGCTGCGGATCATGGCGCATTTGTCCAAGGACGAAGGCTTGATGAACGCCTTCCGCAATGACCTGGACGTGCACACGGCCACGGCGGCCGAAGTATTCAAGGTCGAGTTGAATGAGGTCACGTCCAACCAGCGCCGCAGCGCCAAGGCGATCAACTTTGGCCTGATTTACGGCATGGGTGCCCAGAAGCTGGGTAAGGACATCGGTGTCGATACCAAGACCGCCAAGGCTTACATTGATGTGTACTTCGCTCGCTATCCAGGGGTGCGCGAATATATGGAGCGCACCCGCGCCCAGGCGGCGGATCAGGGGTATGTCGAAACCTTCTTCGGGCGGCGCCTGTACTTGCCGGATATCAACTCCAACAAGCCCCAGGAGCGCGCGGCGGCCGAGCGCACAGCGATCAACGCGCCGATGCAGGGCACGGCGGCGGACATCATCAAGAAAGCCATGGTGCGGGTGGATAACTGGCTGACCGAGTCGGGCCTGGATGCCAAGGTCATCCTTCAAGTGCACGACGAATTGGTGCTGGAGGTGCGTGAAGACTTGGTCGCGCAGGTCAGCGAGAAGATTCGCGAGCATATGAGCGCAGCGGCTCAGTTGGACGTGCCGTTGGTGGTGGACGTAGGCGTGGGCGATAACTGGGACGAGGCGCACTGATTCCGCGGCTTCGCCATCACCGTCAGTGGTGGCGAAGCGGTTTAGATCGGAAACCGTCGTCAGTTATTTCCAATAGTTTTTTGAGCCTGTCGGAACTTAACCTGTGAACTGCCACTCAGAGTTACTGAATGGGTGGTGAAGCCCTTCAATGCTCCTATGTTGTGTTAAGTGTTGGCAGATAATTCTGGACCCCGCCCTAGCGGTCCGGAACTTGAACCCCGAACTTCCCCTCCCCAAAAGAAGTCCGGGGTTTTTTTTGCCCGCAGAAAAGTCACTCGGCGATTTCTGCGCCCTTGTCCGCCAATTCCATCCAGCCGGCCAGTACGGTGTAGGCTTCTTCCAGGCCCATGCGCTTGGGGGCAGAGAACAGCTGAATCGTGATGGTATCGCCCCAGCCCTTACGGATTTCGGACTGCACTTTGAGCAGCGTGTTCTTGGCTGCGCCGTAGGTGAGCTTGTCGGCCTTGGTCAGCAAAATGTGCATCGGCATGCCGCTGGCGACAGCCCAGTCGAGCATCAGCAAGTCGAAGTCGGTCATTGGATGACGGATATCCATCATCAGAATCAAACCCTTCAAACTCTCGCGACCGCCCAGGTAAGCCTCAAGGTGACGCTGCCAATGCAGCTTCAGCGGGATAGGTACTTTTGCATAACCGTAGCCCGGCAGGTCGACCAGACGCCGATCATCGTCTAGCTTGAAGAAATTGAGTAGTTGCGTGCGGCCCGGGGTTTTCGAGGTGCGCGCCAGGCTGGCGTGAGTCAGGGTGTTCAGTGCGCTGGATTTACCGGCGTTGGAACGGCCGGCAAAGGCGACTTCAAAGCCCTCGTCATCGGGGCATTGGTCCACTTTGGCGGCGCTGAGCATGAAGGTGGACTGTTGGCACAGGCCGAGGATGGGGTTCTTGAGTTGCATGAGATTTCCGATGTGGGCGGTGCCGAGAAAGGGTGCGGCAAGCGGTGTCGTTTCCGTTTCAGTAGCGCCAGTATATAATGCCGCAGATTTTGTGTGTGCTTTGTCCCAGCGAAGGATGAGGTTCACGGGAGCGAAAGACCTTTATTGCGCATTAGAACGCAAAACGCTCTCAAACCCTGAATAGGTCGATGTATGGACCGACGGTTGCTCGCTTCTGCTGCCCTGATTCCGCTTTACGGCGCTCAGGCTACACAGGATCAACCGAGTTTGCATGGTCAGGCTGACGCAGTGCGTGACCCAGGGTTTCAAGGCAATGCCGCCGCGTGGTTTGTGCATGGACTGCAGTACTGAGGATTACCAGGCCGTCATTGATTTGATGGTGAGTAAACCCGGTAGATAACTCTTAAACCCTTAGCCGTAGTTGGATTAGCTGATGAACAAACTGATCGTGAGTCTGCTGTTGACCTTGGGCATCACAGGCGCTGCCGTCGCTGCAGAGGGCCCCGTCAAAGGTGATGCCACTGCCGGTCAAGCGAAGGCCGCCGTGTGTGGTGCCTGCCACGGCCCGGATGGTAACAGCCCGGCGCCGAACTTCCCCAAACTGGCCGGCCAGGGTGAGCGTTACCTGAGCAAGCAGATGCACGACATCAAGGACGGCAAGCGCACGGTGCTGGAAATGACCGGCCTGCTGACCAATCTCAACGATCAGGACCTGGCGGACCTCGCGGCGTATTTTGCCAGCCAGAAGGGTAGCGTGGGAGCTGCCGATCCTAAATTGGTCGCCCGCGGAGAACAGTTGTTCCGTGGCGGTAACCTGGAAAAAGGCTTGCCCGCCTGCACCGGTTGCCACTCGCCCAATGGCGCAGGCAACGCTGCCGCAGGCTTCCCGCACCTGAGCGGCCAGCATGCCACCTACATCGCCAAACAGTTGACCGACTTCCGCAAAGAAGAAGCCGGCCGGGCCAACGATGGGGACGCCATGACCATGCGCACCATCGCTCGCAAGCTGAGCGACGAAGACATCGCAGCCCTCTCCAGTTATATCCAGGGCCTGCACTGACGGGGCTGGGCGTTAACGCTCGATTAATCCCGCGATGCAAGCATAAAAAGGGTGGCTCAGGCCGCCCTTTTTTGTGGCCGCTGCCGTTACACTAACGAACTCATGTCCGCGTAGACCTGTCACAACAAAGGTCGCGTGAGGCGACTTTATTTGTCCAGGAGTAAAGCATGCGTAATCTGATCCTCAGCGCCGCTCTCGTCACTGCCAGCCTCTTCGGCATGACCGCTCAAGCTGCCGATGTGCCGCTTGAAGCCGGTAAAACCTATGTTGAACTGGCTAACCCGGTTCCGGTTGCGGTACCCGGCAAGATCGAGGTGGTGGAGCTGTTCTGGTACGGCTGCCCGCATTGCTACGCCTTCGAGCCGACTATCAACCCATGGGCTGAAAAGCTGCCCAAGGACGTTAACTTCCGTCGCATTCCTGCCATGTTCGGTGGCCCATGGGACGCCCACGGCCAACTGTTCCTGACCCTGGAAGCCATGGGTGTTGAGCACAAGGTCCACAACGCTGTCTTCGAAGCGATCCAGAAACAAGGCAAGCGCCTGACCAAGCCGGACGAAATGGCTGACTTCGTTGCTACTCAAGGTGTCGACAAGGACAAGTTCCTGGCGACCTTTAACTCCTTCGCTATCCAGGGCCAGATCAAACAGGCCAAGGAACTCGCGCAGAAGTACGGCGTGCAAGGCGTTCCAACTCTGATCGTCAACGGCAAATACCGTTTCGACCTGGGCAGCACCGGTGGTCCTGAAGCGACCCTGAACGTTGCTGACCAACTGATTGCCAAAGAACGCGCTGCCAAGTAAGGGGCTCGCCATGCGCCGCTGGGGTACCGAGCGTGTCGTTGGCCTGCATGAACCGCAGGTCAACGAGCATCACCTGGAGTCCACGGGCCTGCCGGCAGACAGCCGCTTGCGCCTGCTCAGCTTCAATATCCAGGTGGGCAACAGTACCGAGAAGTATCGGCACTACCTCACGCGTGGCTGGCAGCATCTGCTGCCCCACAAGGGGCGTACCGGTAACCTGCAGAAAATCGGCGACCTGCTAAGTGACTTCGACTTGGTCGCCCTGCAGGAAGCCGACGGCGGCAGCCTGCGCTCCGGCTATATCAACCAGGTGGAACACCTGGCTCAGTTGGGGGCTTTTCCATACTGGTATCAGCAACTCAACCGTAATCTAGGGCGCCTGGCACAGCACAGCAACGGCGTGCTCAGCCGTCTCAAACCCACTGCAATTGAAGATCACCCCCTGCCAGGCCCCAAAGGGCGCGGGGCGATTCTTGTGCGTTTTGGCGAAGGTCCGGAAGCCTTGGTGGTGGTGATGATGCATCTGGCCCTCGGGGGGCGTACGCGCAACCTGCAACTGGCCTACGTGCGTGAATTGATTGGCAACTATAAGCATCAGGTGCTCATGGGTGACATGAACACCCATGCCAACGACCTGCTGCAGAATTCTCCGCTGCGCGACCTTGGGTTATTGGCGCCGCAAGTCGAAGCCACGTTTCCCAGCTGGCGCCCGCAGCGCTGTCTTGACCATATCCTGCTCAGCCCAAGCCTCACACTGGAAAGTGTGCAGGTGCTAGCGCAGCCCATTTCCGATCACCTGCCGGTCGCGGTAGAGATTCGTCTGCCGGGTTCGCTCACGGCTGATGCATTACCCGCGTTGAGCCCAGGCCCTCGCGGACCCCTTGCATGAGCGACGACGCCCAGCGCTGGAAAGAGAAATACCTCCAGAGCATCGAGCAGCAAGACAAACTCGAACGCCGCTGGGCTGCCCGCCTCGATTTGCTGCGCCGCGGGCTGGTGCGCAGCACGCTGGCCGCCGAAGGCACCGACCGCGCCGTCGATCAATGCATGAAGGAAATGCGCGATGTCGTGCGCACGAACGACATGGATGCTGCCCTCGCCGCTTTACTGCCGCGCCTGGAAAAGGCCGTGCTGGATTCGGAGCAGCGCCGCGAAACCCGTGTCGACCAGATCAGCACCGCGCTCACCGCCTTGGTCACCCAGTTGCAAAAGCTGTCGTTGCCCCGCGAGGTGGCTCGCCCGCTGAAAACCTTCGCCAAGCAACTCGATGGTCGCGTGGCACAAGCGCGGGAGATACCCCTGCTACTCAGTGAGCTGAGCAGCCTGCAGGGGCAGGCGCTGAATAATCTGGAGCCTGAAGGCGATACCGCACGCCCAGGCCCGGGCCTGTTGCAACGCCTGTTCGGTAGTAAGGAGGCCGCCAGTGAAGCATTGCCGGTTGACGCTGAGCCACTGCCGGCAATGCAATTGGCAGCGCCAAAGCCTGCAGCGCCCAAACCCGCACCCGAACCGGAAGAACCTGCGCAATCGGAAGAGCTGACCCAAGCCTTGCGTGCCTTTGCACCGCTGTCACCCACACCCGTGGCCTTGAAGGCTGCGCCTGTTGCCGCGGCCGAAGGGCAAGAGGTCGCCAGCGAAACGCCGGTATTCGACGCTCCAGAGCTGCCGTCGATTGCGCCTGCGCAATTACCGGAGCCCGACGTGCAGGCGCCACCGGTTGCGGAGCCTGCTCACGAAAGCGCACTCGCTGCCTTTATCGAACCGCCGCCGGCTCCAGTCGAAACACCGGATGAGACCACCATCGGCAGCCTGTCGCTGCCCCCTGTGCTGGAAAGCCCCGAGCCCGACGAACTGCAACCGGACGGCGCCTACGCCCTGCCCGATTCTCCTGAACCGTCCTACAGCTCGGTGGCCAAGCACATTGAAGGCACTTTGCTCGGCCTGCTGGAAGATCTTTCCCTGCCCGAACGTCACCAGCCCCAGGCCGAGGCGATGCGTGAGCGTCTCGCCCATGGTTTGAATTGGTACGAACTGCTGCCGATCCTGGATGACCTGGCCGTGCTGATGCTGGCGGTCACCGACAGTGGCCAGCATGAGTTCGAGGCTTATCTCAAGCAGCTCAACGAGCGTCTCGAGGCATTCCAGGGTCATCTGCAGGTCGCCAGCGAGGGCCACGCCGACAGCAGCCTGGCCGCACGGGAGCTGGACACACAGATTCGCGAGCAGGTCGACGGCCTGCAAAGCAGCGTGCAGGACGCCGCCGACCTGGACAGCCTCAAGCAGGTGCTCGAAAGCCATCTTGAGGGCTTGCTCGGCACCATGGATGAACACCAGCAACAGCGTGACCTGCGCGAACAGGAAGTGGCCGCGCGCCTCAAAGGCCTGGCTGAACGCGTGGCCCATATGGAGCAGGAGGCCCAGGGCTACCGCGAGCACCTGGAGGTGCAGCGCCAGAAGGCCTTGATCGATCCGCTCACCGGGCTGCCCAACCGTGCGGCGTGGAGCGAACGCCTCGATTACGAGGTCAACGCCTGGCATCAGCGGGGTAACAGCCTGTCGCTGGCTATGCTCGACCTGGACCACTTCAAGCGCATCAACGACGGCTACGGTCACCTGGCAGGGGACAAAGTCTTGAAGATCATCGCCAATGTGCTGAGCAAGCGCCTGCGGCCGACGGACTTCATCGCGCGTTTTGGGGGTGAAGAGTTTGTGCTGCTCATGCCCGACTCAGCTTTGGCGGATGCCCTGGCCGTAGGTGAAGTATTGCGTGAGGCCATTGCAGCGTGCCCGTTCCACTTCAAGGGCGAGCCGGTAACGATCACGGTGTCCATGGGCGTGGCGCAGTTTCAGGCCGGCGAGCGCAGTGACCTGGCGCTCAAGCGTGCCGACGAGGCACTCTACAGGGCAAAGGCTGCGGGGCGTAATCAGGTGCAGGCGGCATAAAAGATGTTCCATTTTGTGATTTGACCGCCTAGCCATGAACCTTACGTTACACTGTTGCATTATCGTCTTTCAGTGTAATGCCTCTCGCCATGAAATCCTTGTATATCGCTTTAGCGTTTCTTCTGCTCGCCGGCTGCGCCAGTGGCCCGCGCCTGAACACCAGCCATCCTTCGGTTAACCACGACAACCGCGTGCAGTTCGTTGTGGTGCATTACACCTCGACCAACCTTGAACGTTCCCTGGCGCTGTTGACCCATGGCCAGGTCAGCAGCCATTACCTGATCGGCGACGACGCCTCCGGCACCATCTACAAGCTGGTGGATGAAAGCCAGCGCGCCTGGCACGCCGGGGAAAGCGAGTGGATGGGGCGCACCTGGCTCAACTCCAGCTCCATCGGCATAGAGATCGTCAACCCAGGGTTCAGTGATACGCCGACGGGGCGTGTGTGGTACCCGTATTCCGAAGCGCAGGTGCAGTCGCTGATCGTGCTGCTCAAGGACATCAGCAAGCGCAATGGCATCGACCCCAAGAACATCATCGGGCACAGCGACATTGCCCCACTGCGCAAGCTGGACCCAGGCCCGTTGTTCCCTTGGAAACGCTTGGCGGCAGAAGGTCTGGCCGTGTGGCCGGATGCCCAGGCAGTGGCCCGGTTCCAGGTGCAGTACGCCGCGCAGTTGCCGAGCATTACCTGGTTCCAGGAAGAGCTGGTGCGCCTGGGCTACCAGACGCCGCAGACCGGTGAGCTGGATGTGGCCACAAGGCACGTCATCGCTGCGTTCCAGATGCGCTTTCGCCCGTCATTGTTTGACGGCACCCCAGATGCTGAAAGCGCCGCGATCCTGAGGGCCTTGAATCACCGCTGATGGTGTACAGGTAGGAGCGAGCAAGCTCGCTCCTATGTATGGACTCGCCCTCCACTGTCAACCCGCTTTTCAAACATTGGTACCCGGTTGCATCTATGTATCAGGCCTATCCGAGGAAGCTCCAAACAGCTTCTGGCCAACATTGGATCAGCTCGCGATCTGCCCATTACAAAAAGGCCTCAAGGGCCGGTAGGAGCGCAGGCATCAATTCGCGACGGTCTGACCAGGGGTCAATGTTCGTTAGCACGGGTTGGAGCGGCTAAACGCCCCGGTGGCAGAACTCTGTAAATCAGTGGCTCATCGCAGCCTCCTGACTATTGCCTGGCTGACGTCGATAAGTTTGGTCGTTTTGCAAGAGCCGCCAGAGGATACGCAGGTTACGGTTGGCCAAACGCACTGCCGCCTCCTTGCGCCCTAGGCGAGATACCCAACGCTGTAGCCGCTGGTCGTCTGGCTGTTCTGAATCCGGTCGCACCTGTCTTAACACGGCGTGGGCACCCTGGACCGCCAGGCTGCGCAAATACGCATCCCCCTTCTTGCTCATCTTGCCGAGCCGGACTTTTTCTCCGCTACTGTGCTGGCTAGGCACCAGCCCGAAGTAGGCGGCGAACTGTCGAGCATTGGCGAAGCGTTCAGGCTCAGTCTGCTTGGCCAGCAGCGCTGTGGCTATGATCGGACCGACTCCGCGCACCGTCATCAATCGCTTGGCTGTCTCATCGTTCTTCGCCGCTGTTTCGAGCCGACCGGTCAACACGTTGACGCGGTCGCCCAAATGAACCCATTCAACTAACAGTTCGGCGATTAGTTCGCGCAGCAAATCGGGTAATGGCTGAGTGGCGTCTTCCAGTATTCGCGGGATACGTTGGCTGATGGCCATTTCGCCTTGGGGCATGGATACTCCCTGCTCCAGCAGTAAG